>DANW01000001.1:0-61957 GCA_002501605.1 Euryarchaeota archaeon UBA28
ACACTGGACCCATAGTGTAGCCTGGATATCACATGAGCTTGCGGAGCTTGTAACCCGTGTTCGAATCGCGGTGGGTCCGCCACTCACTCGCTCAATTTGTCCAACTCTTGTGCATACAATATCAGTGTTGGCGCCCAGAGCCCGACGAAAATGCCTAGCATTTCATCGCCACCGTTGTATGAGAAATAGATGTAAATTGATGCAGCAATAGAAACAGCACTCGCCGCCAAACCAACTTTTGTCATTTTTCCAGTCATATTCAACCTCCGTTAATACCCAATCATCGACGGTAAAATACATTTGTCATATCCCATACCGTCATTTCGTGCCCTTCTCATCATCCAGGAGAGTCGACTTTCCAATGGTCGATTTAGCTAAAATCATGTACTATCCTAGATTTTGGGATTTAGCACATAGATTCTATGAGGAGTCATGGGAATACTCCTGCAAGAGACACTACAATGAAATCCTAAGTGAGGAGGGAATCGGATTTCCTCTGGTCCATAGTGTAGCGGAGTTCCATCATCCACTTTGTTACGGAGATACGGTCAATTGCGAGATTTCAGTGGTCAATATCGGTGAGTCCTCGATAACATGGAAGTATGAATTCCGCAATCAGTTCGAAGTACTGTGTTGGTCAGCCGATCAAGTCACAGTTTGTGTCGAGATGGACCAGATCAGGTCAAAGATTCCAGTGCCTGATTGGATGAGAGAAGCACTCACGGAGAAAATGCTAGTCAATTAGTCACTCGTCTTCTCGTGGCCACTTCTTGGTCAGTGCCTTCCTTAGATCGTCATTCATGCGAGCATCCCACCAATTCGCATTTCTCCAAATTGCATACCGCCCCCTTATGCCTCGAAGATCGGCCCCATCTAACTTGGTACCTTGAAAATTGGATAGGTTCATTTTCGCCTTTAGAAAAATCGCATCACGCATATCTGCGTTATCGAATGAGGCCTTCATCAGATTTGCACCCTTGAACGACGCCCTCCTCAAGTCTGCTCCAGAGAGATCGGCTCCTTCCAGATCAGCTCTATCAAAAACAGCCCTCCTTAGATCAGCCCCCGAAAGGTCCACGCCCCTGAGGTCTTCGCCTATATGAGAGGTGTATGACCAGTCTTTGGGTTCTTCAGACATGCTACTCACCGATAGACAGGTCTTCGAGATAATCGAGCCCTGCGTCGGTCAAAATGACGAATCTATTCTTCTCTTCAGAGTTCGCGGGATACGTCAGAAGAGGTCCCTTACCTCGCCCAGTTGTCCCTCCCTCAATCATTCTATTGATGTACAAAGAGAGGTTCCACTTCTCTACCTCTTCCTCCGTCCACCTACCTGTCTGAGATATCAGCCTCCTTATTTCCCTAGGAGGGGTGTTGGACTCCCTTTCGACCGACCTGAGATAGTGAATGCATGCAAGTATGACATCCCCCGTCTTGTGAATTCCGCATGAGCTTAGAAGGTGCCCAAATGAAGACCCCCTCTCTGGTATTTTCGCATCTAGAGCAGATCTTGTAGCAGCCTCTATTGCTGTGTCCCTTGCCTTCCTGATCTTTGAAAGAGAGGATTGCCAGGTATCCGTCTTGAGTATTTTACCAAGATTTGTTATCATCTCCTCGTCACTGCCAGTAAGATCAATCTCCTCAGATCCCACCCTGATGAAAATGCGTCCCATCGGGCCTGAGTCCTGAACTTCCACAGATGTGGCTGATTAGGGGGTTATTTGAAGTTATTTTTTCTTCGTATTCTGTAACACAGGTTAATAGCAATAGAACCTACGTGATTGAAACGAGATATTGAAATGCATCCGCCTAGAGGAGCATCTGTGTCCGGAGAGTCCAACAATGCTTATCCTCTGGTTTTGCATACCGATGCTGACCCTTCAACACTCGGGGGCATTGCTGTATGTGGATTCTCCACCGTTGGTTCAGTAGGGGTGATAGCAGCATCGCACCTCATAAGATCACTCGATCTGTCTCCAATGGGGACCGTAATGCACCCTAAATTTCCCGCAATAGCGTTGATCCATGATTCAGTACCAAAACACCCTGTCAGAGTCTATCAGGGTGATGGACTGGGAGTATTCACCTCAGAGATTCAGTTTCCTCCAGAAAATGACGCCTATTTCGGTGAGACTGTCTTGGAATGGTTCACTAAGGGAGGTTTCGAGAGGCTCTACGTAGTCGACGGTGTAATAAGTAACGACCTTGGAATAAAGGAGGACAGCGACCTTTGGGGAGTCTCTTCCAAACCAATAGGTCGTGAGGCCCTTGATAGTGCTGGGATAAATAGGATTCAGAATGGCATTGTTTCTGGTATAACCGGTTATCTGATCGCTGAGGGCGAAAGAAGGGGACTTGAGATAACTGCTCTCCTTGCGGAATGCAACCCGATGTATCCAGATGCCAGAGCGGCGCTGATAGCTATTGACGGATTGAGTGATCTGATGGATATGGAGATACCAGTGCAGGAGCTTCTGGAAGATGCCAAGGAAATAGAGCAGAAAGTAAGAGAGGCTTTCGAGAGAGCACAGTCAACCGCTCTTCCAGCCCCCGGTCCAGACGATGAAGACGATGTCCCAATGATGGTCTGATTAGTAGAAAGGATTCTCCCCAGCGGAATGATCTGTCGCGTCAATTACCTCAGAGATCGATGGTACATTGTCCTTAATCATGCTCTCAACGCCTTGCTTCAGGGTCACATCCGCCATACCGCACCCCTGACACCCGCCACCGAATACGATAACCGCTTTTCCATCTTCAACTCCCATTAGCTCCACGTGCCCACCATGCGAAGCTACTGCTGGATTGACCTCACTTTCAATTATCTCCGCCACAGCTTTTGATATATCATCCATCCACAAGGGATTAGGATTGTCGAAACTGAAACCACCACCCATGAGTGTCTCTTGGTAGTCAAGTGTCGTCCCGTCGATGTACTTGGCACTCCGTGGATCAATGAACACACGCATGCCGTCCACATTGATTTCATGGTCCCCTTCTTTGGAATCCTTACTCTCGATGAATTGCAAATCGTATTGGAAGCCATTGCGACTCCTTCCGGTAATCTCAACCCGAAGGCACACCTCATCAATCTCGTCAGCGGCTTCAGCGAATTGATCAAGCATTTCCCTAGCCTTGGGACTGAAACTCAGCATATCTTTCACTCACCGTAGCACTGGGTCATTCTTCAAGGCTTGCTCAGGTACCACTATCACTAAACGTCCCTTGGAGGTATCGTGACGGCCGCAGATTTGAGGGATTCCTTTGGAAGACCATTGCGTGATCTGAGGATTTCAGTAACTGACAGATGTAATTTCAGATGCACATACTGTATGCCCAAGGAGATTTTCGGGAAGGACTTCCCATTCATGCCTAAAGACAACATAATGACATTTGAGGAGATAGATAGGTTAGCTGGAATTTTCATCTCTCTAGGAGTCAAGAAGATTCGATTGACAGGCGGAGAGCCTTTACTGCGGAGAAATATCCACCAACTGATTTCAATGCTATCTTTGAGAGATGTAGAGGTGGCAATGACAACGAACGGTGTTCTTTTGCCCCGTTATGCCCCCTCTCTCTCAGCAGCAGGATTGGATCGTATCACTGTAAGCTTAGATGCACTAGATGAATCCACATTTGCCACAATAACCGATTCTGGACACACAGTAGCCGCTGTTTTGGCTGGAATAGAAGCCGCAGAATCTGTTGGCCTCGGACCAATCAAAATTAATACGGTCGTCAAAAGAGACATCAATGAGGACGAGATTCTACAATTAGTAGAAAGGTTCTCAGACAGGGACATAGCAGTCCGATTCATAGAATACATGGATGTCGGCAATTCTAATGGATGGAGTATGGATGACGTAGTAAGTGCCGAGGAAATAAGGGAGGCAATAGGCGATCTTAGTGAAATCCCTGCAAATAACCCAAGTGATGTTTCTAAGAATTATCGCTTACCCAATGGAGGAGAGGTAGGGATAATATCAAGCGTAACTGAGCCCTTCTGCAACGAGTGTACACGAGCTCGAATAAGTTCGGATGGCAAGCTATTCACGTGTCTATTTTCCAATAGAGGATTGGACATCCTGTCGTTGATGAGGGATGGTAAAGACGATACTGAAATTTCTAACACAATAAAACAAATCTGGAAATCAAGAGACGACAGATACTCCGAAATCCGTAGCCATAAATCATCCATTGCAGACAGAGTCGAGATGTCTTACATCGGTGGTTGATGCTCCAATGATATATCTACGATATCGTCCCAGCTAGCATCAGTTTTGAATGAGGGCTTACCATAGTGGGCCAAGGAGGCTCTATGCCCAATCTTCCTCAGCTCCTCGACCATAAGCGTGGGACTGGGAGGAGACCCAATCCCCAACCAGCTGGATAGATCATCTACCAAGATATGGTGAGCGGCGTCGATTACAGACCCCTCTGATTCAATATTCCTGACAGACCTTAGAACCCTACGCTTCTCCATCTCAAAATCCCTCTTTGACCATCCCGCTATGTCCTCATCTTCATACTCAGCAACACACATCTTCATTGCCTTCGACTCAGTCATTGAACGCATAGCTCCCTTGTCCCCCAGGCTTCCAACCCATAGCGGTCCAGAAACACGAGGGTCCCTACGATTAACAGGGAACGAAAGTGGCAGTAAACAAGTCATGGGGAGGCTGTCCATTGAAAGCTCCGGATGTAATCCGTATTCGACGGAACACTCTACCTCTCCCTCAGTAGGGGAATGCACCCTCCATCCGAGTCCTTCCTCCATCAAATTCGCCCCCTCCTTGCTTCTTATTACCCGGGAAGAAACTCTTAGGTGATGAGAGTCCCAAATGGAAAGTAAAGGCTCTATGGCACGATCATGCCTCGCGGCGGCTCTAGCAAGATTCCCCATCATCACTCTCAGAGCCGAGTCGTGTGCCAATCCATCTACCCTCACCCTGGAACCATATCTACGAAGCATCGCCCCTCTAGAAGATCCCGTCAGAGCGGCTGTATCCGTAGCGCTAACTTCGATGACTCCACTTCTGGCAAGAGACTGTAGCGAAACATCCAGAAACGGAAGAGGGGAGCCGAAGGGATCGATATCCACCCAGTGACGACCGTGTGCCAGAACTATCTTCCTGAGGTCCCCCACAGAACTTGTCAGGGATCCCTTCCCATGTACCGGAGGAAACTCATCATGGCTCCTCATTGCCCAGCTAAGAGAATTCTCATCCAAATCAGAAATTGCCACATCCAATCTCTCCGCCTTGTTCGCAGGGAGCTCATTTAACCACCTTCTAGCCCGTATCCCAGAAGCCGCTAATCCATCCAATGCATACACAGTTCCTTGCCCTAGCATCCCACTCTCCATGGCGTAGTCCAATAGAAGCACGCTCCTCGTTCTACTTCCGGACATTGCGGGATTCAGAAAAACGCCCCCTCCCCTTCTTGAAACGGGCCCAGACCTACTGGAATCCGGTGCCATGGATACCCTCGTTAGAGTCCTCCCCTCTCTGTGGACGACACCCGGCCAATCCTCGGATACATCCTCACTCATGCTAGTCGGAGGCACCCATAACTCAAGGTATTGACTGCTAATCAGTACGTATCGAATCTTACAGCTGGATCTAAATGAGTGACAACCCTGCCATTATCAGTGACTTTGCCGACGATAGCCGATCCAGGGACCCTTTCTGAAATCCAATCCAAAATCGATTCGGAGACTTCCTTGGAAACCGCGATGACCATTCCCATGCCCATGTTGAAAGTACGATACATTTCACGGATTTCTATCGAACCCATCTCCTGAATCCATGAGAACTCTTCCAATACGGGGAGTGGAGAATCAATGTGCCAACCTAGAGAGTCATGGAGTCGTAATAGATTGGATAGCCCACCACCTGTGACATGGCATATCGCGTGAATGCACGAAGCATCACACGGGCCATCCCGAATCAGATCAACTATTGGGTCACAATAGATACGTGTAGGATTCAAGAAAACTTCCCCAAGGGTCAACTCCCCTTGCCTAAATCTCTCGACCCTACCATCCTCGACACTGAAAGGAGCGATATCATCCCAAGAGGCATCACAATGATCTACAACTCTGCGAACCAAAGAAAAGCCGTTGGAATGAACTCCAGAAGACGGCAATCCGATCAATACATCCCCCTCCTGAAGGGTTTCGCCCGTGATTTCCGATCCCCTATCAAGCCACCCGAGAGCAGTACCTGACAGGTCAAGCTCATTCACGATACCGGGAAGACTCGCAGTTTCCCCCCCTGCTAGAGTGACTCTGGCTCTGCGACATGCCTCAGTTAGGCTTCTTCCGATAGCGGCATGAACCTCAGGATTTGGCCTTGGAACGGCTATGTAATCCACGAACGCAATTGGCTCTGCCCCCACACATAGCAAGTCATTGACGTTCATCGCCATGCAGTCTATACCAACACCAGCCCAATGGCCAACCTGGTTTGCAACAGTCAACTTACTACCAACACCGTCGGTTGCCAAAGCAAGATACTTTTCCCCAAACTCAACTAAGCCACCAAAACCCCCGGGAAGATCGACAGGAGCGCCAATGCTCCCCTTTGGTCTGGATGAGAGACTCAATGCTCCCACGAGCGCCCCCACTGCTTTGCCTTCCAGATCGATATCTACCCCACTACTTGCATAGTCCATGGGCCTTGCACTCACAGCACAGCCACAAGCCCCCAGTTCATGATTTTCTTGGTCGGACTGCCACACTACATCTCTGCAAATAAAAAATAAGACTAAGCCCTGTTTTTCCAAAAAACCCGATTTTTTGACTTTTTTTAGCGAATCTCTATAACATATATACTGCGTCGTGCAGGCACTGGAACGTGAGTTTCTATGAAGAACAACAAGATGATTGCAATGATGCTTACCATGAGCATGCTGGCGGCAGCTTTCGCCGGATGCCTTGGTGGGGACGATGAAGTTGACACACCAGACTGGTCCATTTCGATGGCCAGCGACGTTAGTGCAGACTTCGTGGAGTCCGCTTGGGACCCCATAATCCCCAACCTGAATGCCGGCGATATGTGCGACGCCATCATATCGGCGATGACGAAGACTGACGAGCGAGAGCAAGCTGTCGACTTCACCAGGGCCTACTACACAAGTAGCCAGGGTGTAATCGGTGGATCTGGCGTCGCTTCCATCAGTGAAGTCGCAGACCTGAATGTAGCAGGCACCACAATAGGCGTACAGTCCGGAACCACCTCGGATTTGTATGCTCAGGATAACCTAGGTGCAGCTACTATTAGTGCGTATGACGACTTCCCTTCAGTAATTGCCGCTTTGAACAACGGTGACGTACACTATGCAATGGGTGACGCACCCGTTCTGTCACTAGAGGGAACCCTGATGGTTACCTTCTCAGATGAGAACTTCGGTATGGCTGTCCAGGGAGATTCCTCCGGGGAGCTATTGGGCGCGCTCAACATGGCCATTGGTGCACTGGTCGACTCTGGTGAGTACGACCTGATTTACGGAGCCCACTTCGATGGAGCTGTAACTCTGGCCGATGATACCACAATGGACACTGCCACTTCCTACCCAGTACCAACTGAGGGAAGCGACCTAACAGTAGTTCTTGAGTCTGGGAGCCTAAGGCTTTGCACAGACCCGTTCTACCCTCCATTCGAGAGTTACGATGACACCGGTGCTGTCGTAGGCTTCGACGCTGACATAGCTCACGCTGTGGCAGACGAAATCGCAGCACACTACATGGGAGCAGAAAACCCAATGTTCATTCCACCCGTCGTGGAAGAGCCAGCCGTGACAATCAAGCTAGGATTCTTGAATGACGCAACAGGGCCTATCGCTCAGTTCGCCGCTCCATTCACCTTTGCATGGGGAGCAGCAATGGATGACCTAAACGCAATGGGTGACGACTATGTCTTCGAGATTATCGAGGCAGACTCCGGATGTGACGGTACAATGGCTGGTACAGCAGCCCAGTCCCTTGTGGACGCCGGTGTTGTAGCAGTAGCCGGTGCAGCATGCTCCGGTGCTTCGATCGGTGCTAACGCCATCCTCTCAGCAGCAGGAATCCCGATGATCTCCTACGCGAGCACATCACCTGCTCTGAGCGACGCAACTGCATACCCCCACTTCTACAGGATTGTACCAAGCGACGCACTACAGGGACAGGCGGCAGCTGACATGATCATGGCAAGTGGAGTTTCCAACACCGCTGTCGTTCACATGACAAACGCATATGGATCGGGTCTAGCGGATGCTGTCGCAGCTAACCTAGGTGCTGACAATGTCTGCCTACAGTCAGGGTACGAAGAGACCACAACCGACTTCCAGGCTGCAGTACAAGCAGTCATGGATTCAGGATGCGACTCAGTCTTCCTCGGTTCATATGCCTCAGACGGCGCGATGATCGTCGAGACCATGGCAGTCATGGGCGCTACTATACCAATCTTCAGCGCTGATGGAATGGCTGGATCGGCAGCACTTGAGGAGTACACCAACCCAGCTGCGGCAAATGGAATCGAGGTCACAAGGCCAAGAGCCGCTGCGGCAGGTGCAGGCGTTTTCGCGGCTGCTTGTTCAGCTGACTCAGTCTGCCAGACTGGAATCTTCACTTCCGAAGCGTACGACGCAGTAATGATGCTCGGTCACGCAGCAATGATGGAGGACGGAGAGAACATGGGCATGCACGTGCCCATGGTAGGCGTTGATTACGCTGGAGACAGTGGTACTCACACGTTCCTAGACAACGGTGATGTCGGAGGATCCGGATATGATGTCTGTACCTTCCACCATGTCCCAACATTTGGAGAGTACTTCAACTGTGACAGGATGTGGGAAGCTGGAGGCGACGGAGTCGCTGACGTACCTTGGACCGGAGCTACAATCAAGATTGGATTCTTGAACGACGCCACTGGACCAATCGCAGTTTACGCAGACGGATTCGTGGCTGCATCGCAGATCACGCTGGGTCTCGCCAACACTCTGGCATACAGTCAGGGAGTGCAGTTCGAGATAGTCTACGCAGACTCAGGTTGTGATGGTACAATGGCCGCATCCGCAGCTCAGACCCTTGTTGATGCAGGCGTATGGGGAGTAGTCGGAGCAGCATGCTCCGGAGCTTCCATGGCCGCCAACTCGGTACTTTCCGCTGCTGGAATCCCGCAGGTGTCCTACGCAAGCACTAGCCCAGCGCTCTCTGACGCAACACAATACCCGTCCTTCTACCGTGTCGTCCCAAGCGATGCGTTCCAGGGATCGGTCGTCGCTGATGTCATGACTGCGGACATGCAAGACAATGTCGCAGTTATCCACATGACGAATGCATACGGATCTGGACTAGCTGACGCATTCGTCGGCAGCATGGACGCAGGCCACATCTGCACACAGATCGGATACGAGGAGACAGCTACTGACTTCACGTCCATTGTGAGCACAGTGGTCAGCGAGGGATGTACCTCAGCCATGCTTGTGTCCTATGCAGCAGATGGAGCAGCTCTGATTGAGGAGATGGCACTTCAAGGATTCACAGGAGCTATCTACGGAGCAGACGGGATTGCAGAGGAAGGACTAGCAGCCGATATGGCCGACAAGTCCCTAGTAGACGGCGTTATCGCCACAAAGCCATCAGCCGGTGGCGCAATGTCGACAGTGGGCATGGTCTTCGCCGCACAGTGTGCCGCTAACCCTGCTTGCGCTGGCGGTATCTACACCGCTGAGGCATTCGATGCTGTTTACATCACAGCATTCGCCGCCTTCACACAGCTAGCAACCCCCGGTATTACCAAGGATATGGCAATAATGGGGACCGGCAATGGTCTAGAAGGAGCTAGTGGAGCAATCACATTCATGTCGAATGGAGATGTTCCAGCAGCTGGCTTCTGCGTCGGTGAGTTCTCTCATGATGCAACCACTGACACAGTCTCATACGACTGTGCCAGGAACTGGGACCCAGTCAACGGAATCGTCTGATTGGCAACGTAAAGCAGTGTGGCGGGCTCGTCCCGCCACACTGCCCCAACACTTTGATTTCAAATGGTAAAGGTACGTGTAGTAGATGCTGCATGAAGCTCGTGAAAAGCTCTCAAGTCTTCCAAGAGGGATACAGAGAACAATTATCGCCGTACTTCTGTTCATTGACTCAAATCTTCTAGGTACATCAAACGGATTAGGTGTCTTGAATCTTCTAGATATCCTTGTTGGAGGGGGCCTTCCAGACGACTTAGTTTGGCTTCTACAGATTGTTGAGTCAATTACTGCCGGCTTCATTCTAGTCAAAGTCCTATTCGATGATGTTCCAAGTAGCAATGTCAGAACCGTGGGATTGATACTGTCCCCTGTCTTCATGGTCATTGTTACATTTGTTACATTGGACATTCTACTTCGGGGGCTAGATACCGGAGCTTCATTCACTCTTGATCTGGTTTCAATAATCACTGGAACACTAACATGGTCATCCACATACCTGGCCATAGCCATCGGGCTAACGCTGACCTACAAGGTACAGAGATATGGAAACTTCGCCCAATCTGAATTGTTCATGATTGGAATGTACCTCTCAATGATAATGATCTGGACCGACTATTTCTTCCCTATGTCGAGTCTAAGCACTACGAAGGACGGAGTTCTTACTTGGTCCGTACTAATATTCACGCTAGTATTGGCTTTCATACTTACTGGTCTAGCTGGTATAATAATCGATAGGCTGGTATACAGAGGGTTCCGAAAGAGCAAAGCTACCCCACAAGTAATGATGATTGCATCACTGGGCGTTGCGTTAATTCTACGTGCTCTAACCTACCTAAGATTCGGATCATCAAGAAATATGTTCGAGCCTGAGGGAGATTGGAGAATGCCTAGCTTGAGATGGGAGATCCCAACAACCAAACTCAGACTCAATCTGGGTGAAAGGACTTTGGAAGACGGAAGGACATACACTTCATGGACATGCGAGGAAACAGGCATAGACGAATCCGGAGAGCCCATCCTGTCTAGAATTGTAAATGAGGCATCCAAACCAGCTTACGAGCTGTACGATACTACAGCAGACTGCGTTACCCAAGCTACCACCAATTACGCATACTACAAGGGAGCAGTTCCCTTTGTCATATTCTCTGCCGTCCTTGTTCTCATGCTACTTCTAAACAAGACAAGACTCGGTAGAAGAATGAGAGCTGTTGCAGACAACCCAGAACTCGCGGCTAGTAGTGGCATCAATGTGGAGAGGGTCCATCTGTCCAGTGCATTCCTTTCGGCTGGAATTTCAGGAATGGGTGGCGCCATTTTCGCCATGACTCTCAGGTTCAGTCCTGAAACCGCATTTACACTACTACTCCCCTCCTTCGCTATAATTGTGCTTGGTACAATCGGCTCAATACCGGGTGCCATAATTGGCTCAATCGTAGTTGGATTCGTAAGGGCATTGTCCTCACCAGTACTAATAGGAGTTGGGTTACCACTGGGTAGGTCAAACTACTCCGCTTTGGACGGGGTAATGCCCTACATCTTCCTCGTCGCCATTCTAATGATCATGCCGGAAGGAATAGGAGACGCCTATGAGAAGTGGAAAATTGATAGGCTCAGAAAAAAGAAGGAAGCATCCGCCAGAGATGACAAAATTGCGACTGGACTGGCTATCCTGCCCACTGGTATTTTCGGCCTCCATCACTGGTGGAGGGGCAGGTCACACAAAGCACAAACCTTCACTGCAATAGCAGTATCTTCCTATGTTTACCATAGATTTAGCAACTTCGTGGGAAGGAACTCCTTCGCAGACGGGGCATGTGCAGACGCGTGTCTGGACAATGAGTTTGCTGAATCCAACCTATATCTGTTGACAGGAAGAAATGACGGGGAGATCCTTCTATCCGACTCACCACTAACCGAAGAGCATCTCTTGGAACAGAATACGGCCCCCAGCGACCTAACTCCTTTCGAAGCCGAACAGTGGATTCCGGGAGCTATGTCAGATATGCAAGAATCATGGCTTAGTCAGATGAAAATGGAAGTTGACATTGTAAACTTCATAGTTGACACTGGAGATTTGATTTGGCCATTGGCAATAATCTGTCTCTGGGCGTATTCGATTTATGAGGGAATTAGGATAGTCTCCGGAAACGAGGAAAAGAACTCACAATCAAGCCTTTCTACGGCCCTCAAGATGGGTGTCAGAGCAGTCTATTCTCCATTCGAATCCATCAGTCAGAGATGGTCTAAACTTGATAGAAATCACGATATAATGGTTCGATCCCAGAAAAATAAGTTACAGAATTTACTCTCAAGATATGGAAGTAAGCTCGACATATCGAATCGAATAAGCGAACTCTCGGGCTCGCTGATGGACAAACTGAAAGTACCTAAAAACAGCAAGGAAGATTTGCAACTGTATGGAAGACAAAGCCATCTGGGGTCAAACATGCTATTCTATGGCCTCCTACTGGTCCTAGTTTTATTCCTAGCGTGGCTTCCGATTGCGGAGTCAGACACATTTGCATTCAAGAAAACACTCCAGGTCTCAAACGTCCTCCTTACCCTTTCAATATTCATTCTGATGTCCTTCTCACTGAACCTGCATACCGGATATACTGGGATGGTAAATTTTGGAGTTATCTTCTTTGTCTCCGTAGGTGCAATAACTGTATCCATTCTAACGGCTCCGGAGAGAGTGCATGGATATGATTGGGGCATTCTGGAAGCCACTCTTGTTGGGATGGCACTAGCCGCTGTTTTTGGCTGGCTACTCGCCTATCCAACTGCCCGTCTCAGAACTGACTACTTCGCCATAGTTACAATTTCGTTGGGTGAGATTGTCAGGGTCCTATTGGCGGGGGAGCCACTTTTGAGGGCCGGACCAGTTGCTTCGGCAATAGGGATCTCTGGATATCCACTACCCATGGAGGATTGGTGGTTCTGTGGCTCCGAGAAATCTGGACCAGATACTCAGTGGGCCGGTCCAGATGCATGTAGGGACGATGTGTTACTAGACAGTACCCCTGCTTATCAGGTCGGAGAGCTACTGAACCTTGGTGAACCAGCTCCATATATGCTGATGCTGATGATTATCTCTTTGCTTTCTGTGGCTGTTGTGTGGCTCATTCTCTCCAGACTTCTGGCCTCTCCATGGGGAAGGATCCTAAAGGCGATAAGGGAAGATGAGGATGTGGCTCAACACCATGGTCATGACATTCTAACCCACAAGGCGGCCAGTCTAGCTCTGGGGGCGGCAATTGCCGCATTAGCAGGCGCACTATGGGCATGGAAGCTGACAGGATTCGATGCCAGCTTCATGTCTCCCGCAAGATCAACATTCCTTGTTTGGGCTGCATTCATCATTGGTGGGACATCGAACAACAGGGGCATGGTGATCGGTGCATTCATTATCGTTCTAATGGAATTTGTATTCAACGTGCTCGTTGCGGCTCAGGGATCATCAGATCTGCCTCTGCACACTACAGCAGACCGAATAGACAATCTATTCGAATGGATATTGACAAATCAGTGGGACGTATTCACAATATTCCTGACATTGGCATTAGTTGGCATGCTCACCAGATCATCCAGGCTTTTCGATATCGGAGCATCGGGGGCTTCAATCTTCTTCTTGGCATCAATACTACTGGACCAACGCTCTATCGATGAGTCATTCTTTGGTGGGGTGATTAGTGCAGATATGGTTTACATCAAACTGATGCTGATTGGTTGTTTGATGCTGTTCTCACTCAAGTTCAACTCCAAGGGACTCCTCCCCGAAGTACCATCGAGGCCGACTCGACCACTAGGAGGTAGCTCCAATGAGTAAACCAGTCCTGAAGGTGATTAGCCTCCGAAAGGAGTTCGGTGGGCTTGTAGCCGTTAAAGACGTCTCATTCGAGGTTGGGGAAGGAGAGTTTGTGGGCCTAATTGGCCCGAATGGTTGCGGGAAATCCACTACTTTCAATTGTATTAGCGGATTACTGCAGCAGACTTCAGGAGAAATAGAGATGTTCGGGGAGGACATCTCAAACCTCAGACCAGATCAAATACAGAATAAAGGCATGACTAGGACTTTCCAGCACACAAACCTGTGGAGGGAGATGACCGTCATAGAGAATCTTATGGTCCCACCAAGGAATCAATTCGGATCATCTCCTATCGAATTCATAAGATCCCTCTTCACTACAAAAAATGAGTCTGAAAAAGAAAGATTACTCATGGCCTTTGATGCATTGGACCAGCTTGAGGTTCCACACATGGCCCACAATCTTGCTAGCGAGCTTTCAGGCGGTCAGTCAAAGCTGGTCGATATAGGAAGATCGATGATGGGAAGTCCAAGGCTTCTCCTTCTTGATGAGCCCGTTGCTGGCGTAGCTGGTCCCTTGGCCATGAAGATATTCAATAATCTGAGAAGGATAGTTGATGAAACAGGAATTTCGATCCTAATCATTGAACATAACATGGACTTCATTCTACGACAAGGAGTCGACAGAATAGTCGTCATGAATGAGGGCGAGGTTCTGATGCAAGGAACTCCTGATGAGGTTAGGGCGAACAAGGATGTTATCGAGGCGTATCTAGGCGCCGCGGTAACTCCATCGGAGAGTGAGTAAATATGAGTAGAGTGTTGGATATCAAAGGCCTAGAGGGGGGCTATGGCTCGGTACAGATTCTGTACGGAATCGATATGCACGTAGACGAGGGAGAATTCGTTACAATAATAGGACCAAATGGATGTGGAAAATCAACCCTCATTAAGACAATTTTCGGAATCGCCACATACTATTCAGGAGAGGTATCCTACAGAGGGAAAGATGTTTCCGGGTGGAGGACAGATCAGCTCGTCAATCAGGGCATAGCATATGTTCCACAGGTAGACAATGTATTCCCTTCTCTGTCGGTATTGGAGAATCTCCAGATGGGAGGAAACAGCCTCCCAAGCATCACTCTAGCTGAGAGGATAGAGAGGGCATTGGGCATGTTCCCCGATCTCAAAGACAGGGTCCACGACCTAGCCGCCTCGCTTTCGGGAGGAGAAAGACAGATGCTGGCAATTTCTCGGGCATTGATATCAGATCCCAAATTCTTACTTTTGGATGAGCCCACTGCGGCCTTATCTCCGTTATACCAACAGCAGATTATCGAAAGGATAGATTCTCTCAGGGATCAGGGGATTACAGTTCTAATAGTCGAGCAGAATGCCCGACTATCTCTAGCCAGATCGGACAGGGGGTACATTGTTTCCAATGGAAAGATTGTACACACCGGAGATGCTGACAAAATACTAACGGACCCCGAGATCGGTGAATACTTCCTAGGGTCAACTGGACATTAGAGAGGATACAATATCGGAAAGATGCGAAAGAGACTCCTTCATTCTATGGCCATCATCGATTACGACTAGGTCAACTAACTCAGAACCTTCCGAAACCCTTCTAGATACTTCCAGTGGCACAATTTCATCCTTTGAACCATGAATTATCGTAGTCTGATGTCTAATTGTGGGCCATGACATCTCCCTAGCATCCTCCATGAAGTTCCATCCCAAATCGATTTCTAATTCAAATCCACTATATTTCCTTACTCCTGTTTTCTCCCAACTATCCAATTCCTCGTCTGTTAGATTCTCCCAACTTTCAGATAGTCCAAATGCAGGAGCGATCAATAATAATTTGAAGTCTGATTTCTCCCTCATGCTTGAAGCATTTGCTGCCGCCAATCCTCCCATGGATGACCCAATTACAAGATCCCACCGGCATTCATCAATGAGTCTCAAAAGGACCTCTGTCTGATTCTTTATTGTCCAACCCAGATCTGACATCACCGGAGAGGTTACATCCCAACCAAGAACATCCCTCATGTACGTCGGCTTGGAACCTTCAGGGCCACCCTCAAAACCATGCGCGAATAGAACCCTCATGCAATTACCCTCCGACCTATTCAAATTTCAATCCTAACAGCTCAAGATCGGCAAGAGGGCACCTCGTCATAGTAGCACGGTCCATCACTCTGATATGTATCTCAGCTACGACATGAACTGTTGATTCGAACATATGGCCAGCGTGAACACTGTTGTCATCATCAGACCAACAGCAGTGTATGTGGGTGAATGCTTCACCACTCTCGGTTCGTGCAATATTTCCCGATAGGCTCACCAATTCAGAGGGGGATTCCAGGGGCCTTCTTTTGTAGACTCCCTCGGAATTCATGTAGCCATACTGATTCTCACGAGTCCTCCCAATACCACTGGTAATGGCCGCTGCATCGAAACCCAGATCATCTGCTAGTTTCTTCAATGACGTATGAATCTCCTCTCCGGGATCTAATCTGACCAATATGTCATTACCGGAACGTGTGTGTTCCATGACTCTCGTACCCTAATCATTGATTTCAATCTCTCTGAGGAATTTTATGCACTGGCGAAAAATAGTAACTACTCCAGTGGAAGGACGATGATCAATGTGAGACTTCCGTACACAAGAAAACGCTCCACTGGAAAGACAGGGGTCCTAACCCCCATCCAGTTGGGTTATAGACCGTGACTTTTCGTCTAGAATGCCCGGCGGTTACAATATGGCAATGGCAACTCATGATTCTGGAGCTAGATGGAAGACTTTCCTCTCTGAAGCTAAGGAGCAAGAGATCACACTATTACTTTCCAGACAAACCGCTAGCCCAGTCATTGACGTATCATTTCATGAGCTTACAGGGTTCGATCCAGAGTTTGCTGAAGAAATACTAATTAGCCCAAGACTCATTATCTCCAGTGGCCATAAAATCCTTAGTGAAATATGCAGAGATAGGGGTGTTGACCTAGACGCTATGATCAGACTCTCAGACCTACCAAAGGACACCATGCGGCCTTTGAGAGAAATCGGATCCAGGGACATCGACAAGCTGAGAAGCTTGGATGTAATTGTAACTAAGATGTCCCAGCTCAAGCCAAGGATCCATCTTGCAGTTTTCCAATGCGAGAATTGTGGGGAGACTCAGCAAATCGACCAGACTAACGAAAGCGAACTGGTTGAGCCGATAAGGTGCCCTCCGGATACAGGATGTGGCGCCTCAATCAGAGGAAACGACTCAACACGATTCAATCTTGTAATGAACATATCTAGGATGATCAACAACCAGTGGTTGGAAATCCAGGAGCTTCCGGAGAATGTCCCTAGTGGGGCCCAGCCATCGAGGGCACAAGTACTCCTGGAGGGAGATTTAGTGAACAAGCATCTCCCGGGACAAAGGATCACAGCTAATGTGATTCCAGTTGTTAGATCAGAGATAAAGAAGAACAAGAAAACCCCTATGTTCGACATAATCTATCACATGGTGAGCTCTACCCACGAGAGTGTACCCTTCACTGAAATCAAAATTAGCGACGAGGAGAGGGCGCAGATTGAGGATGTTGCTGCTACGGATAACCTATTGCAATTAATGGGAAACTCGATAGCTCCCTCTATATTTGCCAATGATAAACTCAGGCTAATAAAAAGATCACTCGTACTCCAGTTATTTGGTGGGGTCAGAAGGAAGACATCCGATAACAACTACCTCAGGGGGGATATACACATATTGCTGATGGGTGATCCGGGAGTTGCAAAATCCCAGTTATTGAACTACATGTCAAACATTTCGCCAAGAGGTAAATTCGCAACTGGCGGTGGTACGACGGGCGCAGGGTTGACGGCGGCAGCAATCAGAGATACATTTGGAGATGGTAGATTTGCTCTGGAGGCAGGAGTACTTCCTCTGTCAGACAGAGGCCTTGCGGCAATTGACGAGTTCGATAAGATATCCAATGAAGACAAAGGAAGCATGCACCCTGCCATGGAGCAACAGAGGATTTATGTCGCAAAGGGAGGGATAACAGCGACTCTTCCGGCGAGGTGCGCAATACTCGCAGCAGCAAATCCGAAAGGTGGAAGATTCTCAAATAGAAATGAAAACTCGAGTATCATGACGTCATTCGAGGAGACCGGGCTACCTTATCCCCTAGCCTCCAGATTTGATTTATTATGGCTAATTAGGGATGAAACTGAGACCAATACTGATACCAAGATAGCCCGCCATATCCTGAATATCAGGACCTCATCCGTCAACGAAAACAGGTCACAGGATATTGATTTTGAAACAGAGCGAGAAGAAGGTGATAATATATTCTCCACTGGTGTGGATGGGAAGAAGCATCTGACAATGGAGTTCCTAAGAAAATACGTTGCTTTCGCCAAGAGGAATTATTTTCCCAATTTAAACGAGAAGGCGAAGCTCGCAATAGAGGAGTACTACGTAAGTGTTAGAAATGATACTGCCAAACAAGATCGTTCAGCTGGAGCATTCGAGAATGAAAGTGAAAAGGACAGGGTTATTCCTATAACAGCAAGAGCTATTGAGGCTCTAATCAGACTTACCGAGGCACATGCAAGGATGCACCTAAAGCAGGTAGCTGATGAGACGGATGCCAATGTGGCATTGGCTGTTTACAAACATTGGAGGGACGACTCTCGGATTGAAGACGAGGCAGAGCTCCAATCCGGTCTTTCAGCATCCAAGAGAAATATCAACCAAAGCATTCGAAAGATAATCAGGGAGATTTGTGAGGAGAGAGGAGGGGAAGCAGAAATCACCCTGATATACAATCGCGCTAGGGATTTCGGAATAGTCGAATCACAGGTTGATGATGTTATATCTTCTATGAGTATCAATGGTGAAATTTACACTCCACGAGGTGGAACATACCGATTTGCCCGTTGACCCTATGAGAGAGAGCCTGTTCGTTATCTACATGGAGCCCATGGGGGACGTCTCTAAACCCTCATCTCTAGATGCTGATGCTCTTGGTTTTATGTGTGGTTTGGAGATCCACCAACAACTTGCCACGGGTAAGTTACATTCCCGAATGCCGAGCCAACTCTACGAATTTGGAATTGATGACATTCCAGAACAATGGAGGACTTCGGAGAGGAGACTCAGGGCATCACAAGGAGAGAGCGGTGAAATTGACGTTGCTGCAAGATTCGAACAGAGAAGAAATAGGACGTTCGTTTATGTCCAACCCCCAAATGCTGGACTCATTGAGTTGGACGAGGCTCCACCATTGCCCCATGATTCTGAGGCAGTAGATGCAGTGCTAATGATGTCAGCAATGTTGGAAGCGAAGCCTGCTCCCTCTCTGCAACCCATGAGAAAGACAGTTGTGGATGGATCAAACACCAGTGGTTTCCAGAGAACAACGCTGGTGTCAACAAATGGAAATCTAAGGACTGAAGGAGGGGATGTTGGAATCTCGGTAATATGCTTGGAAGAGGACTCAGCTAGAAAATTGCAGTCCAGATCTACATCCGAGGGAGAAATCGTCACATACACATTAGATAGATTGGGACTCCCCTTGGTTGAGATTGCAACGGACCCAGATATAACCAGTCCTGAGCATGCCAAGCAGTCCGCTCTTGCCCTAGGCTCACTTCTCAGAGATACCAGGATGGTTAGAAGAGGGCTTGGCTCGATAAGACAGGATCTGAATGTCAGCGTCGCTTGCGGAGACAGGGTAGAGATCAAGGGGTGCCAAGACCTTGATTGGATACCCAGGATAATCAGAGTTGAGATGGCAAGGCAGTTGCACATGTACCGAATGGCAAACCTCCTTAGGAAACAGGCAAACCTCCCACCACTACCTCCTGACAGAAAAGATACAGAGGTGACTATTGAGAACAGGGTCGCTATAGCCGCAAGATCTAGATTACGGATGGAAATCCAGGATATCGCAGAACCCCTTTCTGCCTGCGAATCTAAAATCGTCAGGGATGCAATTTCCAATGGGTCTTCGACCTTAGCCGTCAGGCTACCCGGGTTCTCGGGAAAGCTCGGGTCAAAGGAGCTCGACTCTGAGGGCTCCCAACTACCAAGACTAGGCAGAGAACTTGCCAGTGCGGCAAAATTGGCCGGAGTAGCAGGAATTTTCCACTCCGATGAGTTACCAGCTTACGGTATTTCAGAGAACGATGTCAATGCAATCGAGGAATTCCTGGGGATTTCCGAAGACGACGCCTTTGCTTTTTGCGTGGCTCCGCATTGGCAGGCAAAACTCGCGATGGAAGCCGTTATCCTCAGATCTAGGCTGGCGTATCATAGAATCCCCAAGGAAGTGAGGAATGTCATCATCAGAAAGGGACAGCCTGAGGACGGTACTACTAGTGCCCTAAGGCCTCTCCCCGGTGGAGCGAGAATGTATCCAGAAACCGACATACCAATTCAAGAGATTACTACCGAAAGATGGGAAGAAATATGTGCTAATCTCCCCCTATCATCTGAGGAGAGGATGAAGAGGCTCAGTACACTAGATATATCCCCTAATCAAGCTGAAGCCATCCTCAATGCAGAGATGGATGATATTCTAATTGATGGGATAGAGGGAGAATTATCACTTCCTGCCAAGGCGTGGGCGAGTGCTCTGCTAGAGTCAGGCATATCCAATATTCCGGCTCTTTCTGTGGCGGTACACTTGAGGGAAGAGGGAGTGATAACAAAGGATGGAATTGATCCACTTGTCAAATCTTCGAAATCAGCCAAACCAGGAGATATGATCGAATGGATGACCTCCGAGGCCTCCCTAAGAGGATTCGTTCCTGCTGATAGCAATGAAGTTGAAAGAGCTGTGGAAGAGGTTCTAGAAGAGAAATCTGAACTTGTCAATGAAAAGGGAATGTCCTCCATGGGCCCTCTCATGGGAGTTGTCATGGCAAAACTTGGAGGATCGGCAGATGGCAAGATAGTAAGTAAAATTCTACGTGAAAAAATCACAGAGATGGTAGAATAATAGAAACTATTAGTCGAGATTCTCAATTTTATTAGCATAGTTAAATTACCGGCTTCCAATCGCTAGGAATCCATGTCCGACCGAATCAAACCAGCCTCGATTATTTTACTCGTGATAGTAGTTGTCTCACTGCCATTTCTCCAAGACTCAGTTAACGATGAGGCGGCTAAATTTGTTAGTGACAGCGAGTCGTCTCATGACGGCCTACCAACTGAGTGGGACGGGAAGCAGGTAATCTGTATTTTCTTCCCAGAAAGCAATACCCATCACGAGTTCTCAACTGGCGTGACTATGATAGATTCAGACGGTGAAACAATAGGAGTAAACGATGCCCTTAATTCAACCGGGGCATGTGTTGGGGGATTCGAGGGATATGAACAGGGGATGGATTTCATGATGGATGCAACAAGGGTCGCTGGAGGCCTACTTTCCGTCGGATACACAATGGATCCCAATTGGGGGCCGTTCGTCCACACCATAGGAGGGCTGAACGTGGATGAGGTTCAAGGAGATTTCAATGGTGCCTACTGGAGTCTGAGCCACAACGGAGAATATTCCATGGTCGGAATTGGAGATCTGACCATGTCCCAAGGCGATGTAATATCTTGGGAGATAGCAACATGGTGAATGAGTTAGAGGCGTAATCATGAATAGATGCACCCTTCTATCGAGGTAGGAGTGGTACAATGTTAGACGCGCACGCTGTGGTACTATCGCCAATTGAAACGCTCTTCCTGAACCTCTCGTTATTGTGTATTGTTGCTTGGCCGATGTGGATTGCTGGGAAGTCTCTCAGACCTGGAAATGACCTCGCAATACTAGCCTTACTCGCTCTATTCGCTACATCAGGCAGGATTCTTCTGGATCCTCTACCCAACATCCAACCCGTAACCGTCGTAGTCCTTCTCGTCGGAGTTCACTATGGAGTATCAAGGTCAGTAGCTTTCGCATCAGTTGTTGCAATATCTTCCAATCTAGTGTTGGGTCACGGAATATGGACCCTTTACCAGGCGTTAGCTTGGTCCTTAGTCGGAATAACCGGCTCCCTGCTGTCAGGAATATTCCGAAATGGAACTACAATCTCCATCAAACGTGTGGGGGTCGTAGCCTTTGTTGCAGGCTTTGCATTTGACTGGGTGGTCTCGATTAGCGCCCTTCACTCCATACCCCTGGAGAGCTTCCCAGTGTACCTAATGGTGGGTCTTCCATTCGACTTGGTTCATGCTACAGGAAATCTAGTGTTTGCTGCATGGCTTTCTGTGCCACTTTCAGAGATAATGACCAGACAATCTCCTCAGAGTAAGGCGGTGGTGGAACCTGTCAAAAACGCCTCCTGAGCTTACTATGGTCTTAGTGACCAGGGCCGATCTGAATCTTTCCAAGGGAAAGATGGCAGCACAGTGTGGACACGCTGTCTCCGAGTGCATACTCAAGGCAAGCTCCAATGATGCAAATCTTCTGAAGAGATACCTTGGCAACGGGGCAAGGAAAATTGTAGTGGCCGCACCTCATTTGGAGGCCCTCAGGAGGATTTACGGGGAAGCAGCGGAGAGCGGAATAATTTGTTCTATGATAAAGGACGCGGGACACACAGAGATTCCACCTGGAACAATAACGGTAGTGGGGATTGGTCCCGGAATTAGAAGCGATATCGACTCAATAACGAGAAGCCTGCCCCTTGTTAAGTGATAATTATTGAATATTTGAAATCGGCAGACTGGGAGGAAAGCCCCCCAGCCCGCCTTACGAATATTCTGTAATGGTTTACAGACTCACTTAAATTGCTCATCGACCTTGACAGCAACTAGTGCTCCAATACCGCACATAAGACCATCAACTACCCAAGCCTGAGCGATCTGAACTATCTCATGACCCTCACTAAATAGAGATGATGCCATTTCACCAGCACCAGTTGTGGTCGAGGATCCTGAAGCCATTATTGCAACTCCATCAGCATCAGCTCCCACTACCATACTCCAATCATAGGACATCCCCATCATCCCTGCTAGAGCCATGACGGCAAATCCACTCACCCAAGCCGATTCGGCTCTGGTGTGAATAGTCCAGAATATTGCGCCTGCGGCAATCATAGTAATTGCACCCCACGCATCAGGAGCTTCGAATCCGGGCTGAATAGTCTCCCAGGGAGAGTCTAGAGCACCCATTTCTGATAACAGGGCTATGGCCAAACCGGCTCCCACGACCTGAGCTAGCAATCTCATACCGTTAGGCATCCAGTTACCTTCAGTATCGCCAAGGTCACCTGTCATTATGTGCATCCATGTTATCACTGGTAGCACATGAGCCCCGGAGAATGTCATCCAAACTGCAGCCATCAAGACGGCCGCGGTAAGGTCCCATTCCATTCCAATTCCGATCACGAGCCATGCTACTGCGAAGGCACCGCCGATCTCTGCTTTCATTGCGTTCATATCTATATCCATTTTTTTTCCTCCTCACTCAGTGAGCAGTTGCCCACATGACTCATATCTTATAACTAAGTCCCATAAAAAGACCGAAAAAACGCTATTTTAAGACATTCAAGAATTTGCCAGTGTAATTTACAACACCTGATTACTAAAATAATATCTAGTGTCTTATAATTTATATGTAAATTTTCAGTTCCGGGCACTGATCGGGTGAATTCCACCCGCCCATGTTTGATATGCGGCCCCCGCCTGCGGGTCCCTATGCGCCACTATCCTAGTGACGGTGTGGACCTCAGGAGCGACACTGTAACTCAGCCAACACCCGGGATGAGGGATGCTATGTCCGCAGCTAGCGTAGGAGACGATGTCCTTGGCGATGACCAGACAGTCATCGAGTTACAGGAGAGGGTGGCACGGATGTTTGGCAAAGAGGAAGCACTCTTCGTGCCCTCGGGTACTATGTCAAACGCAATAGCTATCAGGGCTCAGACAGAACCTGGTGACGAAGTTATCACCCAGAGGCACAGCCATATTTATGTGTATGAAGGAGGAGGTTATGCCGCACTTTCAGGTTGTTCCATAGCTCTGGTCCCCGGGAAAGATGGTATCATGTCCCCGAAGGATGTAGAATCTGCAATCAGGAAGGGCGATGGTAGCCTCGGCCACTACCCAAACGGAAGTATGGTATGTGTCGAGAATACATCCAACAGAGGAGGAGGTACTTGTTATTCGTTAGATGAGCTAGATGAGATTGCAAAGGTCGCCAAGGACAACAACTGCAAATCTCACATCGATGGTGCTAGGATATTCAATGCATCAGTATCTTCTTCACTGAGCACTGAAAGGATGGCAAGAGGCTACGACACAATCTCAGTTTGTCTGAGCAAGGGTCTGGGCGCACCAGTCGGTAGCGTGCTCGTTGGCCCTTCAGATACGCTCTACAAGGCGCACAGATGGAGGAAGATGTTCGGAGGGGGGATGCGTCAAGCAGGAGTTTTAGCCGCTGCGGGAATATATGCACTGGACAATAACATCGGCAGACTATCCCAAGATCACGTTAGGGCGAGAGAAATCGCATCAGCAGTTAGTGATATGGATTCTTACACTGTCAATATGAACCAAGTACAGACAAACATGGTCTACGTTGGTTGCGAGGGGGGGGATTCTGAAAATTTAGTGAGACGACTGGAAGACAGAGGAATCAAGACTCTTACGATTGATGACTCCACAATCAGGATAGTCACACATCTTCATATCACAGATAATGATGTACAGAAGACGATAGAAGCTTTAGAATCAGCACAAATATGAGCAACTGTTCAATAATGGCTTCTGTCAGCAAGGCTCATGAGGAGCGTCCTTGCCATACTAATGGCGGCTATAATACTCATACCAGTGCAAGTGAGTGGAGCCACAGGCCTTTTTTGGGACCATGCAAGGTACGACTCAGATGGTATCCCAATCGAGGGAGGCGTTCTAGGGTACGGTATTGATTGGAATTTAACCTCCAACAACGGATTATCCGAACAAGAATTCATCTCTAATGTCGAATCTATGCCAACAATAGTTGAGGTGTATACCGCAACATGGTGTGTTAATTGTGTTTCGACTCAAAATACTCTAAATGACGCCATAGGCGACTCGGACACAGAGATTATTCACTACCATAGTTACTGGTATGACTCTCTTGACCCATTTGGTAATGATAGTACCGAGGAACGATGGGAATCAAAGTATGGCCATGCGTCCGCGCTAAGACTAACCCCGAGAGATGCGCCCACCAAGGTTGTTGATGGTGAGAGATTCCATTGGGGCAAGGTTCCCAAGTCTGACTCCCTTCTAGATGACTACTCTGCCTCAGTATCCAGAGGCTCAACAGCACCCCTATCCGGTAGCCTTACATTCAAAATTTCACAAACTCAGTACTCATTGATGGTCGGATGGAACATATCTTCGATTAGCAATCACGTCACCACAGGAGACCTCTCGATTGAACCATGGTTGCTTCTCGTCGAAGAATCATCATACTACCCAGACGGCCTTAACAACCTGGAAAATTACAAACACGTCCTACTAGATGCCATACCCTTGGAATCT
Source organism: Euryarchaeota archaeon UBA28 (assembly GCA_002501605.1). Taxonomy (GTDB): domain Archaea; phylum Thermoplasmatota; class Poseidoniia; order Poseidoniales; family Thalassarchaeaceae; genus MGIIb-O5. The sequence continues at coordinate 25,312 of DANW01000001.1, forward strand.
GAGACTGAGAATCACGGAACTTCAAATGTAACTTTACCAACTCTATGGGACGGAGACGACTTAAAGATCATCATGCTCTTAGATTGGTCGATAATTTCAATGGAAGGACCGGCGACTTTGTTACCAGCTCCGGGTGTGATGTTGACACTCTCCTCACTATTCGCTATGGCAGTCGTAAGACCCCCGAGAACGCATTAATTGCCAATTCTGACAGTTGGGTTGAATAACCCCCGCAGTGCTTGGGAAATGCTAGGAGGTCGTTGAATGAACTTGAATAGAGAGTCGATCACCACCGAAGAGACACCTCCTGGAAGATTTCCAGAGTGGCTCTTTTCTCACATAGTCAACCAGGCTTTAGATCCAAGGCCCGTATCTGAGGGAGGGTACTCCAAGATTCTAGTCCTGTACCCAAACGAGGAGAGTAAGAGGGAGATAATGGCCCGCATGAGTGATATCGGATTTGCCTTTGACAGGACACTTCATCACACCTTGGACTCTCTCAAATCCTCCCTAATGAATGATCTCAGACTTCCTAGGAAGATCGCGTTGGATCCTGCATTCCACAGGATATTACACGACTACTGCGCAATGAAGGCATCTAAGCTATTCTTCCCTTTAATCAACCCACTTCCCAATATGGCATGGGGGCCGGGCAAGACCTTGGCTCTATCACAATTGCATTCCTTCCTTTCAGAGGAGCAGGCTGTAGAGTCTTGGAAAGGCCCGGGGGTCAACTCGTTCACCGAAATACTTCGGGAATTAGAGGGTAAGATCGGTGGCACACATCCCGATTTCCTAACCTCTAGAATCATAAATGGCACAGAGGCGGGAATTACACCATTCACTCTTCTGGATATTGACGGAATAATAATGCTCGACCACGCTCCCTCAATGACGAGATCTAACACCAAACTACTCCTCAAACTGTCCCGGATTAAGCCAATTCACCAACTTACCTACCCGGGAAGCTACAGATTAGGCCATCACGGCGCTCAGATACAAGATACATACCCCATAACAAGAACAGATGATTTGCCTTGGTGGATTCCAAAACATCGGATATCCAAAGACAAGGAAGACCCGGAAATAGAAAGGATACTAGTCAATTCTGAAGAACAGTCATTTGAGGCCGCAATCAAGATTGCAAAGAGTGTTATGGATGAAGATAGCAAATCTACAGTGATGATAATCGATCCAGCATTTGAAGAGAATCAAGCGAAATGGAAGAAAATGAGTCACAATATCGGTATTCCATCCACCGGAATAAAGCAACCGATTACATCATCCCCCATTGGACATTGGATTCATGAGTTGGCCAATCTGGGAAGTGGCCCAAACGCATTCTCAATGGAGAGACTCCGGCTAATTGCACTGCAAGACTCACTAAATCCATTTTCTGTACACTCCGACATAAAAGCAGTAGGCTCATTAAGTCCAATCCCAGATATTGAACTACTGGCTAACATTGCTAGATCAGAACATATCCTTGGGGGTCAGGGAGCACTTAGAAGATGGTTGGAGGCTCTTTCAAGGACCTCGAGAATCACTGATAACGCCGAGTCGCGCGAATCCACTCACTGGTGGCTACTATCTCTGGCCTGTTCACTAACTCCACTTTTGGAGGAGTCTGATAGGAAGATACTCTCTGACGAGAAGCTCACCAGGGGTTGCCTTTCTGGCCAGAATCTGGAAGTTACCGCGCCCCCGTCCGATGGAGATGAATGGCTACAAACGATAATCAAAAGCCTCGATTTAACCCTTCAGGAGGCATTTCTAGATGGGAACACATTACCTCCCTCCTCCATAGTGAGCACGATAATAAATGAGCACTCAAAGCTTAGGTACTTACAGGATTCAATGGGACAGAAACCACCAAAGGGGGGCCAAGATTGGGTTGCAGAGATATCATCAATTCTGAGAGACTCTCCTCTTCCACTACAGTCGTCTGGGATTAACTCAAGATTGAATATCCTTCCACCAGAAGCAGCCTTAGGTTGTAGTTCTGATCTAGTCATCCTGACCAATTTATCCTCATCTTCCTGGAACCTGAAGTCCCCAAAAATGCCTTTCATCGGAGAAACTGAGAGACATAAATTTGGATTATTGAGGCCGGATACGCCAATCAGAGATGCGAGACATCACCTGAGGCATATTGTCAACTGTGGTGAAAGGATCATCCTAATAGATCCAAGTACCGAGAAATCATCACCATTGGCATCTCCGGTGGAGGAGCTCCTTCACATGTGCAAAGATCCGATTTCCTTCAAGGGAACTAATTATGATTATCCCAGCCCCAGGGATCAAAGGCAGACTGATGGTAGACGAATAAGGGAAATGCTTCCACCTAACAAGCTTCCACTGAATCCAAGTTCGGTCACTATACCACTGGATAGGGAGCTACAGAGAGACAGAGAGAGAAGACAGCCGAAAAAGGCTGATGAAGGAGGATACCTAAAGCCTGAGAACAGGAATAGGATTATTCAATTCAACTATGAAGATCTCATAAGAAAGGCCCCTAAAGGTACGGAAAAACCTCGATATGCCCAAACTTGGCCGGTCATTGGAGCTTTAAGTGAGAATGGAAAGAAGACAGCAACAATAGATCCAAGGCCATTCTCTCCATCACCGACAGGGGCTGAAGTCTCAGATGAGAGGCATGGATTCTCCTCCGGCACAAACCAGACCGTAGAGCGCTGGTCACCAAGCAGACTTCAGGAATGGGCAAGGTGCCCGAGGAGGGGCTGGATGAACAAGGGACTCAGAATAAGGGACGAGGAAGTCCAGAGTGAAGACCTTGATCCAAGAACTCAGGGTGACTTACTTCATCAGATTCATCATGATTTGATTTGTGATATCCTATCTATGGAGGAAAGAAAAGAGAGGGACATCACAGAAGCTCTCGAAGGTGAGGCTCCAACCAACCTATCAACGTCAGAAATTCCTCCTGAGGTGCTGATGAAGAGAGCCCTTGGAAGTTTGGACAAACTAGCACCATGGTTGGAAAGAGCCGACGGAGTTTCTACTTACAGGCTCAGAATGCTAACGGGAATGGCTCGTAACGAGTGGAGGTCGTGGCTAGCAAGCCCAAAAGATACCCCCCCAGGAGGAAGAATCGGTGAACTAATTCTCTCAGAGTTGAAACTCTCCGATTCCATGCCGATAGCGATTGAATGGGATATATCCGATGGTAAGCCCGAAGGTACCCAGATATCCTTGGAACCCTCTGACACCAGCCCCCATCAGGTCGAGCTTCCCCCCATTTATGTGAATGGTTTCATAGACAGGGTAGATTTGATACCTTTCGATAAAGATGGTACTGTATGGGTCGATCGAGATGGCAGTAGAGAGATAGCACCAGTAAGAGTCTCTTCAAGAAAGGACTGGAAGCCTCGTAGAAGAGTGATCATCAGAGATCTGAAAACCTCTGAGAATAAACCAGCAGATAGGAATAAGAAGGGACTATTGGAAGAGCTTCAACTAGCAATTTACGCTAGGGCTTGGGAAGTATGCCACCCCGGGGATCTGGTGGTTGGGGCTGGCATTTCCACTATTGGTCACGAGACTAGCCATTTCCTAGAGGCCTCCCCAAATTATTTCCCTGAAGCGACCAATTTCTCAGTGGGGGAAATATCCTCACTTACTGAGTCTCTGCACAGATTCCCAGATGAGTCCAACGAGCCATCCAGTGACCCATTCAGGGCATGGCTCTCACAGAGGCTATCTGTATCCCTAGGAGTCTCCAAAGGGGCCCAAGAAGGGAGAGTCCATCCCACGCCTTCCAAGTCATCATGCAGATACTGTCCGGTAAGTAGCATATGTGAGGTCAAAATGGAGGATGATTACTGATGATTCCCAATACTGCCCAGAGGCTAGCCCTGAATCTAGACTCACATATCGTCATCGACGCAGGCGCAGGAACAGGTAAAACGAAGACAATTGTAGACAGAGTGATAGAACACTATCTATCTGGCGACCAAAGAGCTACAAGGATTCTCCCAGTTCCCGAGAGGCCTCTACCAATTTCACGAGGGACACTACTCGCTCCCTCCGCTGAGACAGTAGATCCTAAGGACCACCCAGGACTTTTACCTGGAGAGGTAGTGCTACTGACATTTACAAATAAAGCCGCAGATGAAATGAGACATAGGCTTAGGGAGGAAATATCCAAGCTAAAAACTGGGTCGTCAAGCATTTCTGGTAGGGCTGATCCGAGAGTCAACCCAAGTTTATCTGAACAGCTCTTGACTCTCTTGGAGGATGCACCCATAGGCACCATAGACTCTTTCTTCAATCAATTAGTCTCGCCTTTTAGAGGTCTTCTGGGAGACGCTCTCAGCAGAGAGAATATTTCGGATGCTAGCAGGATTCTTCTTATCGAGGACGCACTTGACATTCTTTGGAGGCTACCCAGCTCGATAACAGGAGTCGGGGATGCGGTTGATGCTGGAATCCCCTCAGAAATAGCTCTCGATGTCCTCGAGGCAAGGGAGAGAATCGCTAGGACATACTCGGGCAGGAAGACGGCCGCAAGACTTCTCAGTGGGCTTGTCAAGAAGTCTGTATTCATCGACGAGGGATTGGGTCCAATAACTGATGACTCAGGATCTGTCAATCCCATCCTGCTGAAAGAAAGAATTTTTTCGTCCGCTGACAACTACCAAATAGATACAATATACACTAGGTTGAAGGAAATCAGTGTGAGGTATTGCGACACTATTCTTTCCTCGCCCGAGATGGTAGGATCCGGTATCCAGGACGACTCGAGGATGGCCTGTCTGATATCCCTATGCAATGATTCTCCCACCACCCATGAGGCCAAACTAATTTGGCTCGCACATCATCTGGATTGCACATCCAGTCACACATCAGTCCAAAGCGGATCTCCGACGATATTCCCACGGGACAACCTTCCGAATGACTCCTTTTGGCACAGGGGAGTGAACTCATGGAGCTCAATCAAGGATAAGAAATTCAAGGAATCAACAAAAAACTCCCTAATCTCACAAATCGAACTGATAAGAAACGCCTGGGAATCTGCCGAAGGATTACTGATACTACACTTTGCACAGACTGCCATGCTCATTGACCCGAATCCGACTCGAAACTCCCCGGAATCAAGGAAAAAGCCTCTGACAGCCATGCCCGAAACCGTTCCAGATAGAGCTCCATCTGGTGAGAGACCAGATAACTTCTACTTTTCCTTGGAGTCGGAGGCTAGAAATCTAGAGGATCTAAGATTAGTTCATTTGGGCTTCAAGGGGATCTTGAAGACCTTGAAAGAGCGAGCTGAAGTACATGATTTCGATGATATACAGGCACTTGCAGGAGATTTACTTCTGTCCAATTGTCCAGAAGTATGCAGAAAATTCTACCCACAATCGGTAATTAGAGAACTGGACTCGATCGGAGAGGAGCCTTGGAGGGACGATCATATTGGTAGGGCATTCGAAGAAATTACAATTTTAGAAAAAAATCCCGCCCTAGCAGGAGAGTCAGCTTCAAATCTAGGAGTAATCAGACTAGATCTAGAAAGAAGGCTCGAGCTTCTGAGAAATATCAGGAGAAGGTACATGGCCTTTATTATAGACGAAGCTCAAGACAACTCACCTCTGCAATGGAGGCTCCTCTCTAGACTATGGGGGGAGAGGGGAATCAAGCAGGACGAATCCTCACCTCCAGACACTCCATGGCAACCAACCGTATGCTATGTTGGTGATATCAAGCAAAGTATCTACGCGTTTAGACAAGCCGAAGTTGTGGGTTTTCTCGAGTATGCAAGAAAGTTGATGCTCATCAATCAACACGAATTTTCTAGCATACCACAATTGCATGCAGAGCCCCCTCTTAGAAAGAGGGATAGTAGCAGAGACCCCAGAAATGCCCATGTTCTCAGGATAAATGAGGCCTCCAGACTAGCTGAGAGAGCGGGAACAGACACTACACAATGGGTCCCATTTGATTTACCAGACGATGGTAAAATACCATCCGAACAAGAAGTTGCCCGAAGGAGGAAGGGACTTATCAGACTCAATGTAAACTATCGGACCGAGGGGGGGCTCCTTGATGCGATGAATCATTGGTGGGAGGATATATTTTCACGTAGGCACAGAGACTTCCCAGATGGTGACTTCTATGCGGAGCCACAGCCTCTCAGGGCGTGTAAAGACAAGTCTGAGTCCCCCGGGTCAATTGAATGGATATGCCCAGTTCTCACCGAAGGCGCCTCTGATCCACCTGAAGACCTCACGTCTCCAGTGGACTCATTCGGTTACGGAAAGCCGGACTCAATCGAGAGACAAGCTATGATGATAGCAATGAGAGTAAGGAACTTGGTCCAAGGAAAACCATCAAGGGTCCTTTCCTCAAAAGGGGACTGGATGGAGATTCCTGCCGAAGAGCCAGTAAATCCAAGTGACATAATGATTCTGCTTCCCAGCAGAAGTAAGCTGAGAGACAGCATAGTTAGAGAGCTCTCCAATATTGGAATACCCTCCCAAGCAGATAGGGAGGGTAGTCTACTAGACCGTCCCACAGTCCACGCCCTGCACGGACTGTTTCAACTGATGGCTAGGCCCAAATCAGCTCATCATGCGGCGTGGCTGGCAAGATCCCCACTAATTGGCCTCGATGACCAGATGCTGGAGAGTTTCATCTCGGACTCCGCAAAGGGAGAGAACATGCTCGTTAGGCTAGAGGACTTTTCATCTAATAGCAGGCAAAAGAGGATGATCTCTAGATGGAATCATCTTTCATCAAGAGGGGCATATGTGGAGGCATTAGAGGAGACACTGGATAGATCAGATTTGTTAGTTGCCTACCCAGATTACTCCTCTCGACAAGACTCAGAGAAATTCATTGATTTGGTCAGAACTCTGGCTTCTGATCTCGGTGGCGACTCAAAGGTAATTGCGGATAGTCTGAGGAGGCTAAAGGACGGCGATAATAATGCCACAGAGGCCATTAACACCCCAGAATCTGATGCTGTCAGTGTCATGACCATACATGGATCCAAGGGACTAGAATCCAAGGTTGTAATTCTGGCAGATGTGTTTTCAGGAAGACAAACTAACATCAGAATAGAGTCAACAGAACGACTTATTGTTACTCCGGATCTTTTCGCCGGACATCCCAAACCTTGGCCTACCGGAGATCCGGTCTCCCCTCTTTGGAATCATGTAAAGAAAATCCATCTAGCTAGGACTAATGCTGAGGCAAGGAGACTATTGTATGTGGCAGCGACAAGGGCCGAAAGCAAGCTCATTGTTTGTGGCTCACCGAAGCAAACTAGGTGGGAGGATGGTACAGGGTTAGTCTTCGATTGGACGTATAGAAATCCCGTTCCTCAGCTGGGGGAGATGTGGCTTGAATCCCTAAGACAAGGATCCTGGAGTAGATTTGAGGATGACTCTCACTGGATGGCTGATGAGGATATAGGGGCAAAGGTTAGACCGTCGTTAACTAGTAAGGGAACTAGAAAATTAGACCCTGGAAAGGTTCTGATTTCAGGAATGCTCGGATCAGAAATCCTACGTGGATTGCCCATTTTTCATCATCCCGAATGCCTCGAATTAACTGATGGGTCATCAAACTCCATCCTGACCCCTCTCCAGCGAATTGAGAGGACATATCAGGCCACTAAAGAGACAGCGAACATTCTCGGGGATTCCGAATCCTCTCCAAGGTCAGATAGTAGAAACAGAGTTAGAATTGCACCCCACAATCTTACCTTATTGAACCAGTGCCCTCGGAAGTACTGGATGGATACCAGAGGGGGGGATAAAGGAAAGTCCTCGGAATATCACTCCGATTCAAAAGACATCGAATACACGACAAACGAAATTGACCCCGCTCTGTTAGGAAAGGTGATTCATCGTATTTTTGAGATAGGACTGATGAATCCAGGCCCTCCTGAAGACTCCAAGCCGGATCTTCCACTATCTTGGACCACTAGGAGCCCCGACCTTCTACTGGACCATGATTTGATGAACCAAGTATTCGATGAAATACTTCCTCCAGACGCCAATCGAGCGGAATACTCTGAGATATCTAGTTCCGTGCTTAGTAGAATAAGAAAAGGCCCCCTCGGCGAGATGTGTGAGGGCTCCATTGTGGGAGGGCACGTTGTCGAGGGTTTGAGGACTGAGATGCCGTTCCATCTGTCCAGAGAAATTGATTTGGGTGGAATCATCAGGGGGAGATGGACCCCAGAAGGATCACAACCACTTTCCTCAATCGATAGAGCTTCACTGGAAATGGATGGGGTAATCGATTTGGTCCTATGTACGAAGTCTGGAGATAGCCAATTCATCAGACCGATCGATCTAAAAACGGAGGAAGCGATAGGCCTACAGAGCGACGATTATGAGGGACTTTCCTCATCCTTAGGGGAAGATGGCCTAAACCCTTCTTCTGAATTCGAGAAGAGTATGCTGGAGCATCACAGTATGCAGTTGACGCTCTATTACCTAGCACTAAAATCAATTGAGGATGAAAGGAAGAGAAGGGGTCTTCCACACAGGGAAGTCCTTAGGCCTGCAATACTAGTTGGGGTCACTGGAAGGATTGTAGAATACCCTGAAGAAATTTTCTCGGATTGTCTACATCGGATTGAGGAGACCATGGGAACTGCGACCGAAATGGCACTACTCTCCGAAGCTCCCATATCCAAATATAAGTGCAAGTGTTTGAATTGTACCTGACTTTCAGCTGGGCGAAGAACAGAAGAGTCCATTTGTGATGCCTCAGACAACGGTACATGACGCATGACATGGACCGACTTTTGGAGATGAGTGAGGAAATATGGGAGAACTCGATTATTCCAAGCCTGAGTGAGTTCATAGGAATAAAGGCACTATCCCCACTGTTCGAACCAGACTGGGAAGAGCTTGGTGAGCTAGACGATGTTATCGAGCTGTTCTGTAATTGGATTGATATGCAAGGCATCAGAGGCCTAAGCTACTCCGTTCACAGGATAGAGGGAAGGTCCCCGGTCCTGTTAGTTACGGTGGAAGGTACAGGTAAGGGGGAGGTAATCTTCTACTCACATCTAGACAAGCAACCCTCGAAGTCAGAGTTGTGGTCAGATGGACTTGGCCCACTGGTCGCGGTAAGAAGGGGAGAATGGCTCTTTGGAAGAGGTAGTATCGATGACGGATATGGTGGATACCTTTGTCTTGCTTCTCTAAAAATTCTTCAGGAATCTGGTATCCCTCACCCAAAGTGCTCATTCCTAATAGAGACCTGCGAGGAATCCGGATCATTCGACCTCCCCCCTTACTTGGAAAATCTGGAAGATGATCTTGGCGATCCCAATATGATAGTGGTAATGGATAGTGGCGGGCCAGATTATGATCACATCTGGATAACGGAGTCCTTGAGAGGCCTCGTCTCTGGGACTCTCTCCATCAAAGTGTCCCACGAAGGTATTCACTCAGGCACGTCCGGGGGCTCCATACCCTCATCATTCAGGATTGCCAGAAAAATACTGGATAGGGTCGAAGATTCGGATACGGGAGAGGTCCTCGTCCCAGAGATGCACGTCGAAATAACTCAGGAATTGAGAGAAAAGGCTGAATCTCTGGCCGCAGTTGTTGGAGAGTCACTATGGGAGCAACTCCCCACTGTTGACTCTCTGACCCCAGTCTCTCCTAGAGTCTCGGATATGATTCTCGGTATGAATTGGCAGCCATCGATGTGCGTCATTGGGGCTGATGGCCTACCCCCAGTGCAAGTAGCTGGTAATGTACTGAGAACCAATACTGATCTGAAGTTGAGCTTCAGAATTCCTCCAGGGATTGAAGCCGACTCGTTGGAGCCAATTCTGAAGGAGCTCCTAGAGTCAGACCCACCTTACGGTGCAGAGGTCTCCTTCGTCCCAGACTCCTCTGCCAACGGTTTTCACTCCCCCCCGTTAGAAGGGGAAGTCAAGAGGGCCATCTCCGAGGCCGCCACTCACTTCACAAATAGTCCTCCTTTAGCTACTTGGATAGGAGGGACCATTCCATTCATGGCAATGATGCAGGGCAGATACCCTGAAGCAAAATTCCTCTGCACAGGTGCTTCGGGACCAGGGAATAACGCTCACGGACCAGATGAGAAGCTCCACATCCCATCTGCAAAGAGACTCACCGCCGTGTTGGCAAACACTGTCGCCGCTGTTTCTAGATGAATACGGCTAATCACTCGTTTGAGTATCCCCTCTCCGCCGGGGTTAAAGGGGAAGCTGTAGTCCAGCAGTTTGGGATAACCATGAGCGAAGAAGAGACAATGCCTGTCGAACAGGATGATTTGGCCGAGCAGCTTGCCATGGAAAAGGAACGTTTAGACAAGCTCTACGTCGCTTATCAGGCACTGCAATCAGAGTTTGATGACTCGAAGGCGCATATCGAGGTTCTGGAGAAGGAAGCTATAGACAAGGAGATCGAGAAGGAAGGATTGGAAGAGCTCCTTAACGAGAAGGACAGTAGAATTAGAAATCTCGAGATAGAGTCCGCCAAGGCTGGAACCAGGGTCAAGCACCTAGAGCCAGAGTTGGAGAAGATGGAAGAAATGTATACAAGGGAACAAGCAAGGCTCGGAAGGGTTTTCGACGTAGCTGAGGAGCTCGATGAAGCACTGCAGACCGCTACTGCAGAACTGAAGGCAAGAGACGACTGGTATGTAGAGCATATGAAGATCTTCGAGGACATAAAGAAGGTCACTGAGACAAGATTCGAGATGATTGACAGGGCCATGGAGTACTTCAAAGAGTTCCAAGAGAAGCAGGATACATTCAGGGAGAGGATGGACGAAACCCTCGAGGCGGTCAAGGAGGCGGCATCCGAAAATTCATCACAGGAACCAGAGCCTCAAGAAGAATCCCAAGATAGTGCTGACAGTAGCTGATTTTTCAGTCTGGCCTAGACCCATCAGCCCTTCTTATGCACCTGGCAGGTATTCCCGCCCAAACTTCTCCAGCAGGTATCTCGGTCCACTTGGGAACGACCGCCCTCGAAGCCACTATCGCATCTTTTCCGATAGTACAACCCGGTTGCACAACTGAACCCATACCAAGAAGGGCACCATCTCCAACCGTGACAGGAGCCATCACCAGCTCGCCCTTCTCTGTGAGATGTGCGTTAATGGTTGCATCACCTCCGAGCACCACACCATTTCCGAGAGTTACAGATCCAGCATCGTTCACATGTGCAGAATTGATTTGAACTCCTTTACCCAATTTAGCCCCCGAGAGTCGGTAATACGTGTTTCCTATGAATGAAGGAACAAGATATGGCAGGAAGAACAGGGCAATTCTGTGGAATATCATAGACCAGGCCCATTGTATTGTTACGAATGATTGCAGAGGGTACCTGCCAGGCTCTAGTCTTGGACGGAATAGTCCTCCCAGTGCCCCCGATAGGATTACCAGAGTCACTCCCCAGGACATTATTGCCATCCCCAATCCCGTTCCGAAAATCAAGAAATCCAACAAAGACACAGAGTCAATTTCCGAAAACGAGGAAGCTTCTACCCCCCCCGATTCCAGAATAAAGAGAAATAGATAGATTGCGGGTACAGAGGATATTCCCACAATAACTGCCAAGAATGGGATAACTATTGCAGTAAGCACGTTTTGAATTACTGTGAAGCCCCTCATTCTTCAACGACTCCCATGGCTTCGTCATCTACCTCTTTAGCAACCCTGATCCCTTCGTCAACATCCACTACGAAAAAGAAACACATCCCCATCAATATAGGTACTACAACACTCAAAAGACCCATTCTGCTATCCATTGAAGCGGCTACAATCGCATAAACGATAGGACCCAGTACAGATACTGCCTTCCCTATGAAGGCGAAAAACCCGAAGAACTCAGTTGTCTTGGTGGTTGGTATTAGAACGCTGAAAAGACTCCTTGAGAGTGCCCCTGCTACTCCCATCACCATCCCAAATGACATACCTAAAATGATCCACTGGAGGTTTATGCCGACTCCAGCAGGCTCCCAAATATTATCTCTCAAGAGATTCGGCCACCAGTCTATCGGACCACCCTCAATTATTGTAGGATGGTCATCTCCAACGGAGACATCACCGTCCAAAGGACCCCCTTTGAAAGAGAATGAGAACCTGTGATTGGTCTCATTCATCATCTCAGCCGAAAGAGAGAAAGCATCATCCAGAGCCAATAAGCCAATCTCATCATCTCCATTTTTCATGAATGAAAGGAAAGCCAACCTGAAATCCTCATCACCCTCCCCTGATTCACTGACCCACCCATCAACCCCCCTATCATAGAGGGTAGACAGCTTGTAGGCATCTTTGTCCTCATCCCAGTCATATCGAAAATCATACCTCTCATGATCGTCGCCCAGCTCAAGGGGAGCGAAGCCGACCCCGAGAACTGAAACCACACAGAATATGGTTAAAGAGCCACCTAGAACATTCTTATTCCCATATTTGCTAGCTAGTGATGCTCCGATGATTGTCATCGGTATCGCTACAATATTTGCGGATAAAAGAAGGACGAAATTCATGGTAAAATCAATCCTCAGAACCGAATCAGCATATGCCGCCGCCAATCCTGCTATGGCGTTTACACCATCGTAGAAAAGCAGGTATCCACACAAGAAGAGACTTAGGACCTTGTATCTTCGAATCTCCGAGAAAGTGCTCTTAATCTCACTCAGCCCGTCCTTAACCGCTTCAAACACGTTGAGGTATTCTGTTGGGTTGGGTATTTCTGGTTCAGGGGTGTTTCGGAACATTGGAACCGAGAATCCTAACCACCACAGTGCGCTAGTTACAAAAACAAAACATTGGACGTCTGGATCTTCAAATCCAAATCTCAGCCCTACAGCTAGATGGACTGCTAGGAGTATGCAACCTCCAAGGAAACCATATGCGTATCCCCAGCTAGAAATATGGTCCATTAGTCTCTTATCACCGAGGTATGGTAGAAAAGCTGAGTAGATTGCATGGCCCCCTGCGAATCCAATGTTGCCCATGATTAGACAAATTGCGAGGAATTTGTAAGAAGAATTTTCATCCATGTAAGGAGCTAAACCCATCAGCCCTGTGAACAGAATTCCCACTACTGTGTAAACCCTCAAAATCTTCTTCTTGATTGGCATTCTATCAGCTATAGCGCCCAGAACCGGACTAACTATCGCCACAAAGACACTCGATATTCCGAGAACGACGGCATAGAAACTGTCTCCTGTAAAGGTCATCCCAGCATAATCCGCACTCCCTCCATTCGCTAGATTGAACATGTTGGACAATAATGTCGGAACGACTACCGTGATTACCGTAAGTGCAAACGCTTGGTTAGCCCAGTCAAACCAGTACCAACTTTGCAATGATTTCTTATCTGCTGGATCCATCTCGTCCAGAAGCCTTTCTACAGTCTCTGAATTGGCCAAAAGTCCCCCAAAGCCTCCCGCCATGGCCCTCTGAGAATAACTTGGTCTTTAGTGTCGTCTACGTAATCTGGTAACCTGTGGCTCACCTACTTCGGTCAATGTTCAATAGTACGGCCCCAGAGGGAATATCATGACTCAGTCTTGCGGTCTGATGGGTGATGGTGAGAAACCGGTTAAAATCCACCATCTTGTAAAAGCTCCTGAGAATACTCCTGAATCAGTAGCCTCACGAGAGTCATGGGACGCTTCCAAACCAGTTACCGTATACAAGACACCGGAGAATCTTCCAGATGGGTCACCCTGCACAGCCGCCACGGTAATCCTCAGAACTAAGGGCTGTGCATGGTGGTGGAAGTCAGGTTGCACATTTTGTGGCTACTTCAACGATGTCAGGGACGATGTTACATCTGAGGATATGTTCTCTCAGTGGGAAGAAGCCAAGAAGAGAACTGAGAATTTCAAGGGATGTAGAATGGTCAAGGTATACACATCTGGAACATTCTTTGAGGATAGAGAGAACCCCCCTGAGTGGCAGGAGCACGTGTTGAGGGAGACCTACGAGATGGGGCTACACCTAGTCGTCGAAGCTCAGGCACAAATGTGCACGGAAGAGAAATTGGCATGGGTCGCTGAGAGGCACCCAGGTTGTACTGTGGCAATAGGTTTGGAGGCATATGATAACACCGTTCTGAGATTTCATGCCAACAAGGGCTTCTCAATCAGACAATGGCACAAAGCTGTAGAATTACTTAGAGAAAACTCATTGAGAGTAAAGACATATCTCCTTTTCAAGCCACCATTCATGTCCGAGGGAGACGCCTTAGAACATACTTCAAGGTGGGTAATGGAAGTATCCAAGATATCTGACGAAGTATCAATAAATCCAATGAACATTCAGAGGGGTACAATCGTGGACAGGCTCTTCAGAAACAGGGAGTATCGCCCTCCGTGGCTTTGGTCATTGGTAGAAATGATCGTCAGGACGCATGCTGATGTATCCAATACCGATTGTAGGGTAATCGTACATCCAACTGCAGGGGGGAAGACCAGGGGATCTCACAACTGTGGCTCGTGTGATTCAGAAGTCGTGGCAGCAATTGAGAGGTACTCCGTTTCTGGGGACTTAAGGGAATTCACAGGGTTAGAATGCGAGTGCAAGAAGGCATGGTACTCCGAGATTCAGAGTGACGCTACTCTTCCTACCCCATTGGGCGCAGGTATCCACAGGAGGGGAAACCCGTTGGACCGCATCCGTGCTCCTTGAGTACTGGTGACATTACACCCCGCCTAATGCTTAAGGGGCAATCTCTGTTGGTTAGGTCCGCTTCTGTCGCGTTTGCGAGGTGTGTGTCTATGTCTGCCGATGTACCGAGTTCTGTTGATGTGTTTATTCAAGGTGAGAAAGAGCCAGCTTCCTCTGGAATAGTACTGGTGCTTGGACTCGTCACTATGCTATCTTTCCTTGTACTATACAGTATCTTATTCCCTGGCAGAGATATGCCAGTGGTATCCGAAGTACTTCCCATGTTTGAGGGAGTATTCGATTCTGGGATCTGGTTCTTCCTCCTCGGCGTTATTTTTGGTGCGTTTTCCATAATCGCGACCATGCTTGCGGAGGCTACCAGCGAGTAGGTGATATCATGGATGTCATAATTTCCACTTTAGCAGTCTTCTGGCTCTTCTTGGCTATATTCTTCATACTGATAAAAAGAGGCCTGTGGATATTCAGTGACGTATCCAAGAGCCTCAGCATGTTCATGCTCGAAAAGGCCCTTGGGCCAGCAATAGATTTCGTCAGTGGACGCCCCGGCTCTGCGACAACTGCATGGATAATCCACGGTTTCGTTTGGACATTCGCGGCCTCAACATTCACCTTCGTAGGGCTTTGGCTGACACATGACCCCACCGCCCTACACAGCTTTGGCTCATGGGGCTATAATCCAAAGTCATCTGAGTTGATTTACGCAGGTAGATTAACCGCTTTATTCGGAGCTATCGGGATGACGGTTATCGGTACATCTCTGCACGCCCTACCAAAGCTATCTGGAACAAACTTGGCTAGCGAGTCCAACGCTACGTTGGTATCCCTTCTTTGGACACTGTCCGTATTGCTGATGTTCATAGGCTCGCAGAATAGCGTCATTCTTGGAATTACAATACTGCCCGTCGCAAATCTATTGCTTTCCTTGGCCTCGATAGCCATTGCAATCAACATGGTAATCACCGTTTCCGAGGCAACCAAGGATATCCCATTCCCCGGATGGCTGATATTGTTCGCAGTCATTGGGAATATTGCAGCGATTCTAGCAGTGTTCGTGAGTGGCGCATACGACGAGGGAACAGGCCAATGGCTACTCTTCCACTTATCAGGAGGGACCTTCTTTTTCTGTGGACTGGCTGGAGTCTCCCTATACTCGGCATCTGTGGGTTCAGGGAATCCATTATGGTCAAAATCCTTGGTGGCTTTCACACTATTCGGAGCATTGGTCACTATCAATCCCATGGGCTCAACGGACTCTTCGATGGTAACCGACTTGTTCTCCTTGCCCTCAAGCGAACTCGATGCCACGTCGAGGGATGTCATATCTGGATCATTCCTGATGGCCCTAGCCGCAATGCCAATTATCGCATTCAGCGCTAACATGCTGGTGACTCTCAGGGGTTCAGATGCCTTTGTCGAGAATCCCGATGCACCCGGTATCGCGGAACTGAATCTTGGATCATGGATGCTCGTCCCAGTTGCCATCGGAGCTCTTTTTGTACAGACAGACGCTCTCGGAGGTGTTAACGAACTAACTGGAATTTCACAGTCCCTCGATTTAATGGCGATTTGGCTTGTAATGATTCCACTTTCCCTCGGCGCAGCTCTGAGTATCCTCCCAAGAGCCAGTGGTAGGCATCAATTATCAGAGAACAGGTCCAGGTGGGCCTACTGGATGATGACTGGGGGGGCCTTCCTCGGCCTATTGATCACCATGATGTCTGACTTCACTGACATGGCTCTCACAGAGTCAATGGCCGAACAGGGAGCCTCAATAAATGACGAACTCAGGAAGGTCGGGTCAGTAATGTTCTACGGGACAGTGGTTGGTGCCATATTCCATTGTACTAACTCCATAAGCGGTCAATTTAGGGGAAGGTTGGTCCAATCCGTAAACACATCCTCAACCTCATCGATTTCTGTTGAATCATACACACTGACATCAACAACAACAATCAGAAAGATCCTAGCTAGCGGGGCTACTCTTGACACTGAGGTTTCTCCCTCAGGACAGACTGAAGAGGAAGGCTCAGCTACCGAACTTTGAGGATATGAAACCCCTCGCATCGGGTGGTAAACATGCGGATCGGACTAGTCGGCAAGCCAAATGTCGGCAAATCGACAATATTTTCTGCTATGACACAGACCCCAGTAGAAATCGCAAACTACCCCTTTACAACCATAGATCCCAATGTTGGCGTGGCATGGCTACCCCTGCCTTCAAAGTGTGCTTGTTCAGAGTTAAGAAAACGTAAAGAGGATGCGGGGAGACTTGAACCAGCCAATGAGGACGATACAAGAAAAGGTAGTATATGCGAGCCTAACTCTGGCTCTTGCGTTGAGTTTCGAAGACTAGTCCCAGTCACTCTTATTGACGTTGCAGGTCTGGTACCAGGGGCTCATGAGGGCAAAGGTCGAGGTAATCAATTCCTGTCTGACCTAGCTCGTTGCGATGCACTGATTCAGGTAGTTGATGTATCTGGCTCCACTGATTTAGAAGGAAATCCCGTTGGTACGGGGGGGTCAGAGCCTATTGAGGAACACCGCTTTCTTGTATCGGAAATCGAGGCTTGGATTGCTGGCATCCTACGTGGGGGATGGAGCCGGGCCACTAGGAAAGTTCAGGCAGAAGGTGAGAAGGCCCTTTCTGAATACATACACACTCAATTGACAGGAATAGGAGCTACGGAGAGCCACATCAACACAGGTATTGCAGCTGTACGCACTCGTCATCCGGGTTCCGAATCGGCGTCGCAATGGGGAGATTCTGAGTTAATGGCCCTATCTTCAGAGATTCGCAGGGCATTGTTTCCAATATCCATCGCGGCAAATAAGGCTGACAATCAAGTACATCGATGTAACGAGCTGAAAACAGAAATTGAGGCCTCAGGGGGAAAGGTCGTCCTCACCAGTGCTGAGGCCGAACTTGCATTGAGTAGGGCCAGTGCAGCTGGAATGATAGAACGTCGACCGGGAGATTCGAAATTTGATATCTCTCAGAAGGGTGAGGAGACTATGAACGAGCAGCAGAGAAAGGCATTACATTCCATTTCTGAATCTCTGACTTGGGAAGGAGGCGGGCTATTCGGGCTACTCTCAGAAGTCGTATTTGGCACACTTTCTCGCAAGGTGGCATATCCTGTTCAGGACGAGACACATTGGGCAGATGGTGATGGAAATACTCTCCCAGACGCTATCCTTGTTCCTTCAGGGACTACCGCTAAGGGACTGGCATTCCATGTTCATACTGATTTAGGCCAAGGATTCATCAGGGCCGTTGATGCCCGAACCGGAAGAATAATCGGTTCTGAGTATGAGATAATGGATAATGACGTTATCAGGATACACTCAAAGTCCTAAGGATCCTAGGCCGACGACTCTACGATGACAACTTCGTAAGTCACCATCCTCCATGTGATATCAAATTCCTCATCTGAGTCCACTATCTGTCCCACCACGGGAGCCGAGTTAACTTCCGCTGTAAGCGTAGCCGACCACGTTCCGATCCCAAAACCGCCATCATTCCACGTCTCAGATATTGTTTTCTGTGATGATGTGATAGTGAAACTCTCCCCTGTGTAATTGGTGGTAACATCCCATCTGATTGTGAACCCACCATTTCCTCCGGCACAAGTGCCATCTGCACTCTGGTCCTCAATATCACCAGAAGAGTGCCCCTCAACATCCATTAGATCACTTATTCCATCCACACTGTCAGTAAAACCCGGCCCAGGATCGTCATTATCATTACACTGAACTATCAATTCTACGGACCCTATCTCCATTTCTCCTATGTCATCGAGCCCCACAATGAATTCCGTAATGTGGGTATCTCCGTCTTCTAAAACTGCCGACTCTTGGAAAATAGTCTCACTCTCAATGAAGCTAACCTCCCAATTTCCTTGGGGACCCGCTCCTCCAGATACCAGACCTTCATCCGCTAGAGGCATCCATGCGAAATATAAGGGAAATAAAACCATGAATGCCAACGAACCTGCGAGCATCCCAAGTTTCCTCGGACTATCGAACATGCCTTTATTCCCCTCCGATTCGGCACTGGAAAATCAATCCCTCTTTCAAATCCTCTCTCTGAAAGTTACGATTTCAAGTCAAATAATACCCTCTGACAAAAACGCCTTTCTCGATTTTCTGAATTCTGGACTGAAGTAGCCAATCATGGAACGCTCTCCAAAACTCCACTTCCAAGGGCACCTAGGAAGGGAATTATGCCACTCACGAAGGAAAGTAGACCACTCATCTCCATCTATTCCCGATGGAATCTCAAACGAGACCATAGTTATGCTACCTGCAGAACCAGGTGTGTAGCTCCAAGATCTCAAAGACAAACCTTCTCCAGGACCACTATCTATCGAGAGCCCAATCACTCTTGCTGACCTTGCTATAGGCATTATGATGGCCCATCTGTGAACTACCCTGCTTTCTTCCAGCCTGGTCCCTTCCCATCCTCGTCTCTCACATGCTATTCTGAAGTACCTAATCGCATCGGTGGGGGTTATTGAGACTGGAATCTCTAGTATGCGATTGGGGTGCATCCGGCTTCGCTAACAGGCTATCGCCCATAGCGCCTTCGCGAATTCTATCTTTTGCTAATGCTTATCCGAACAAAGAGCCGAGACCCTCGAATCCACCATCGTCTTCCTCAGGCTCCTCTTCAGCAACGGCCTCAGCAGGAGCCTCTGAAGCTCCTCCTGCGGCTGCAGCAGGCGCGGCGCCTGTGGCAACTGGTGCTGCTATAGCGGTAGCCATAGCTTCTCCGATATCGACGGATCCCAACGACGCAACCAGTGCCTTGACACGGGCGCTGTCAGCATCCACTCCAGCGGCGGTTAGCACAGCGCTAACGCCATTCTCATCAATCTCTTTCTCAGCAGAGTGCAGTAGCATTGCAGCATATACATATTCCATTTTTTCACCTTCTATTTCATCCGAAGAGATCGCCAAGTCCACCGAACCCAGCTTCCTCCTCTTCCTCCTCTTCCTCGTTTGCGACTTCTTCGGTCGCTCCTTCAGCCGCTTCGGAGGAAGCGACTTCAGCACCAGATGTACTCGCTACCGCACCAAGTGCGGCAACTAGCTCTTCATCGAGAGCTGAGGAATCTAATTGGCCGGCTATGGCCATGGCACGTGCGTTAGCACGGGAAATTATCGCAGAGGCAGTGTCTTCGTTGACGACCCCAGCTTCCAAGGCAACTGATAGTGCCTCACTGCTAGCCTTGGAAAGCAGAGCGGGCATTGTGACACTGGAGAACCAGCGTACATTACATGCTAGGTTGTAAGCGTTCGAGGTAGCTGAGATAATATCGCTCTTCAGACCATCTGTGTCCAAGTCCAGGTCTGAGGAAGAAAGAACTTCTCCGTCATCTATGACTCCCATCAGTATCAATCCGATCTCGATAGGGTTTATGCCAAGCTTTGAGAGCATTAGCCCAAGATCTCCCTCGATTGGCTCTCCCTTGTTGACTACAGTAACTGTTTTCTGGATAGCTACCGCGCCCTTGTCTATCTTTGCTGGAATCCCAACTGCGTTGAACTCACCGACAATCGGTCCCGGTCCAAACTCTGTTGGCCCCGCTTCTACGACAATGTCCTCTGGGGCAATTTCTCCCTCCTTTGCGGCTCTACCCTGCCTGGTTTTCTCCAACTCATCAAACAACTCATAGCAGTTCAAGGAATCAGTGTGTACCACACATGGCTGAATTGCGCCTTCAAGGAGCTCTTCTAAATCATCCTCGGAAAGGCCGGCTTCCTTCCATGCAAGCCTGATAAGACTCTTTTTGGCCATGGTCATTGTGATCATCCCCCTCAGGGAGTTTCTCATATCCAGCATATTCTTTGCAGGGACTCCGGAAATATCCACAACACCAACAATTCCCTCTTTGGAGACTATGTCCCTTAGCTCAGTCACACGGTCCGGCTTCCATGACGCAACCTTGGGAATCAAGCAATCACCTCGACCTTGTAAGAGGGGCCCATGGATGTCTTGATGTAGCAGGACCTGATATTTCCAGGGCCTCTCTCAAGCTTGCTCATCACTCTGTTCCAGATAGCCATGGCATTCATGGTGAGATCGTCAAGCCCCTGCTCTCTGGAACCTAGGGCAGTATGGAAGGTTATCTTATCTCTGGACCTCACAACCGCTGTGTCCTTCAGACCCGCAGCTATCATTGCGGGGTCCACATTTGGAGGTACGGGGCGAGGCATCTTACCTCTTGGTCCCAATACGACCCCGAGGAACCTTCCGACGGTCCCCATGTGTGGAATCTCGGACAGGAAGAAATCATATCTATTCGCCATCTTTCTTGCTTGTTGACGATTACCTCCAATATCCTCTATTGTCATTGGGTCGATTACATCCAATCCAGCCGCCTTGGCCTTCGTGGACATCTCTCCACCTGCGAACATTGCGATCCTAACGGGTTTGCCCCTGCCTGATGGGAGCCGAACCTCCTCCTGTATCCTGTTAGCTGGGTTCTTGAGATCTACGTCCTTCAATGTAAATGAGATCTCCATTGACTCTACGAACTTACGCTCTGGAGACCCTTCTAGGGCTTGTTGAATAGCGTTCTGTATATTTTCCTTCATCCTAAACCACCTCTGCGGTCAACGAGGTTTGACCTCTCCCGCAATTCGTGTATGTCAAGCGAAATGCTCGGCAAATTCCCCCTTGCTCATAGCATTCAAGGCGTCTTTTGGAGACATCCCCTCGACATTTACTCTCATTGATACGCATGTTCCCATGACTTCCCTGCACCTAGCGTAGAGAGTTGCACCAGTGAGACGGTCTTTCTGCTCATCAGCGATTTTCTTTACCTGATCCATGGTAAGGTTTTCAGTTGCTTCCTCCCAGGATCCGTTGCACTTCTTTTTACCAAGTGACTGGATTATTTTGTGAGGGGTTTCATTGCGCGCTGACATACTAAATCCCCCTCCTGAGTGCCTCGCCGACCTACTCTCCCTATTTGAGCGTGATGTAAGTGACCAGATCCCCCTAATCTCACTCCATTCGTTGGGTGACCCTTACCTGATCGGCCCTTATGTTGAGGGCCACTGGGACTGCCGCCTCGAATAACTCGACCGTGACTTCCTCTTTCGACTCGCTTACGCCAATTACACGGGCCGAAGCACCCTTGAAAGCGCCTCCGCGTATTTCCACTATGTTTCCTTCCTCGATTCCGGTTGTTGCGGCCTTCGGTTCTAGGTATGGCAGGATGTCCCTTAATGGCGACTCGCCATCCAACACCTTCCGACAGTTCTTCATGGGGGTAGCTGATACTCCAACTCTGCCTATTAGTTTCTCAACGTGATGAATGGCAGTGGCTTCAACGAAAATGAATCCCTTCAAATAGCTAGGACTTAGGACCCCGAATATCTTGTCTTGAATGTCTTGTAGCGATCCAGTCCCGGATAACCTAGCTCTGATTTCCCTAGCCACATTCTGCTCTTGACCCATGCTGGTCTTCAAAATATAGAGGAATGAAGCCACGTCACCATACATATTCCCGAGTTGAGGGACCATATATCTGGTTGATCTGCTATCAGAGGAATCTTCGGGCTCCACCCAGTTGATGTAACCCGGGTCGACCCAGTTGTAGCTCTTGTAGAGTCCTTTGGCGGTTACCTCTTCAGTATCACATAGGAAAAGCAGAGGAGTTACATCATTCAGCCGGTTCCCAAACTCAAGACCCCTGGCATCACCAGATCTGACAAAGGTTAGGCTCTCATGGGGAATACCTGTTGCCTCCTCGATCCTCGAAGCAACCACATCTAGGTCGTCTGAATCCCCTACTCCGTAGACTCCATCCCACGCACCGGGGAAATCGGAGACCTCATCGGCTCTTTGCATCAGTAGGACCTTCTCTTCATGACGAATGTAAGCAACAAAAGCATCTGACATGTTTTCCACCCTCTTAATTGGTCAACCATCTGAAGAAGTCGGGCAACAAGGTGTCCATCCCCCACAGCATCACGAATCCTATTAATCCGAGCACCAGCATACCGATTCCACAAACTATCACAGTCTGCCTGAACTCTTGCTTGGAGGGTTTTCTTGCCATCTTCAGGATTCTAGCGTAAGAACCAGTTTGCAGTCCCTTGATCCTTCCTTCGATACCGTCCTGCCAGCCCTGTACGGTCTCTTCGACAGCGCCAACATTGGAACTCTCAACACTCATGGTCCTACCTCAAAGCGGTTTGCCGACCGACGAGCCTCATTTAAGCACAGCGGACGTGCCTGTCGCGTTTGATTGTCTACTATCCGACAAACTCCACTGTCCTACTCTTCAGATTCCTCATCTGGGTATGCAATGCAGCACCATGAATCTGCTCACTCTTCACTCCTGTAAGAACCAGCAGAACTCTGATGCCATCGCCCATGCTGGGATCAGTAGTAGCTCCCCAGATTATTCTAGCATATGGGTTGATCTTGTCCCTTATGATCTTGGCACATGATTCAGCGTCACCAAGAGAGAGACTGGGGCCACCTACGACATTTACTAACGCGCCTCTTGCATCAGACACATCGATATCCAGAAGTGGAGATTGCAACGCCTCCTCTGTGGCTGCTTCTGCCATTCCTTCACCTCTGGCCTCACCGAGTCCGATCATTGCCACTCCGCCTCCATTTTCCATAACAGATCGTAAATCCTGGAAGTCCAGGTTAACTACTCCTTCCTTTGCTATCATCTCTGAAACTCCCTTGATGCTTCGCATCAGGAGCTCATCGGCTACTCTGAATGCCGCGTCGAGAGGGAGCTCTCTTACTCCATCAACCTCCAAAAGCCTCTCATTTGGAAGTACAACAACTGTATCGCAGACCTCCCTTAATCTCTCCAGTCCCCACTCAGCATTTTGTCTCCTCAGAGCTCCTTCGGAAAGGAAGGGATAGCTAACCACTGCGATTGTTAGTGCGCCTGCGGCTCTGGCCAGCCTCGCTACAACATGGGCGCTCCCAGTCCCTGTTCCCCCGCCTAGTCCAGCTGTGATGAAGGCAAGATCACACGACTCAATCTCCGCCTTCAGGGACCTCTCGGATTCGTAGGCCGCCTGTTCACCCTTTTCTGGATCTCCTCCAGCGCCCCTGCCTCGCGCTGATCTTCCAATCAGAATCTTATTTTTGACAGCCACTCGCAACAAGTGTTGCGCGTCAGTGTTTACTGCAATTCCTCTGACATACTCATCATCGAAGAGGTCCTCATGTTCCAGTCTTGCAACAGTGTTAGAACCACACCCCCCACATCCAAAGACACGTATCTTTGGTTGCAATGACATCAGTAAGCTCTGAAGCTCCGGATCACTTTCGGTATCTATAGGCCCCAAGGGTAATTCGGACTCCTCATCAAGCTCCAGAACTCTGTTGATGAGATGCTTCATGTGGGTTAGGCGAGTACTACAGAGGATAACCATTACCCTCAACCATGTGTGTTATGGCACCATTTGGTCACATGGCTACTCCAGCCGTCAGAGTAACTGAGAGCGAGTCTTGATGAATCTCACGAGAAAGGTATAGGCCCCTCCCCAGGCAGATACTGCTAGAGCGAAGGTCATCCCATTCAGTTCGCTGTTTCCAAGGTTTAACATCTCCATAATCCAATGCATGGAATCCATCGAGATTCCAGAAGCTCCTGCATAGGCCTGCCAAGATGCAGCAAGAAGGCCGACAATGGTAATAACCATCCTGTCTGCTCTGGAGAAACCTCCGTAAATACGATTCAACCCCACTGATTGAGCCTGAGTTCCCATGTAGGAGCCGAACAGAGTCATTAGTCCTGCAATTAGGCCAGTACTTGGCTCGGCAACAAAGCTCGAGTTCATTCCAATTGCCACGAGCAGGCCTACATCTACCACCCTGTCAATGGTATGGTCAAGGAAGTCCCCATAAGGACCATCAGTACCTTGATGCCTTGCCAACGCCCCATCCAGGGCATCCAATACTCCGGCAATTAGGATTAGGAATACACCTCCAATAATCCAAATTGATCCGGAAGAGTCCCCCGTTGCCTGAGACAATAGGTAGAAAGAGAGGATTGCAAGTCCCAGACTAGCCCAAGTAAGAGAACTGGGGTCAAGGTCACCCATTCTGATAACCAATGGATGTATCGCGTTAGTCCATCTTTCACGCATCTTCTCAAACATCGCCAGTCCCCCGTTCAATCCAGTCTATTGCCGTGTGAGGGGCATCATGCTTGAAGCCATCTGAGATCCAAGAGCGAATATGTCCCACTATTGACTCCGGAGAGTTTTTCGATGTTTCGAACTCAGTCCAGGGGATATCAGGGGCATACTCGTTCCAGGCCCCTCCAATGAACTCCCATTCCACATTCGAGTCAACCTTAGAATCAGAGTAATTACGAGAGACAAGACGAGCACGTAGAATTTCGGGATCGCACCTGAGTACGATGACCCCCTCTACAGGCAAGAGATGGGATAGGTGTCCGTCGACTATTGTCATCTTTCTAGGTGGATCGGCCCAGGCACTATTTAGAATCGTTTTCAGTTTATCAACGTCTATTGGACGCGCCCCGTCTCTCGGATCTTCGATGTCTATGCACCCGTTCTCAGATGCCAGTGACTCGACTGTCAAGATATCGAACTCGCCCCCCCTAAGTATTTCCGCGATGGTAGTCTTCCCTGAACCAGGGGTCCCTGTCAGTCCCAACCTCCGCATGCCCTGCATGGCCTCCCGTCCTAGCGAGAAGCAATGAAAGCTCCTGCCAAGGCACAACATTCACCACACATGAGGCTCTGGCGAGTATGAGTCACATGTCCTCCGAGATAAGCTGGGTTCAAGCAATGAACCCTAGAGATAGTAAGTTGAACCTATTATTGATAGCACTTCCAATAACACTCTACTTCGCATATATCGCGCATAACGAGTCGATGTCCTTCGTCTTCTCCCTTCTGGCCATAATGCCTCTTGCATTCCTGATGGGGAGGGCGACTGAGGAGATAGCACTCTATACCTCAGAATCATTGGGTGGGTTGTTGAACGCAACGTTCGGAAATGCCGCAGAGATGATAATCGCCCTTCTTGCAATTTACACCGCATCGAAGGCCGCCTCTGGAAGTGATACGGAAGCACTGATGGTAGGCCTAGTTCAAGCAAGCTTGATAGGTAGCATACTCGGAAATATACTCCTCGTAATGGGTCTTGCATTTTTGTGGGGGGGAATCAACTTTCCAGAGCAGAAATTCTCTGAAACCCAGGTTAGCTCAAACGGCTCACTTATGTTGTTAGCAATGATAGTTCTGATCATTCCAACAGTATTCAACTCAACCGTAGGGGGTGTCGAGGGAGAGGATGGAGTAATGCGACTGAGTCACGTTGCGGCCGTGGTTCTACTTTTCCTGTACGGTCTATTCCTGTACTTCCAGTTCAAGTCTCATGTAGACCTGTTTGCAACTGAAACTCACGGACACGAGGCTCCAGAAATGAGTAAGCGCGATGCCATAATCCTTCTAGTTGTAGCAACCATCCTTGTATCTTGGATGGCAGAGATTCTGGTACACTCAGTAGAGTATGCTGCCTCGGATGATGGCCTGGGACTCCCTCATCTATTCATAGGAGTAATCCTACTGCCTCTCTTCGGAAATGCGGCTGAGCACTTCACCGCTGTGGTGGTCGCGGGCAAGGACAAGATGGACCTCTCATTTGCTATCTCGATGGGATCATCTACTCAGATCGCAGTCTTTGTCGCTCCGATGATGATTCTTGTGGCATGGGCACTCGACGTTCCACTGACATTCGAATTTGGCTTATTGGAGACAGTATCGGCATTTCTCGCTGTCTTAATAGTCAACATAATTGCGTCTGATGGAAAGTCGAACTGGCTCGAAGGCGCAATGTTGCTTGGGACATACCTAGTTCTGGGGGCCGCATTCCTGTTCTATCCATGATCAGAACGGCATCTCCATCAGGCCCACTGAATCATACAGGCTTGGTCCACTACCAAGGAAGTAAACAGAACCCCGCCTACTCCGGGAGTCCTCCGCAGTGGAGTTCGAATCCGAAGCGCATGAGTCTGTGCAACCATCTGCAAAAGCCACGAAGACCCTCCCTTCCCTGTCTATGTGAAGGTCATTGAAATCAAGCAGATTTCTGTTGGACCCTCCAATATCCCTACAGTCTCCGCTGTTTAGGCAGATACTGCCTATTTGAACTGGGTCATCCGTGACTCTGTAGGTGTAGAACGTGGGAGACGGATCCAATGCGTTCAGACTGAGTGTGATGTAGAGGTGATAACTGACGTTTGTGGTTGCGTAATGGGCGTTCCCAGTCCAATTTTCTCCATCTATATCAGGCTCCCCTAACTCGCTTGAATTTTCACTTCCCAGGTATGTTATTGCTATCCTACCCGGGTCTCCTGCATCGACTTGAGGGAATGTCGTTGAGATAACCTCTATCGGACTTATCCTGATACTATTTTGCTCCCAGCTCTCCCCTGAGTCTATACTTCTGGACATATACACCCCCTCATCACCACCCGTCCAAATATGGTATGCATTGGACTGGGTATCAGTCGCGACTTCCGAGTTCTTGCGGGGATAAGGTGTCCCTACGTCCTCGCCCATGGTGTATTCGTCCCAGCTCAATCCGTTATCTTTGGAGACAATCACAGTGGGAGTTTCAACTCTCGGGGTTACGTAGACGGTCCCATCGGGCGCGCTAGTTATCGCCCCGTGTAGGCCACCATTTGACGTTGCAAGACCGAAGATCTGCCCCCCTGCCTCGAAAGTGGCACCCCCGTCAAAGCTCGTGAAGCAGAAAATCCCCACTCCCTTGTTGTAGCAGTAGTAGACTGCCTGATCGTAGAATGACTGTGAAATCGATCCACCTATCCCATATCCACTATTAGTCCAAGGTCCGGTTGCTAGCTTAATATGGTCATTCAGTGGGGTTGTGCCAGAGTCGTGAGGGTTTCCCAACCAGCTCTCCCCGTCGTCGTCACTCCAGCAAATCCAAGAAGTCTCTAGACCCTGCATCTGGACGTTGAATATCCTGTCCGTCACAGGGTCCACCCAGCCGTATGGATCACTGGTGGTGAAAGAGCACTCTGGGCCAGTCACCTCCTCCCATGATTGCCCATAGTCACAAGACCTCATGACCTTCTCAAATGCAATGAAGAATATGCAACCACTGGAGGTTATTCCAATGCTGGGCTCAGCACCGTCCTCCCCAACATCACTGAAGATGAACTCCATTTGCATAGGCGGGAGACCCAAATCCATTCCATCTGGTCCAGTGACGAAGACTCTGGTTCCGCCCTCGTCCTCAATAATATCCGGACTACCGCCGTCATTGGTGTGGATACAACCGGTGGCAGGGACTAAAACCATCATCAGAACGACTAGGAGAGAGCCCACCTTCATGTTTGGTCGACTTAGTTTATGCACAATTATGTTGCCCCGGAGAGTTTTCTCATTCGACGTCTACAATCCATCCAAATTCATCAGGAGAGCGCTTCTGCTGTATCGCCGTGAGATTCTCGTATAGCTCCCTAGTTACCGGCCCAACTTCCCCGCCATAGTACTCTTTTACCCTCTCCCCGTACTGGATTTTCCCTATCGAGGACACTACGGCCGCTGTTCCCACGCAGAAGCACTCATCAGCACTCATGGCATACTCCACATCGACCTTCTCTTCCCTCACTTCATAGCCCCGTGCCATAGCAAGCTCGATAATTGATGCCCGAGTTACCCCGGGGAGAATTGTTCCCGTTAATTCAGGCGTCGAGATGACTCCATCCTTTACGCAGAAGAAGTTCGCGGCCCCTACTTCTTCGATATACCTATGATTTACCGCGTCCAAGTAGATTATTTCGGAATACCCCTCTTTCTTTGCCATCTTGGAGGGTATCATCCCCGGTGCGTAGTTTCCGATGGCCTTCACTCCTCCTGACCCACCGGGAGCCGCTCTGTGGAACCTCTCTGATACTCTGAGAGAGGTTGGAGTAATCCCCCCTTTGAAGTACGGTCCAACGGGAGAGGTGAATACCAAGAATGTGTACTCAGGCGCTGGAGCGACTCCTAGGATTGGCCCACTCCCCATCAGGAGGGGCCTGATGTAGAGAGCGCCCTTGCCCATTGGTGGAACCCATCTGGAATTCTCCCGTACGGTCTTTATGACCGCATCCAAGAAAATCTCCTCAGGCACAGGGGGCATACCAAGTCTCATCGCTCCCTCTTGTGCTCTTTTGGCATTCCTGTCTGGCCTGAAGAGAACAATACTTCCGTCTGAGGCCCGCTGGGCCTTCATTCCCTCAAAGAGGCCCTGTCCGTAATTGAGGACTCCAGCCGCAGGAGATATCACCAGATCCTCGAAGTCCATCATTGAACCGACAGCCCACTCTCCTCCTAGCTCGCATTTGGAGAGGTACATCCTGTCTGTCTTCGTGAAGCTGAAAGTGAGAGAATCCCAGTCCACCACCGGTTCACTTCCGTCTGGCACTGTCAGTCCCCTGCCTCCACGGAAGCAAGCCGGCTTTCAACGATTACGCACGTAGCCTCTCCTATCTCCAATATGGTGGCACTTCAGTACATACTTTGAAGACCGTGTGTTATCCCCTGGCGGCGAGGCATGCGGATGGAGTGGGAGGGCAGGATGTGCATCGTGTCGGGCTCCTATCAATCAATAGACTCGCCTTCCCCAAGAACTGTTGTCGAGCTATGGTGCAGAGCTGAGGAAGGTCACTCCGTCCTGCTACTCGTACACGGCCTACGTCCATACTTCGATATCGCAGTGCGAGGAGCACCGGACCATGAATACGTTCCAGACCTAGAGTCTGTAAGGGAAATCACCGAGGTAATGGAAGTATCAGAACCAGTAATGAAGTGGACTAGGCACGGCGTCAAGAGGCATTGGAGGATCTACGCAGATCAGCCTTACTCAGTGAGGAGACTCAGGAAGAAGCTGGAGGACTGGGAAGTCACGAGCGCAGATATACCATTCCAGAACCGTCTAATGCTAGATCTGGACCTTGGGCCACACATCAATGCGAGAGGGGAGGTTCTTTGGGCAGGCGAAAGGGCACCAGATGAGGTAAAAAACAGCTCTAATACTGACCCATCCTCAGCTGAAGAATCCGTAGTGAAGGAGGGCGGGTCCGGAATATACCCGGTTGACATGATACTTTCCTGCAATCTCCAAGGATTATCCAGAACCGAGCCCTTCCCCGCCCCCTTCGTTACTTTCTCTTTCGATCTAGAGACAAGCATTGCCACTAATCGTATACTATGCGCAGCTGCGGTAATAGATCGTGCTGGGGAGCGTTCGGAGCATCAGTTCAGAGGCGAAGAGGGGGAAATTATGGAGGGGCTAACCACCCTCGTGAGAGAGCAAGATCCAGACTTCGTCACAGGGTACAACATCGATAATTTCGACCTTCCAAGAATGGAGGAGAGGGCCGAGGCAATCTCCCCAAGGCCGAAGTATAGCAGATCACCTCTGTTCGGTTGGGGCAGAGTTCCCATGAAAGAAGGGGAGGGGAAACGAATTTTCCCAACTAGGCAGCAAAATAGGGTCTGGAGAATCCCCGGAAGAATCCCCATGGATGCATGGTGGCAGGCCCGACAGACACTTAGGCCACAAAGGGAGTCACTGAGGTACGTATCGCAGCTTCTATGGCCCGATAACGATGACATGAGAAAGCTCGATGTGGATGCAAGTAAGATGGACGAGGAATGGGCCGCTAGGCCCGATGTGGTGATGGAGTACTGCGTCAGAGACACTCATCTCCCCCTAGACATTCTAGGACATCTCAAGGCCATAGCAAGAAAGGAGGCCCTTGCATCAGTTTCACTTACTGCAGTGGAGACAGCCGCGAATGGCACTACCAGCCAGTGGATTGACTCATTGGTCATGAGACTGGCAGACAAGGAGTCGATAGCAGTACCAATGACAAATGCAGGACCTAGGAAGAGAGATCAGATTGCAGGGGGCTACGTGCATGAGGTCGAGCCAGGAATGGAGCCATGGGTAGTCGTTCTCGACTTCAAGTCCATGTACCCCTCCATAATGATAAGCAACAACATTTGCTCCACCACCCTAGTTACTGATGGAGATGAGGACAAATCACACAGTGTTTCCCCAACAACTGGAACTAGGTACAAGTCAAAGGAGGATATGAACGGGCTAGTCCCTAGGCTTTTGGAGGACTTAATGGAAAAGAGGGACCAATACAAGAGGGGCATGGAGGAGGCACAAGAGAGAAATGATCCAGTAGAGGCCTTCTTACTAGACCAACTGCAGTATGCGGTAAAAATACTGATGAACTCATTCTATGGGGTATTTGCGTCTAGTTTCTACAGGTTCACTCACCCAGACTTGGGAGCTAGCATAACCGAATGGGCTAGACACAACATCAAAGCGATAATATCACAAGTCGAGGAAGGTGGTAACGACGTCATTTACTCCGACACAGACTCGATTTTCGTGAAGTCACCAGTGGACTCAGGAGCTCCGACGAACCGATCCGAAGACCCCATGGTCTCAAAGGAATGGGACAAGGCAAGAGAAGAGACCTTGGAGTTCGGGGATGAGCTGGCGAGTAGATTCACTAGGGAGGGAGCTGAGCTAGAATTCGAGACAGCACTTTCCGCATTCTTCAGCCACGGTGCCAAAAAGAGGTATGTTGGAAGAGTAGTGTGGCCTAGGGAAGAGATGCTGATTAGAGGATATGAGGTGAGGAGGACCGACTCTTTCGATTTACTATCCGAGACAATGACAGAGATGTTCGAGATGCTCCTCGATGGGAATACAGAAGGAGCTGTAGATATGACGAAGTTAGCGATCGACGAGGTTCGCAGTGGAGATGTCGACCCATCTAGACTAGTAATCAGTCGATCATGCAAAGGCAAGTGGAACTCAAAGAAGAACGAATGGGACTTTGACAGTGTCTACGCTAATCCTGATGGCCTGCCGTATGTAAGAGCCGCCAAGCAAAGAATCGCAGCAGGACTTCAATTCACACCCGGAATGAAGGTGGGGTACGTAATTACGAAGCCAGAGGGTGGTGACAAGAAGCTCGGAGTCAGGGCATGGCTAGTTGACGAAATCGGTGGTGAACCCCCCGAGTACGATACAGACTACTACGCCAAGCGCCTTGCCAAATCCCTCGGGCGAGTAACAGAGGCTTTCGGACAGGGGGAGAAGGAGCTATTGGATGGAGCCAGGCCCAAGGGCCAGAAGAGCCTCCTGGACTTCTAGCATCTTATCGTAGGGTTGATTTCATACGACTTCCCAGCAGGCTCCATGAGAGGGGGCAAGGCTGCGGGCCTTTTGATGGTCTTGATGATGATTTTCACTTCACTGGCCGGCTGTATGGATGTTCTTGGAAGCAACAGTCCTCCTACTGCAAACATGACAATTGACCCCTCCGGATCTGTCAAGGCTGGAGACAGCGTTACGTTCAGTGCTGTCGGGTCCTCAGATCCCGATGCTGACCCCATGACTTTCACATGGACCTTTGGAGATGGAAACACTGGAAACGGACTCACAACAAGCCACTCTTATGCTCAGCCTGGAGAGTATTCCGCCAAGCTTGCCGTAAGCGATGGTACCCACGAGGTAACCACTAGCAAGCTCATCTCGGTAATCGACTCATCAGCCAGGGAGCCCCATGCTGAAATAACACCCAACAAGGACGACAACTGTGATGGAGACAGCCCGCCCAATGGAGATTTTGTAATGGTATGGGTCTGTGAGGAGAATGAAATAGATGACAGGCAAGTTTCGGTTTCAGTCACAGTCCTACTGGATGGCTCCTCGTCGTGGGCAGGATGTGATCCCGATGAGCCAGATTGCTATGCAGAGGAATATATCGTTAGTTACGAATGGGACCTCGATAGGAATACGGATTCTGACGGAGATGGCATAGAAAACAATGATGTTGATGCAACCGGGGAGACAGTAGAGTGGCAGGAGAGGCCTGCAGGAGCGTGGGACGTCAGGCTCACCGTTACCGATAATAATGGACTAACTCACTATGATGACTCTACAGTCTACGTCAACTACCAAGGCAAATGGAGCGATTTTGAGATGGACAGGAGGATACAGGACACGATTATCATGACTTGGGAATTCCCCGTGACTTATGACGAGGACACAAAAGACAGGATTAGATACCTCAGAACCAAGGTTGACTATCCACAACAGGACGACGACCAAGCGGGTGGGGGAATAGGCGGAGGCCCTGTCACTACAACAGATAACAAGCTAGACATCTATCTATACAACGGTACAGATGAAGAAATAGCAAACTCAACGGGATTATCCAATGACAACAGGAACGCTGGAGACTGCGGGGCAGACGATTATTGCGTCTGGTTAGTAATTGGAGCGTCTACCGTCAGGGGATTCATACCGGGGGACTGGACAGCGGACCTGGTCAACGAGGAGACGCATACCACCAAAGTGAACTACTTTATCGTGGAACTCCAGTACAGATAGCCGTTTTCGGCATCCTGAAACACGTTTATGCAGGGATACACGGATACGGAGCTCGGGGAACGATTCATATACGCCCCTTCGGTCGGCGGGCCACACTTAGAGGTGTATAATATGGGTTCACAGTGGGAAGACAAGAGTAAGCCGCATCTGAATATCGTGTTCGTAGGGCACGTAGATCACGGAAAGTCAACGACAGTCGGTCGTTTGCTTCTGGATAGCGGTCACATAGAAGCGCACGTAATTGAAAAGAATGAGAAGCTAGCTGCAGAGGCAGGAAAGGCCGGTTTTGGTCTGGCATATGTTATGGATGGCTTGAAGGAAGAGCGAGCTCGTGGAATAACCATCGACGTCGCACACAAGGAGTTCTACACACCTAACTATTACTTCACGATCATCGATGCTCCTGGGCACCGTGATTTCGTCAAGAACATGATCACAGGAACTAGTCAGGCAGACGCCGCGGTTCTCAACGTCGCAGCTAATGACGGAGTAAACGCTCAGACTAGGGAGCACGCTTTCCTAGCTAGGGTTCTGGGAGTAAGCCAGCTAATCGTCAATGTCAACAAGATGGACATCAGTGGCGTAGACTGGTCCCAAGACAAGTACAACGAGACTGTTGCAGAAGTCAGTACACTACTGAAGGGCGCTGGCTACAAGCCGGACGAGATCACCTTCGTACCATGTAGCGCGTTCCACGGGGACAACGTCTTCAACAAGAGCGAAAACACATCATGGTACAGTGGCCCGACCCTGTTCGAGGCTATCGATGCTATCGAGATGCCACCAAAGCCAACAGACAGGCCTCTCCGTCTGCCAATCCAGGACGTCTACAAGATCAGCGGTATCGGGACCGTCCCAGTCGGTAAGATAGAGACAGGTGTTCTGAACACAGGCAAGACAGTTATCTTCAACCCAAGCCAGAAGTCTGCTGAGGTCAAGAGCATCGAGATGCACCACACAATGGTAGACAAGGCCGAGCCCGGTGACAACGTCGGATTCAACGTACGTGGTTTAGCAGCAACTGACATCCGCAGAGGAGACGTAGCTGGATACGGAGAAAGCGAACCAGTTTTCGTCAGGCACGACGAGACATTCGTCGGCAACATCCAGATGATGGAGATTCCGAAGGCAATAGGCGTAGGATACACCCCAGTGTTCCACGCTCACACCGCACAGGTCGCAGTCAGGTTCGTAGAGCTAATCAAGAACCTAAAGACCGGAGAGACACCAGCGTTCCTAAAGTCTGGAGATGCTGCAACCGTCAGGTTCCAGCCAACCAAGCCAATGGCTATCGAAGTCAAGGACAACTTCCCAGAGCTTTGCAGATTTGCTATCCGTGACATGGGTAAGACCGTGGCCGCTGGAATGTGTATCGCTATCGAGAAGAAGGCTTAGACACAGGTGATGATCAATGCCCGTCGTCACCACTATCAGACTGACGGGAGAGAACCACACCGATGTAAATCAGGTCTGTGACCAGATAAAGTCAATCTCTGATGAGACCGGAGTCAAGCTGAGGGGTCCAATACCCCTGCCCACCAGGAGAATCGTGGTACCATGCAGGAAGAGCCCTGACGGAGAAGGTGCCGAGACCTGGGATCACTGGGAAATGAGGGTCCACAAGAGGCTTCTGGAACTAGTAACTAACACATCTAGGGACGAGAAGGCTCTGAGGAAGGTCCTCAGGATACCTATCCCCGACTCAGTGACGATAGAGCTCTCACTCAGGAATCTTGGATAACTAGGCTAGTGACCCCATTGGGTCCCATGCATCCAGAACTATTGGCTCGGTCTCGAGTCCATCAAGCATCTTTTCGCTGAGGTACTTCCTTGCAGTGGCTATTTCGAACATATGCTCATCATACCAACTATCATTCATTGTGTAGAATCCCTTCTGCCCAGAGTCATCCCCCCACGAGTTCTCGACTCTCCATCGCCTTGGTTTTCCATCGACGACATCCACCCCCGTGAATAGCATTGCGTGCGTCATCATGGTCTGTCCGTACCTCAGTCGGTCCGCCTTGCTCATCCCGTAATCGACTCCATAGAGCTCATTTGTCTCAAACAGATTTGCATCCCAAAGACCCCTCTTCCTATCCATCTGCTTCCCGACATCACAACCCATC
Organism: Euryarchaeota archaeon UBA28; assembly: GCA_002501605.1. Taxonomy (GTDB): domain Archaea; phylum Thermoplasmatota; class Poseidoniia; order Poseidoniales; family Thalassarchaeaceae; genus MGIIb-O5. The sequence continues at coordinate 60,563 of DANW01000001.1, forward strand.
CAAACTGGCAGGCCGTCTTCGAGAATCTTCTGTGTTATCGATTTCATTTCATCGCTGGGTACGTTAAGGTAAACGACCGGAGGGCCCCCAGCAACGTTCTGGAGATATTGCACCGTGTAAGTCTGGTAGTACTCGTTTCTGGGATCGTTGACTATGCAAACGTAGTCTTCCCAGTCAATATCAACAAACTCATCAGCGAACTCCTGTGGTGTGATCTTTCCTCTTCGGTGGAAATGTTTGTCTTTGTCTCTCCACTGCCAATCGAAACTCTCCGGAGGCGTCCCAAGGTGTATGCATAGAACTCTCCAAATATCCTTCATCCTCGACTCCTTGTGGGCCCTGGCATCTTCCACGGTACCTCCAGAACCAAGGATTTCTCGGATCTCACTAGCCGTGCTTCTCAGTATGTCCCTTAGAATAGAGTTCATCCATCTTGTAGAGCTGCTGCTATTTGACTCTGGGTAAGCCGACTTAGGAACTAGTCCATGCTTCCTGATGAGGTTCATTGCCATATTCCACTGGCCACCATCACCAATCGGGTCCGATAGTAAGAAGTGAATCGTCCTGTCATCAATCGCCCTATCTGATGTCTCGATAATAGCTTCTAGAAAGTGATTTGACCGTTCAAACTTGTCCCAGAAGTGGATATGTGCCTGACTAAACTCAAACTCCTTCACATTCATCTTCTTCATCGTACCGGGCCTGAAAAGATTCAATGTTGCGAACAACCAGCATCTTCCACTGCTCTTCTGATTTGTCGCTTTCCAATCATCCAGTTTGGTACTAAATGTGAAGTCTACTTCCTGAACTAGGTCCCTACGGAGTGATACCGCCGCCACGTTGTTCCCGGTTACTGCATTCTGAGCTACCTTAGCTGATGGATCACCATCAAATTCCGCCCTCATTGATTCAATTTGTTTTTTCGTTATTTGGCCCGGCACTTGCAACCCTCTCCAGAGACGACAAGAAGGATGACGAACCTAAGTCATTGCCTATGTCATATGTCAGCGGGTTCTGCTATTCCAGCCGCAATAAGGGTGTCAGCGATAATTGAAGGACAGAACTCTATGTCTCCAGTTTTCAGAGTTATCTCTTCTCCTCCTTCGGTAATTATCGGGTCATCGAGATCCTGCAGTATCAGGATCCTTCTCATTTCGGACTCCTCAGAGGTATCCTCCGATAATTCAGAAGGGAGACTTGCTATGCTTGATATCTCAGGAAAATCGTCTATCTCTCTGATCCTGTCTTCCTCATCGTACTCAGGATCCTCCCAATGCTGGCCCGATACTTGAGCCGAAACTGGAGACGACTGTTCAACCTCGTCCACATCTACCGCCCCAGGTATGAATTCAGTCAGAGGAGTATGTACCGGGGAAAGAGGCGGAGGAGCAGGTG
>DANW01000001.1:62342-63620 GCA_002501605.1 Euryarchaeota archaeon UBA28
AGATGCACAACCCCTGAGTAGAAAGCCCTCTCTGATGGGTCATGCTTATCCCACTCTATAGGGTCCAATCGCATTCCAGAGGAAAGCCCCCCCTCTTCTGGTGATTGGGTCAGCCTCACCAGTACAGCATGTTGAGTGAAGGCATTGAGCCTATTTCTTGCCAGGTCCTTGACAGCAGTCCTAACAACTCCCAGCTTCCTGGATTGCAATTGGGCCTTTGCAGTCATTCCCTCCGACCTTATTGTCTCTGCCAACTCAGCTTCGAGATGCTGGACTAACTGCCCTACTGCGTCCCAGAAACTAGGAATTGGTAGTTCTATCGGAATTGATGATCTGCGTTGCGTTCTAGCAAGCTCATCCAGAGCCCTGTCAACTGCCATTAGACGACTCGGACTAAGCCTAGGTAAGCTCCCGTCGTCCATCATCCTCGGTACCCGGGGTTAGTGAGCGCAAGGAGACTCTTGAACAATTCTCCTCGGAAACAGTGACCCATAATGAAGCGCGGGTATCAAGTGTGAGAATATCCTCGGGCGACCGCAGGTGTACCCGAGTGGTCAAAGGGGGAGGGCTCAAGATCCTCTGCGTAGTGCTTCGCAGGTTCGAATCCTGCCGCCTGCACCACCACTAACTACCAATCCTCTCACAAAGTGCCTTGAGTAGCTCAAGGGACCCTTCCTTCCCATGGGCATCCGTGACTAAGTCAGCAGCCTGCACGACTTCAGGGTAATTCCTGCTCACGCTAACACTAAAACCCACCAAATCGAACATTGGTATGTCATTTGGCGCATCTCCACAGGCGATAACTCGAGAAGGATCTATTCCCCTCTGTTCGAATGCGACACGGAGTCCTGAAGCCTTGTCATGCCCAGGAATTGTAAGGTGAACGGCAAATCCTGTGGGAACCACGGAGATATCCGACCACTCAGAAGAAGCGATAGCATCTCTGACCTCCTCCCAGTCCTGAACCTCAGTAAGGCACCATTCCGTTTCTCTCCACCTATTGGACTCTATTCCTTCCGGATTAAGCCCTTCAATCTGGGTCCCTAGCCATTGAGCGGCCTCTTTCGGCCTTGAGCCGTCAGCTAACGCCTTGATGGGATGCCCCTTTCCAGAGTCCCAAACCATCCCGCCGTTCTCACCTACTATGAACCCCGAAATCCCAAGTGATTGATGAATGGGTGTGATATTTGGGAGGGTCCTTCCGGAGGCAAGAGAAACCACCATGCCCTTTCTCTCCAATTCCCTCACTAGGTAAATCATCTCTGGAATAATCCCCTG
>DANW01000009.1:0-16225 GCA_002501605.1 Euryarchaeota archaeon UBA28
CGGTTCAAGTCCGGGAGCGCGGACCACTAATCCCCTTGACGCTCTATTCAAGCTCGCAAGGAAGCGCCATCACACAGGGAAGAACAACGTCTACGGGGCGAATGTGATACTATTTCCTTACCTCTTAGATATTTGTAACATGTGGGCAGGCTCATAAAGGGGACTTTGCTCGGCGGGCTGCTGGAGGTTATCACATGGGCATCGCAAAGTACGTCCGAGAAACGTGGAAGAAGCCTAAGGAAGGCATGCCAATGCTTCACAGACGTGACAGGATGGCCTCTTGGAGGAAGGACCCTGTTTTCCAGCGAATCCAGAAGCCTACTAGGATCGATGCCGCCCGAAGACTTGGATACAAGGCCAAGCAGGGAGTGGTATTGGTCAGGACTAGAGTCAGGCGTGGTGGACTTAGGAAAGGTAAGATACACATGAAGAGGAAGCCATCGAAGTCTGGAATAAAGAAAATTACCATGGCCAAGTCAGTTCAGAGGATCGCCGAAGAGAGGGTCAGCAGGAGATATCCCAATCTTGAGGTCCTGAATTCTTACTGGGTTGGCGAGGATGGTAAGAACAAGTTCTACGAGGTAATACTCTTGGATCCGTCCCACCCGGCCATTATCTCGGATAATGAGCTCTCGTGGGTATCGGAAGGAAACAGCCATTCAGGACGTGCATTCAGAGGAAAGACCAGCTCTGGAAAGAGAGGGCGAGGACTGCTGAACAAGGGCAAGGGCGCTGAGAAGCTCCGCCCGAGCCTCAAGGCCAACAAGAACCGTGGAAAGTGAGACGGTTCTCCGTCATATTGATGCCATGTGAGCTATCCCATGGATTGATGGCTGACCTACACGCATCGGAGATTAGAGGTCTCCCAGTAATTCTTCCTAATGGTAGACTGCTAGGGACTGTATACGACTCCTTCGTCAACACGGATGACTGGTCATGTACCCACATATTCGTCTCAGATCCTCCTGCAGACTTGGTAGAGGGACGAACCCACCTTGCAATACCCTGGAAATGGGTCAGGTCGGTAGGTGATGTTGTTTTGCTGAGATGGTTTCCACCAACGCCTCTTCCCAAGAACCTTTGACTCATGAGTGAGCGTATGGTCAATATGATTCAAAAGGGGAACGATGACCCAAATCCGTGCGTGCAACCACGATATTGACCCTTGCCACCCTCTTGATGGCTACTTACTTGCCGCTTGCACACGCCGACGCCTCCAAGGGGGTCGTAATATGTGCTGGAGCAGATATGGAAATGATGCCAGCGAGTTGGGAGGTTCAGGATCAGTCCTGCGTCAGGGTAGATCTCGGAGTGCTTCAACAGGGTGAGACCATTTCCTTCGATATCTCTACAGATTCGGAAATAGACATACTATTGTTCTCTTCAAACGCAATAACCGTCTATCAGAATGAGCAGTCATACAGGAGCGACTCAGTCTGGGAAAGTGACTCAGTTTTCGAGGCTTTCAATGGTTCAGGGGAGTGGCATTGGACTGTTCCATCTGACAGAGACGCCACAAGGTGGTATATGGTAGTAGACAACCTTGCACATCCACAAGATTCCGGGTCAGGCGACCAAGGAGGAGACCCAGCTTCAGTGACTCTGGATATCTCAACTGTAATCCCTGAACCGTTCACTCTAGTAGACACCATTGTTCGATTGGAATCCGGCCAGAGTTCCACCCTCTACGGTCCCTTCTCGATGGACAAAGGGACTCAAGTAAGGATAGATGTGAGCACCATGCAGGGAGCCCCTGATGTTTTTCTTATGGATGAGGATCAGTTAGAAATGTACAATGGGGGAGGAACAGCGGCGGCCCGAGTCCAAGGGACCGATCTGCTTCTCGTAACATCAAGCAGAGATCTAGTTTGGACAGTTCCAGAATCTTTGGAGGGAACGGAACTCTACCTCGTCGTGGACAATAAGCCTGGGCCATCGGGAGGAGGTGCAGGAACACTTCCAATTGCATCCACGGTCGTCCTCTCCCTGACTCCGATAATGGATCCGAAAGTGTCCGGTATACCATCCTCCGGAATCGTCGATGTCGGCTCTGAAATCACTCTTGATGCATCAGAAACCCCTAATCTCTCCAATCAAATTCCCGAATCAGGATACTCATGGGATACCGATGGGGACGGATTTGACGACAGTACTGCAAAGGCCTTCAATATCAGCTGGCCACAGCCGAGTAATCTGACAATCAGACTATCAGTCCTTGGGATCGACGGAAGGAGTACTAGTGTATACGAAGACATAACGATTGAGGATATGTCACCTCCTGAAGTAGACATTTCAGTTGATGGAATTCTTGAAAGATCATTCAACGAGAACATAGTAATCGATTCGACCTTCAGTGATAACTGGGGTGTTTCAATGGTCGAGTGGCTACTGGATGGTGCTGTCCAGTCTACCTTTGAAGATGATTTTGAATCTGCACGCACGTTCGCATACACATTCCCATCTGATGCTGAATCCGGTATCCACATAATCACCCTCAGAGTAACGGATCTCTCAGGGATGTCTTCGGAAGACACCGCCTCCATCCAACTATTCGATTCCACCCCCCCGGTCCCAGGAATGTTTGACAACACCCTGAGGTCTGTCCAAGGACAATCAACTACTCTTGCAGTACCTTTCGAGGACCAAGAGTCGGAAAGTCTGTACTACTCATGGGATTTTAATGCCCAGATAGATACCGACGGAGACGGAACTGTGGACAACGATGAGGATGCTGTCGGACCGACGGTGCAGCACACTTTCTCAGAGTCAGGAGTATACCGGGTGATCTGCAGGGTCCAGAACGACGAGGGTCTGGTTTCAGACGCAGAAATACTAGTTACAGTCACCGACGCTGAAAGTGGAAATGAAATCGGACTAAACGACCTTTTAATGGCCCTAGGGGCAATATTACTTCTCCTAGTATTCTCTTTCTTCGTCTATTTGAGAGTTGCCTCGAACAGGAGAATGGTCGCGTTGCTCGCCGAGTCTGAAAGTGAAGCGGAGGAAGACCGCACTGCTTCTAGGGAGCCCTCAGCCGAGGAGCAGAAAGCCATGTGGGGAGGCTCCAGCGGGACTCTATCAAACACGCAACCAATGGCTATCGGGGATATTGCAAGTGGCATGTCGGGAGCCCCTCCTCCAGAGTCAGAGGCCATCCCACTAGAAATCAGCGAGGAAGAATTTTCGGATCTACTTTCACAGCCATCCCCATCAGAGCCCTCCGACAGCCTTGCCGCCGATCTCCTCAGTGCATTCGAAGACGAAGATGACACTCAACCTCAGATTCAGGAAAGCGTTGTGGAATACTCATTCCCAGAGGAATCGCAAAATCGAGAAGGGGTTGAGGCAGAGCATGGTCCAGAGCAATCCACCCAATCACAAGATTACGTCCAAAAAGAGACCCAAAAACCAGAAGAAAGCAGAACAGTCAGGAAGAATTGTTCCAAGTGCGATAAGATGTTCGAAGTAGATTTACCAGATGGATTGGACAGAGCGAAGACAGCTTGCCCCCATTGCGGATCAATAGAGATCATAGAGGTAGAATGACCACCCCAAAACGGTCTCAATGAGTATATTTATTTTAATCAGGAAGGGCAATACCCTTTAGCGCACCTCTTAGAGGTGAGTACATGAACAAGAGTGGTGTACGTGTTCTACATGGAGCCCCCAATGTTTCAAGCAACAGAGCATTGGTCCTGGTTCTTCTGATGCTTATTCCACTTTTCTACCCGATCCAGCAAGCCGAGGCGGAGGCAAGGATAGAATCACAGGACTTCGAGATCTTGGACAGACTCTCTGATGTTATGGGAGAGCGTCAAGCAGTTTTGGATTCTAACTCAGTCGGGCAGATTGCTGGTCCGACCGTCCAGGGCGTCAGAGACGGAATCTCCCTAAGTGGGCAATCGGACCCATTATCAACCATTGGAGAATCCTTGGAAGGCTCATCGTTTGCCGAGACTCTACCTCCAGGTCCCGAACATCCCCTCCCGTACAGACTGATAACCGGCGAGGAAGATTCCGTGAATGTGGACAATGTCTGGCAGACATTGGTAAACATAACAGATTATGTCATATTGACACAATACATAGACCAAGAAGGAAATGTAGTCACAGGCACTAATGTTGTGACTTTCACGACTAACTTCCTTTCTCTAATAAACCCTCAAACTGACCCTCTGAGCCACGCCGTAGATATCGACGATGATGGAGATAATGATATCCAGGTAGGGCTCAGTATATCTCTAGGAAATTTTGGACTTAACAACATAGATATTGACACTGGAACGTTGTGGATACAGCCATCGGTATCATACAAGGTAGACGTTCTTGATGGAAGTCAAACAGATTCTGTATGGGATGAAATGGACTCCTTGCAGGTTTCTCTGATCAAGCCTTTCGCCTACTCTAGCCCAGACTCAGTACTCGCACTCGGGGACGGAGAGAGTTATGTTTGGGTCGTCGACTCAAAATTCTCAACAATGCCACAAGACTTTTCTCTGGATATCGGCATAGAGAGAGTATTCTTCAATGCTAGTGCTGTATTACAGGACCTTATATCTGCATTGGTGAACATATTCGGATCAAACTTTGATGGTTCGGGACTAACCCTGATAGGCATTTCCGCACCCTACTCGATATCTCTAGACTCCAGTGACATGGACTCATGCCCAGACAGGTACAGCCCAGATCAACTTCTATTCCTGCCCCCAAGTGAGATTGACTGTGGGATATCGGTGGGTCTTGGTTATGGGAGATTCGCGCCTCCTTCAGATGGAGACAGGGAATTGTGGGAATTAGCATACATCAGCCTCGATGTCAAGCCCAACGGGGTTTCGGAGATGATTCCCGGCGATTTGGAATTGGTCATCAGAACGGACAGCACTATACCAACAGCGGGCGGAATAGAGGGAGACAGGAGCCTCACAACCGTGGAGTATTATGCTGATAGAAGATCCGACTTGCATATTCATTTCCATGAAGATAGGTCTGGAACCCCATTAGGTGAGAATGAGGGTGAATATGGAAACACTACAAATTCACTCGGTTGGCTCAGGGGAATGCCGGAAGGATCAATGTCCCAAGGAGAGATAACAAGGGTCTTCAGAATGCTAGGCTCATCAGACGAGCCAGAGTTACCTGGAGGTAAGCCTAGCAGACTTGGTCTGATATTAGGAATCAAGAATTTCTCAAGAGACACTAGTCCGAACGAGGATGATCCGACACTCCCAGTGAATCCAGCATACCCGCCAATTAGTATGATATTACTGAGGTCAGCCCAGCCCTTGGAATCAATCGACTATGAGTCATGGTTTGAGAGAGGAGGAGAAGCATCTGATCATAGGAAAGTCAGCATCTCCATACAATCAATACCAACCGCTCTAGTGCTATACGGTTCCTTCGATGTGAGTGGCGAAGATGACGATGAAACAAGCTTGGATGACTCCGATAACCTAGATTTCGTCTCTCGTATACTAGACTCATTAATCATGGATTTAGTCGACCTTTACCTAGACGTTGGGGGTGTACTTAACGGCATTCCAGCGACTGTCGTGGAAGCAATCACCGGTAGCGTCGGTCCGACCGGAGATTTGCAGGGCAGGGAATTTAATCTCATAATGCACGACAACTGGGGTGCCCTAAGAAACGAGTTATCCATCGGGAGAATCGGATTACAAATAGGTTCAAGCCCTTATCCGATACTCCAAGGCGACCATTTGGTCTTGGCGAAAGATAGGTCACTAACCCAGGTTTTGAGCAGGGATGGAACATTGGTAGACCCCTTGGTACCCGTAGCTGCCAGCATAGGATTCAGCGGGCTGTCAGCCCTTTCTGTGGATGATGATGATATCCTCGATCAATTGACGATATCGATAAACACATCATCGTCCATGCCATTCAATTTCACGTACTTGGATCACGAGCCAAGAACGATTTCAGAGTCTTCATTCCAGTCTCTGTATGTCTCAGATATTCCGGATGATATCAGGGTTTACGTCGATGACGAAACAGCAGTCTACACATCATCAGATGGAATCGACAAAATAATCTACACCGGAGAGGATTTGGAACAAAGGCAAGCTGTAGAGATTACCGACTTCCCAAGCGAGTTCACAGCTCTTTTTGGATCCTATTCAAGCTGGAGCACGGGCACATCCATAGGCATAATAGAGGCTCAGATTACAGACTCACAGGTTCCTGAAACGATGTCTGGAGATCACTTCATGTTTCATCATAACCCGAATGACGGAACCTCTGCCATCTCATCTAGAATCTCCGGTATTTCTGAGGTCAGCTGGATACCTCCTGTCTCTGAGGGGGCATTTGGCCCAGATGGCAGGGGAAAGGTGTCATTATCTGCTTCAGGTGACAGGCCCATGAGCTTCAGCGTGGATCACGCTCCAACCATGAATGAGGACCTCTTGACAGCTGTCGCAATAATTGATCCGCTACCGTCATCGGTATCTGTAGAAGTTCCAACAAGCTCTGAATCAGGACAAGCTCTCGACATTCCTGAGCTAAACACGACACAAGGCCTTTCAGGACTCGCATTCTTCCTAGGAGGATTCGCCGATCTAGGAAGATCGGTAAACGCTGTTCTTTCCGGGATCACAACTGATATTTCTACGGGATCAGGCTCCGGGGAGTCAAATGAAAATTTCTCATTCGGTATGCAGTTAGAGGCAAATGCACCGTTCGATCTTGTGGTTGAGGCCAGTCACGGTGATGGGTCCTTAGAAACGCCACCTTGGGTACATGGCGTTTCATTTGTCGCTTCTCCGTCTGGAATTTCAGATGGCTTCCATCTGAGAACCTGGATTCCTGACCTTCCTCCGGTGGTCGATATGGCAGTCTCCAGATCTGTAGAAGGGGACTCACAAGACTGGGCAGTAATGTTAGCACTCGATGGATGGGTTCCCGCACATAGCGAGATTATGATTCAAGCTATGGGCATAAACGGTCAAGACCTCCTAATGACATTGAATGGTCTACAAGTCGGCGTCCCAACGGGGATGCTGATTGACTCGACATTCGAGTTTGAAAACGTTGCAGGTATAACAGAGGTATCCACATCTGCAAGATATTCAATGACCAACCCCTTGGAATGGGCACATATCTTACTGATCAACAGAGACGCTGGTAGTAGAACCGAGATAATGATTGATGAGATTCCAGAGGTTGTAGATATCACCGCATCTCTTGGAACCGCTGTATCGATAGATATGACAGTTCCAGACCAGTACCTCAAAGATAACGGCGCAGGAATCAGCTCCATTATGATGCAACAGATGCAATGGCTGGACTCTGCTTGGTGGCCAGCCACAATTTTCCTCACAGATGTCCCAGGCTCCATTAACCTCACCACGGAGCCCGATACAGATTTCGACATAAGGGAGAGTCTAGCGTTCCAGGGGATTCCCACATTGGATTATCGTGCATCTGGCGAGGGGATGTCCCTGTACATCGAGGCCTTTGGTAAGTCAATTAATACCAAGGGAGACATCATATTGTTAGCAGAAGGAATGACTGATAGCCTGATAATCAAACCCGCTGATGGATTTGGTTTGAATGTTCGATCAGGGGGAGACGGGGTCGACAAGATATACATCCGGTCTAGTAATATCCCGACAACTCCTCCTGTAACAATGGAGGAAATGGAAGCATTGGGAGAGGACTTGAAGAGTGCCACCATACATATTCACGAATTTGGAAGAATTTCTTCGACACTTCCAGGTTACCCGGTAATCGAGCTTTCGGACGTCCAAGGAGGCAAGATAATCATTTCAGCAAGGGCATCAGCTGAGGTAGCTGGACAAGAGTTTGATCTTAGGGGGGTTCTTCTAGATGCACAGACAACATCGGGAATTCCTACTGCAACAACGATAGGTGTTAACGGCATGGCATCCGATCTTTCCATTCTGAACATTATTCCTGGCTTCGAGGGTGACACTCAGCACATCATGGTCGTTGAACCGGTATCTTCAGGCATAATGACGCTGATAGCCACATTCCTGGGGGGTAGCTGATGGGTCTGTTAGAGAGAATTAGGCTATCCAGAGAGCCCGAAGAGACGCCCGAGGAAAAAACCGCACATGAGGCCTTGGAAATCATAGAGGAAAAAATCAGTCATATATCGCCGTTCAAGGTAGTCTTTGCATCTATATCTGCACTCTTGGTACTCTCAGCCTCTGTTTTGGCCTTGGTCTGGCTTGTTCCGTATGATAGAGTTTCAGTAGACGTGATTTACAAGCAGAGTGGCTCGAGTCACATAGTTCTAGCAGAGATAAACAATCAGGGAAGCAGATCCATAGACTCAGTCTCCTTGGACATAGTCTTCATCGATGATGACGATATTGAGATCCAAAGGATACATTTCGAGTCAGATTTGATCTCAGCTCACAAGTCTGTTGCGGGGGACGAGCTTGAAATGATAGTTAACGGAGAGTCGGTTTGGGAGAACTACACGATAGAAATAATCTTGAGTTATGATAACTACAGGGGCCCAGTATATGAGAAGACTACCATGGAAGTGGGGACTTGGACTCTAGAACTATTCACTCTAAGGGCTCCATTGAAGATTCTTTAGTAAATCGTTCAGGAGACCCATACGCTCAAAATACTCCTGTCACGGGGAGTTCTGATGACAAAGCGAGCTGCAGTCGTGGTACTAGCCGTGCTCCTCCTGTCGTATCTTCCTGCTATGGGTGGAGATAGCTCCTCCAAAGAGCCGACACTTTCGGGTTTGGAGATCAATTACGAGAGGATTGAAATTTCCCCCGATCCACGGAGTATAAGGGATTTAGGGGCACCATCCGTTTCACAGGGCTCAGAAGAAACTCGACAGGTTCTCGCACATTCCACAATAGGAACGTACACACAAAATGGTTTGATTCCAAGTGAATTCATGGACGAGTCTCTCTCAATCCCAAGAGTAGATCTGGCAGTTGCACTGATTGACGGAAATACAGGACTTTGGGACTCGAGAATGGATGTACTCCAGTTGGGGGACATAAGCATCCGTTCTACAATCCCTCCCTCAGGTTTCTTGGTGCAAGGAACTGAGAATGCTCTCACGGAACTGGAGTCACTAGAGTCAATTACCTCCGTACATGAGGTTCCGAGTGGACTCTTAATTCATCCATCACTAAGGTTCCCCACTCAGTCCCAAGAACTGATGGTCGAGGTTATCGGGTGGAAGGGAGATGACATGTCCCGCCTGAAAAATCCAGGATTAGGACTACAGGACTCCATTGAAGCCGTTATGGGCTATCTCACAGAGCCTTGGTCTCCGGAACCAGGAGTAATTTGGGGATCGACAAACTTCGCCAATATCTCACGCATAGTAGCACATTCATCTGTATCTTATATCTCGCCTCTTCCAATCCTTACTCTGCACAACGACCAGGCAAGAATAAACATGGGAATAAACACGGTAGAGAACGCATTCATAACAGGCCTAAATGGTAGTGGTCAGATCGTCGCAGTGGGCGATTCGGGACTCGATGGAGACCACGGAGACTTCACTGGAAGGCTAGCAGGGGTTACTTCCGTGACCCCCGGGGACTCATCAACCGCTGATCCAAGTGATGGTCATGGGACGCACGTTGCGTGTACAGTTCTTGGATCAGGATTTAGGAGCAATGGTGGATACCAAGGGGTTGCACCAGAGGCTGAATTATACTTTCAGGCAATGGAGGATGATGATTCAGGAGCTCTCTATAGCTATGGGATCAACTCTATGCTAAATTCTGCATATAACGCTGGAGCCAGGATCCATACCAATAGTTGGGGCTCTCAAAGTGGTTTTGGGGGCTACTCTACACAATCAGAAGATGCCGACGATAGAACATCCACTTGGGATCAGTATTGGTCTTACGACGGTATGACAGTACTATTTGCGGCTGGCAATGAAAGGGACGATGGAGTATCTTCTCCGGGAACTGCAAAGAATGTTATCACTGTTGGCGGTCACAAGAACAGATACAGCGGCGCACCAGACGAGATGTACTACTGGAGCAGTAGGGGGCCCACCGATGATGGCCGAATAAAACCTGATCTAGTTGCTCCCGGGGATTACGTGCGCTCATGTAAAGCACAGGAAGCCAGCTCCGCTGGAGGGTCGTGGTCTAACACTTGGTATATGGAATACAGTGGAACCTCGATGGCCACACCAGCCGCAGCTGGTTCTTCAGCCCTAGTCAGAGAGTATCTAACCGAAGTGATTGGGAGACAGGCCCCTCAGGGATCATTGGTAAAGGCTCTTCTGATCCTTGGAGCCAAGGATATGGGGGCCAGAGATATCCCGAACGACGATGAAGGATGGGGAAGGATAGATTTGGTTCAGTCCCTAATACCAGAGGGGGAAGTGGGGATCTTCGTTGATGACCGATCTAGAATCAGGAGTGGCGAGGTAGTTGAGTACACCTTTGATGTAAATTCGCCCGGCAATGAGTTCAAGGCAGTGCTAACCTGGTCCGATTATCCAGGTTCTTCCAGCTCTACCGTTCAATTGAGGAACGATCTGGACTTAGAGGTAATCTCTCCCGATGGTACCACCTACAAGGGCAACGTATTCACTAACGGCAGATCCACCCAAGGAGGCAGTAAAGACTCTGTCAACAACGTCGAGGTTGTCGCATTGGACAGCACCGCCCAGGGAATATGGACAATCAGAGTAAAGGACTCGCAACATGGCGGTTCTCGCACATGGCAACCATTCTCTATTGCTGTAAGGGGGCACAATGTTAACGATCTAAGCCCGGACCCTACATTCGTTCCGGATTCAATGATTGTTTCCACTCCAATACCCCAAGTGGGTGAAGAAGTTCAGGTAACGGTCTCGGTGAAGAATCTCGGAGCAGGCTCCGCAATTGATTTTCCAGTGATGGCCAGAGTTAACTCAGCTCTCCTTGGTGAGCAATTAATCTCACTCCCCCCCGGGGAGACCGATGATTTAGTTTGGTCATGGACCCCTGATTCCGAGGGAGACACGTCATTCGAATTCTTCATAGATCCAAACAATCAATTCGATGAGATGTCGGAATCAAACAACTACTTCGGTGAAATAGTCATTGTAAGCGCTCCAGGGGTCAGGGTTTCCGCTGTTGAGGACACCGTCACTCTAGTGGATGCGTCTACTACAACTTCAACCTGGGACCTAACTCTCACAAACACTGCTCTCTTTGAGACCAACGCCACTATCTCGGTATCTGAACCGACCAGAGTGCAGGATGGAACGCAGTTCGGATGGTTCCAATCATTTACCTCAAACACATTCAATCTGATGCCCACTGAGGAAGTATCTGTTGGTATGACGATGGTTCACCCGGCACCTCCTCCACCAGGAATCTACTCGATGACACTCTCTGGCTACGACGTTGAGAATGATATCCTGTCGGAGACATTACTCTACTTTGAGGTCCCTGTGCTCTCTGGTGCGAACGTCCAATTACTGAACGAACAGATTCTCGTCAGCCCCTTTGAGGCTACAAACACTCAGATCACTATCCTGAATGAGGGAAACGGCGCCCAGTCCTATGACGTAGAATTGGTGTCTCCCGCTGGATGGCATCTAGGGCTTGACTCAATAGGTGCATTCGAAGGCTCTTCCCATGGTTCTACAGGGACTCTGCAAAAGCAATCAAGCAAGACAATAGACATCACAATTAACCCGCCAGGCGCGATGATACCAGAGGGTACCACTTTCGAAGCGGCGATAATTGTACACTCCAGAGTCAGCCCCATTTCTTGGACTCAAGATATATTCTTGATAGTGGGACCAGTTGACGACTTCTCTCTGTCCCCACAATCAGGAGGAGTAATTTCAGAAATCGCCCCAGATGCGCTCTTGGAGATTGAGTTCTCAATTCAGAATTCAGGAAATAGAGACTGGGACCTGACTCCATACCTCATGGCATCTCCCGGTGGCTGGAACGTTGTTGAAATAGATCCTCTGACGGTGCCAGCAGGACAATCTGTAAATTGGGCAATAATACTACAAGGAAATGGACTAGCTACCGGTGGTCTGATTCAAATTCGTATGGCAACTCCAGATGGTTTCAAGATTGACTGGAACACGACAATAGAGGTCCTATCGGCAGCCTCTCCAAGGATTTCCTTCCATCAAATATACCTCCCAGATGGATCTTCCTCCGACGAAATCTTGGGAGTGGGAGAACATCCCGTTGGTGACCCTGGGTTTGATTTACACTGGATGGTCTGGAATGAGGGAGCTGGAGTATGGAGGCCGACAACAACGATGCAACTTCCAGCACAAGATTGGTCATATGATTGCAAATCTCCTTCATCTCTTGCACCGGGAGAATCAGATATTGTAGAGTGCCTCGTAGTCATTCCAGATGATGAACCAGCCGGAACTGAACCAACAATCTCGCTAATAATGGAAGGTGATGGTATTGAAATTAGCGACACTAAGTCTCTCTTGGTTGAAGAATCTCCGAGATTATCATGGACACTAAACTCGGAGCCCATTGCCCATGAGGGCTATAAATCAACATACAGAATCGATGTTACTAATACCGGAAACTCGGATATTTCACATACTTTTGATGTAGATGCCCCCGACTCATGGGACGCCAGGACTACTGATGGAGTTAGAGTCGTACTTGCACCTGGGGAATCACGGGGAATGATTCTGGAATTCACACCCGGAGACCAAGACGCCACGATTTCCATAAATCTAATCAATGCCGAAAATGTGGAGGGGTCTGCCTTTGAAATACAGGTAGATGTAATGCCGTCACTCGGGAGTGACTCAAATCTGGGATCATACCTACCCTTAATTCTGGGTACTTTGCTTATTGCTGTACTATCCGGATTGGGTACATTTGTTTATGTTAAGACCAATGGAAACCCATCAAGCATAATCAGGAGCAGGTCAACTACTAGAAAGAGGACAGCTCTGCAAACCGACGAATTAACCAGTAGTGGAATTCCCTGTTGGATATGTAGCACCGATGTCATTGTGGGTGATGCATGGGCATGCTCGGTTTGCGGGGCCAGGTATCACAAGGCCAACCAGATCTCTGGGTGTGACATTGTTTCAATGGGCCGATGCCTGCATTGCGATGCCGATGTCGAAGAACTAGTTGAGGCTTGATAACTGGTCCTAGAGTGAGCAATGGGTGCGAAGGCCTTAGAGGGCCGGCAGTATCCGAAATGCGATGGACAGCAAGAGTCCCCTGACGGTCCTTATCGTGATTATGCTCCTTAGCATGTCTGCAACCGTTGTTTCAGCAGATGTGGACATTTCCCTGTCAGCTAACCCCTCATCTGCAGAGGCTTCTCCAGATGAGGCTGCGGAATACACCATTTTGGTGAGAAATACAGGGGATGACGACGCCGCCGTGTCCTTGAGCACACAGCAAGGCAATGATTGTAACGGATTCACATCTACCTTAGAGACGACCTTCGTCCAAGTCGGGTCCCAGTCCTCTGAGCAGGTAACGTTGACTGTCGCCGTAACTGATCAGGCCAGCGGTGAATGTGAGACAACGGTAAATGCGCAGGGCCAGGTATCCGGGGGGGCTCCAGGAACCCCATCAAATGCAGATGTAACCGTGGTCACTACTGCAGGTGATGGAGGCGGTCTTTACTCGGTCAGCCTTTCAACAGACGAATCAACAACCAAGAACTATGACGGAGAGGATAACGAAGTCACTTGGGATGTCGACGTTGAGAACAACGGGGAACAACAGGCGAATGTACAACTTGAGATGACGTCTGACAGTGACTGTGAATCTGATGAATTATCAGCAACTGTTGATCCGTCAGTGCTTCAACTTGAGCCAGAGGATCAGCAAGAAGTTACTGTCACGATTGATATGCCAAATGGCGCGGAAACCGATGCAGGCTCACATTGTTTCATATTAAAGGCAACAGTCACTAACGATCCGAATGCCGCCGACCAAGCTGAAGATAACCTGACCCTCAGCCTCAATGTCCCTGAAATAAAGGAATGCGATGCTTCTCTACAGTACAGCTCGCATAATCTTGATCCGGGAGAACAGGCATCAAACTCCATTGAAGTCGAGAACATCGGAAACACAGAATGGACAGTCACTGCAAATGCTCAATCTGTAGATGGTGAAGATATTTCAGGCTGGGTAGAGTTTGATAGCCCTCGGAGTAAACTGCTAACAGAGCCAGGTTCCTCAGATGATGCCCATACTTTCACCTTCGATGTGACACCCGATGACTCTCTTGAAGCTGGAACCCAAGTTGCCATAGGAATACAGGGAAGGGCCGGCTCTGAGATTGGCTGTGAGAAGATACTCACCGTGACCGTCGGACAGGAATTTGGCGCTTCTATGGCGCTGAGCAAGTCGACTCTTTCAAATGTAGAGCCCGGAACCTCAGGAACTCTCTCAATCCAGATTACAAATCAAGGCAATGGTCAGGAAACCATGGCTTTGGGAACGTCAGGGGTCCCTCCTGGTTGGCAGGTTTCATTCTCGAAGTCATCGGTAACCCTAGGGAGCTCTCAGTCGTCCAATAATAAGGAGACTGTAGGGGTAGATGTATTCGTTCCTGAAGACGCCAGTGCTGAATCAGATGCCGTTATCTCATTCACAATCGGAAGAGGAGGAGGATCAACTCCATATGATTCCAAGGACCTAACAGTATCAGTTGCGCCCAGACATGAAGTCTCAACAAACATGATCTCTGACCAACAGACAGGGAGGTCCGACCAAATCGTCAAGTTCCCGCTCGTAATAACTAACGAGGGTAATATCAGAGACACATTTAGACTCCAAGCTTGTGATCCCGGGGATCAAACTGGATGCGGAAGCCCAATGTGGCAATCATCATTTTCGGACTCTGATGGTAACTCTATCACACAATTAGCCTTAGATCCGGGTCAGTCAACTCAGGTATATCTAGATGTCTTGGTGGAAGGGGAGGAAGATGCTGACTCGGTACGTGTCCTCGCCAGAATAGCAATCTTCGGCACCAGCGAATCCTCCGAACACACCGTGACAGTAGTCGTTTCCAACTATAACTACGGAATGGCCGTCTCACCCCAGTCACCAGGAGAGGATCCCAGTCAGATGGATGTAGTACTTCCTCCTGGTGGGACATTATCTACCTATTTCTGGATAGATAATACCGGAGACTACCCCGCAGGAGACACCGCAGTGGTAACTATCACAGGACTTGAGTCATCGGTTACCAGGAGTATCTTTGTAGAAGGAGTCAAGATTGACAATTCCATTCAAATTCCGAGAGATGGTAGGATACTCATAGAGGTGCAGATGGAAGTCATGGAGGGAGTGTCTAATGGAGTATCAGGCATAATCAAGGTTTCAGCAGCCTCAGAGAGAAACGCGGCTCAGATCACCTCGGTGGACGTAATGATTCAAGTAATGACCATACATGATATCATATTCACATTGGAGGGCGAGGACGAGCAAACAGTGAACTATCCAGAAAAGGCCATTTTCTCGTTGTTTGTGACAAATAATGGCAATGTCATCGAGGACATTGAGATAATCTCTGGAGAGTCTCTAAGAGGATGGACAATAGATATTATTGAGGACGAATTCAAGCTTTCCCCCGGAGAGACCCGAGAGATACAGGTGAGGGCAACGCCACCATCCCAACTGTTGCAAGACGATTCTTACAGATTCACTGTTATCGCTCAACCAGAGGGCATCCCCGTGGCAGGTCAGCCTGTCGAGCTCACCGTGAATTCGGTAACATCAGACTCATTCCTAAACCTCTCGAAAGAGATGCAGGATATCCTCGTGTATGGGCTAACCGGATTTGGCGGGTTGCTTGTAATCGTGCTTTTTATGCGTTCCAGGTCAGAAAACAAGAGGATAGCCCGAGCCTTGGAACAGGATGAGTCTTAGGTGTATAGGTGAGTCTTCACCGGATAGGCTTATTGCCGAATTTCAGGTGGCTCACGTCAACGGTCCCTACGGGACCGGCGGGTGTTTGTGATGTCTACAGTTCCAGAGGCCTATCTTGCGGTCGCTGTCATGGCCCTCGTTGGGATAGGTTTCCCCGTCATTAGCTTCGTCGGCTCAGGCTTTCTGAGGCCTAGGAAAACCGGGAACGATCCCAACAAATTGAGTTCTTGGCTTCTTCCCGGCTATGAGACAGACCAATCTCTCTACGTAAGGAGGGAATCCACATATGAGTGCGGTGCCGATCCGATCGGAGATGCTCATATCAATTTCCATTTCCAGTACTATTGGTACGC
>DANW01000009.1:16633-48255 GCA_002501605.1 Euryarchaeota archaeon UBA28
GGGAGCGATATCAATCTACAGTTCATTGGGGACACTCACTGTTTTCATTATCCTAATGGGGGCCGGCGTTTGGCACGTGTTCCGAAAGAGAGGAAGAATCTACATCTGAGGTGGCTCCAATGGCAGATGAGGATCAGAATTACGCTGTTTTCAACAGTAGGATGTTGATAGACACGGTCGGTGACATTACAGATGAAGCGTTAAAGGCAAGTAGAATCAAAGACATAATTGGAGTCCTAGCTGGGAGAATATTCAATTGGGGTCAAAGAAAGTCCCTCTTCCCGCTTCACCTCGGGATAAAATGCTGTGCTCTGGAGATGGCAGCCGCTGGAGCCAGTCGCTTCGATGCAGAGAGATTTGGAGTATTCTTCAGATCAAGTCCTAGGCAGTGTGACGTTCTTCTGGTAAATGGTCCGATAAGCAAGAAGTTCGCCGATCCGATAGTCAGGCTTTGGGAACAGATGCCAGAGCCGAAGTGGTGTATTGCGATGGGAGAGTGCGCAATTTCTGGTGGCCCATACTTTCAGTCGTACAACATACTGGAGGGTGTTGATACTGTAATCCCAGTAGATGTCTACATCCCAGGTTGCCCTCCAAGGCCCGAGGCTCTGATTGATGGATTTGACAAACTAAGGCAGAAAATCATCAGGATCGGAGCTAGTCCGAGTAGTGATCGTCCAATCACCCAAAGGCCACTAATCACAGGAGACCTCTGATAAAATGTCCCGAGTAGTCCCTTCCTCTACCCAGAAGGACGCAGCTGAGAAAACAGCCTCAGCAATCAGCAGGATAAAGGGCTCCGAGGCTGAGGTAGTGGAGAGGTCCAGTGGGACTAGGTCAAGGTGGACCATTTCCGTAAAATGCGACCCAGCAAATTGGAGGGGTCTAGCCGAGAAGTTATACAAGACTCACGAAGTCGACTATTGCTCGATGATTACTGGTATTCACTGGCCTGATGGACCCACAGAGAAGAAATGGGAGGTAGTCTACCATTTTCTCAGAACAGGAGTCAAGAATCCTCCTGAGATTGACGGAGTTCAACAACCAGTAATCACCGACCCGACCTCTGTAAAAGGCAAGCAAATCCCTCTCGAGATTGAGGTTACAATAGCAATTCCCGAGACTAGGACGCCCTCTGTTCCAAGTATCCAAGACTTGTGGGCAGGCGCCGACTGGAATGAAAAAGAAACGTGGGATTTAGTGGGTATTGACTTCGAAGGCCACGAGGGGATGAGAAGGGTACTACAGCCCCACGAGACTCCAACTGGATACCATCCCCTGCAGAAACAACACAATCTCCGATATCATGGATTTGAGGAAATGTACGACGATGCACAAGGGTTCTCTCGAAAGCCAGATGATGTTGGTAAGGTAAAGTAGGTGATAAAATGGCAGAAATGTGGATTTCAATGGGGCCTCAGCACCCAATGACACATGGACTGTGGACATTGAAAATTAAGGTGGATGGGGAAACCGTCGTGGATACGGTCCCTGATCTTGGGTATATCCACAGGGGCGTTGAGAAAATTTGTGAATCAAGAGATTTCACACAGATAACCACGTATTGTGACAGACTTTGCTATGCAAGCGCAAATACATGGTCTCACTCTTACATCTACGCCGCAGAGGATTTGTTGGGAGTCGAGGTGCCAGAGAGAGCTGAATACATCAGGCTAATCGCTGTAGAGTTGCAGAGAATAGCATCCCACTTGATGTGGCTGGGGGCCTATGGGCCGGATACGGGAAACCTCTCAGTATTGGTCTGGTGTCTGAGGGAGAGGGAGATGATGATGGATTTACTCCAGGAGCTGGGTGGATCTAGGATGCATTACAACTTCCCCAGAATAGGCGGAGTCAAGAGAGATCTGCCTCATGGCTTCGCCCAGAGGGCGAGATCCAAACTCGAGCTATTCTTGCAAAGAATCCAAGAGTATGAGGCGTTATACGATGAAAGTACGGTTTTCTTGGTCAGAACCCAAGGAGTGGGATATGCCAAGGCCGAGGAGATGGTGAACGAGGGTGTTTCAGGCCCCAATTTGAGGGCAGCAGGCGTCAACTACGATGTAAGATGGGCACATCCCTACTCTGTCTACAGTGAACTAGATTGGGAGCCTCCAGTTGAGAGATCGTCGATCAAGGGGGCGGATTGCTATGACAGATACAGAGTCAGAGTCGAGGAAATGAGGATTAGCGCTCTACTCACATTGCAAGCTCTGGATAAAATGCCAGGAGGATCCGACACATATCACGAACCTGGAGATCCTAAGCTATTGGCGAAAGCCCCGAGCAGGGCACCAGAAGGAACAAGCGGTTACCATCATTTCGAGGATAGCCGCGGTGAATCAATGTTCTACATCGCAGGCGGAGGAGACGGTAGGGGAAAGAACCCGTACAGGGTCTCGATAAGGTCTCCTATGTTCATTACCATTCCTTATGCATCCAAATGCATGATTGGTTACAAAGTGGCTGACATTCCTGCAATAATGGGTTCTTTCGACCCATGTATAGGCGAGACGGATAGGTGAACAAATGGCAAGTAGTGATTGGTTAGATTTGACTGGCTGGCTCCAATCCATGGTTGGATGGTCAATGGATCAGACCCATGACATTCTTCCCGACTCAGAGTACGGTCTCGGACCACTTGGTTCCATCAACCCGCAATCCTTCTTTTCCTCCATCCAGCCTTCCCTGGAATCCTTCTTCCATGCCACAATAATGTGCACAGTCGTATTCACCACCCTTATGCTCACAATGCTGGCAATACCATACATCGAAAGGAAGTTCATCGGGAGACTAATGGACAGATTGGGTGCCACCACTACACTCAGGAGCCTCTGGGTGGGTGAAAGCGGTGCTACAGCAGGAGATTGGTGGAATCAACTACCATTCGGAATCGGAACGCCAGTAGGGTGGGTCGTGAACACTCTCAACTCGATATGGGGCAATGATCACGAGTTGGAAACCGTGGCGAGAGTCAACAACAGAAGCTATCATGGATATTGGTTCCTTCTACCCGGATTCTTCCAAGCATTCGCTGATTTCTTTAAGTTCGCGACCAAGGAACACCTGGTTCCCAAAGACGCTGACAGAGTCGTCTTTGAGGTGGCTCCGGTGATTATCGTCTCTACCACAGTAATGGTCTTCGCATTTGTTCCGTTTGGCCCCCACATCTATGCAGCAAACCCCGATCTATCTCTTCTATTCATGATGGCTATATTCGGAGTTGCTCCCCTCGGAGTTTTCTTCGCCGGATGGGCTTCGAACAATAAATACACGCTGATCGGGGGAATGAGGTCGGCTGCACAACTGACTGCTTACGAGATTCCGTTGCTAATCACAGTCCTAGGAGTCGCTGTCCTAAGTGGATCATTGAATATTATCGAGATAGTTGATTTCCAGATGGGCAAGGACGAAGGAAACGTATGGAACTTCTTCATGATGCCATTGGGTGCGGCACTGTTCCTAATTACCATGATTGCCGAAGTCGAGAGGATTCCCTTTGACATGCCCGAAGCGGAGGCTGAGCTCGTTGAGGGATGGTGGACAGAGTACGGAGGAATAAGATGGGGTTTGATGTTCTCAGCAGAATACATGAGATCCTATGCTGCATGTATCCTGTTTGCACTCTTCTTCTTGGGAGGATGGGAGGCACCTTTCCAACACACACTCTCTGATCTGCCATTCTTGGGTGGAGCATTCACGACACTGTTCATGCTAATTCCCGGTTTGGTATGGGTATTACTCAAGGCGTGGTTGTTGTTCGCAGTCTTCGTCTGGATCAGGGCCTCTCTTCACAGGGTCAGAACCGATCAGATTCTAGAGTTTGGATGGAGATACTTACTCCCCCTTTCTTTAGTCAACCTAATCATAGCTACTTATCTGAGATTAGAGCTGTATGATGGAGGGAACTGGAACTTGTGGATTCCAGTAGTAATTACCACAGTGTCTTTCGGTATTTTCCTCCTGTACATATTTGATGAGGATGAAGAGGCGGCTAGACTAAAGAGCAGACCATACAGCACTCAGGCAGTCATCAAGGCATCCCCTGGGAGTCACAGAGAGTAGGTGGTAGCATGAAAGAGGCTTATCCAGATGAATATAATACTGGGCATCCAAGGGCGACGCCTAATTTCAGGAATCTCGTTCTCCGACCTATGTGGATGACACTAAAAACCGCACTTAGGACATTCCCATTTGTTGGACGTCTCTGGTTCCTCAGGAATGACTATCACGGTCGCTCGGCAGTAATGATAGACAGGAACACCAAAGACAGGATAGGGGAAGAGCACCCTAGTACCGGTCAGAAGTTTGCTGCTGACAGAGAAACCAGCCAGCTCATGCCTTTCCTTGAAAGACCAGTCACCGTGATGTACCCGTATGAGAGATTGGAGGATCTTGAACCGTGGCTTTTCGTCCCAGGCAACTACAATGGAAGAATAGGAGTAATTTGGGAGACTTGCACAGCATGCAAAGCATGTGTTAGGGCTTGTCCAAATGATTGCCTGCATATGACTTCTGAAGTAAGAGTGAACGTTCTTGATACCACCGAGGAGGGAGATGAATGGCATGGTTATGGGAGCGAGCTTGAGGCTGGAGGATTTGCTGCTAGGCCAAGAGAGGACTCTGGTGCTGAGAACTTCGATCTGATGACCGCCCACAGAGAAGCTCCTGCTGAGTATGATTTCGCTGAGATAATCGATCTAACCGGAGACAAGGCCACTGTTAGGTGGATGGATGGGTCAGGAATTGAAACATTGGACTCATCGAATTTGAAGCCTGCTGAGAAAGACATAGTTTCTGGAAGAATAGATCTTGGAAGGTGCATGTTCTGCGGATTGTGCATGGAGTCATGTCCGTTCGAGTCGTTCTTCATGACAAACGAATACGATGGAATGTCTGGATTCTCTAGACAAGACCTCTGGATGGATGCTGATAGAACCAGAGTCCTCCCTTCGACACACAAAGAAAGGGTGGATATGGAATTGGCCAAGAGAGCTGAGAAAGAGAAGGCGAAGATAGCGCGAAAGGCCGCAAAAGCAGCGGCAGAGGGATAGAAACATGGCCATAGACTTCGAAGCAGTAGTCTTCCTAATCCTGGCTGTAGCCACAGTGGGAGGGGCAATAGGCTGTGTATACGGAAAGAGGGTGGCCCACTCACTCCTCTTCCTCATGCTCACCTTCTTTGGTGTCGCCGGGATATTCGTGCTTGCCAGCGCTGAGATGCTGGCAGCCGTGCAGATTCTCGTATATCTCGGATCTGTAATGCTAGTGGTCCAGTTCGGGGTAATGTTGACCAGAAGGCAAATTCAAGAGGGGGATATTGAATGAGATTCCTCTCTATAATGGCCAGAGTAGGGACTGTAGGATTCATTCTAGCACTCCTGAGAGAGACTATGACCCACCCAATGTGGGGGGCTGAGGCATGGGGGGGAAACTCAAACCCACCTTCGACATACGATCTCGCTGACGCTCTTTTCAATGAGTGGGCATTAGCAACTCTCGTTCTCGGAGCTCTTCTTTCAATGGCGATGATCGGCTCTTCTTACTTAGTACGTGACGAGAGACTTGTGAATCTGGTCTGGGACATGGGAGGAGATGATCAATGATTGACCCAAGCTGGATTGCAGGACTGGGGGTCATATTGTTCGGTGTGGGACTAGTTGGAGTCTTTACGAGGAACAATGCAATAGTTGTCCTGATGTGCATCGAAGTCATGCTCAATGCAGCAAATCTCAACTTCGTGGCAGGGACGATGCACTACGGCGATGTCAATGGTTGGGTATTCACATCTATTGCAATAGCGATTGCCGCTGCCGAGGTAGCAATCGGGCTAGCCATTTTCCTTTCCCTATACAGCACTCAAGAGACAATATCCCTAGATGATGCTACGACATTGAGAAACTGAGGTGAATCCATGGGTGAGAACAAGAGTGAATTGGGGCTTTTGGTATACATACTACCATTCCTAGCAGTAACCCCCGCTCTTTTCGCAATGGGGTGGGAATCGTATGAAGCCTCAATTCTGATAGTGGCTGTGCCATTCATGACATTCCCAGTAATTCTCATTGTAGGGCAACTGTACAACGGAGAAGAATTCTGGAAGAATAAAATGAAGGAGGGAGGAATCCTCGCATTAGGGGCCCTAGGAGCTTCTCTGTCAGCCGCTCTATGGCTTGTTTACGACTACGTTGACGCACTCCCAAACTTCGATGAACAGCAGAGCGTCACACAATGGCTTGAATGGGTATCTTTTGATCTTCTCCAATCTGACTATACTTTGACTTCCGGGTCCAAAATTCTCGGAATGGGAGTCTGGATAGACTCAATAACATTGATGATTTTATTCGTAGCAACATTCCTGTGCTTCTTGATTTGCTGGTTCAGCTTGGGTTACATGAATACCGATCCTATCAATGAAGATAGAAACCATCGATTCTACGGGGAGTTCGTTTTGTTCGCTCTTGGGATGTTCGGAATGGTTCTAGCGGACAATTTCCTTTGGCTTTTCATCTTCTGGGAGGTAATGGGCCTCTGTTCATATCTTCTAATTGGGTTCTACTACTGGAAAGATAGTGCAGCATACGCCTCGAAAAAGGCATTCCTGACAACCAGAGTAGGCGACGTTTTCCTGATGATTGGACTCTTCATTCTTTACGACATATACGGATCATTAGAATTCTCAGTAATTTTCCATGACCCATCACTCAATGGAACAGTCGATTCTGGCAAACTTTTCTGGGCACTTCTGATGATGTTTATTGGTGCAGTAGGGAAGTCCGCCCAGTTCCCGCTTCATGTCTGGCTACCAGATGCCATGGAAGGCCCGACGCCAGTTTCAGCACTAATTCATGCTGCAACGATGGTAAATGCGGGACTTTACCTTGTGGCAAGAATGGTACCTTTCGTTGATGTAGGCCATCACGGAGTATCAGGATTAGAGGATCTCGGACTCATAATTGCATATATCGGAGGAATAACAGCATTCATGGCAGCAGCCATCGCCTTCGTGCAGAATGATATCAAGAAGGTTCTTGCTTACTCCACAATGAGCCAACTTGCGTACATCTTCACCGGCTTAGGGTCTGCTCTCTGGTTTTACAACAATGACGAACACCACGCAGCTGTAGTTGTCTTTGGATCCTCGATGTTCCACCTCTTCAATCACGCCATGGCCAAAGGAATGCTGTTTATGGCTAGCGGTTCAGTAATCCATGAGGTACATCATGCTCACGACCACTTACATCACGAAAACGGGAATGGTAACGGGCATGATTTTGATCCTCAAGATATGAGGAATATGGGGGGCCTCGCCTCCAAGATGCCAGTAACTGCCACAGCAATGATGTTTGGCTCTATGTCAATTATCGGAATTCCACTCATAGGCGGTTTTTGGTCCAAAGAAGGAATCATCGCCGAAACCTGGCTAGCCGCTCTGGAGCATGAGCCCCTGATGTATGGGCCAGCAATACTGGTTTTGCTGACGGCAGGAATGACAGGTTTCTACATGTCTAGAATGTGGTTCATGACATTTGCTGGAGAGCCTAAATCAGAAGTTGTTGAGCATATCCACGAAGAAACTCAGTGGATTAAAATGCCACTCGTGGTATTAACCGCAATAACTGCTTTCGGGGGTTTTGCCTTTGCATTACTTGGTGCCACAGACTACCTCTCATCTGCTTATGACTACTCGGGACATCTCAAGCTCCACAAGTCCACCCTACTCGAGTCAATTCTCTACAAGCTTGAGTATGCATTCCTGCCAGAGAAAATTAATCTAAGGATAGTTGGATGGGTTACAATCTTCCTCTCCTTCATAGTTGGTCCTGTATTGGCTGCAAGGATTCACGGTGGAAAACTCGCTGACGGAGAGTCATCAACACCATTCGTTTCATGGCTGGTCTCGGCTTCATCCAAGTTTGGTAAGCAAGATGTGAGCTCACTAGCCGAATCAGATCTCTCCGTAGCATTGCAAAACAGACTCTACTTCGATGACTTGTACGAAGGAGTGTTGGCTAGAACAGTAATCCCATTCTCCCAGTTCACTGCATGGTTTGACAGGAACGTGATTGATGGATTAGTAAAGCAGATAGAGACAAAATCAGTTTCAGGATCAGTCCAAGTCAGAGGACTGACGACTGGAAGCGCTCGAGACTACATTCTGATGGCCACGGTTGGTATGCTAAGCATTATCACGCTACTATGGGGGATGAACTCATGATTAATGATCCTCTGACTATCATCACCCTCACCCCTATATTAGTAAGCCTAGTACTACTTATTGTCCCCAAGATAACGTCTTCTGCGGAGGGACTAGCTAGGGCGTCTAGGGCTATCAGTATGGGTGTCTCACTAGGAATGTTGGCTATCACAACAATGATTTTCCTCGGAGAGATTGGAAATGTGGATTGGTCGAACTACAATTCCGGATACTACCTAACTAATGATGCAGTCGCCCTTATTCCCTCAATAGGGGTTCACTGGAAAGTTGGTGCCGATGCCCTCTCTTTCCCGATGATATGGCTCACAACCCTACTAATCCCAATATCAATGCTGGTGGAATGGGATGCTAAGAAAGGATATCTCTTCCACCCGTTAATTTTGATGATGGAAGGGGCCCTCATTGGAGTTTTCGTTTCCCTAGACATGTTTGTCTTCTACGCCTTTTGGGAACTAACCCTAGTTCCTATGTTCTTCCTGATTATGATATGGGGCGGAGAGGATAGGAAATATGCCTCAATGAAGTTCTTCATCTACACATTCACTGCTAGCGTGATTATGCTTATTGGAATACTAGTGATGTATCTCTACACTCCTGATGTCGCCTCATCTGGCTCCATAACAGGGCACTCCTTTGATATGTCAGTAATGATATCATCTACAGAATTTATACCCAGTGAGGGACTAAGGCACCTAGTTTGGATACTCTTACTTATCGGCTTTGCAACTAAGATGCCGAGCGTACCAGTCCACACATGGCTACCCGACGCCCACGTACAGGCGCCGACTGCTGGCTCGATGCTACTAGCAGGAGTAATGCTGAAGATGGGAGCATATGGCTTCCTGAGGATTGCCGTTGCAGCTTTCCCCGAATCTACTGTCGCCTTTATCCCCCTCTTGATCTTCCTTGGCATGGCAAGCTTGGTTTATGGAGCGTGGGTCTGCATGGGCCAAACTAATCTCAAGAGAATGGTAGCATATTCCTCTGTATCACACATGGGTCTTATTTTCCTTGGAATAGCTACGATGCAACCACTGGGTATAGCAGGTGCTCTCTTCATGATGTTTGCACACGGGATAATCAGCCCACTCCTCTTCGCTGTAGCAGGGGCTTTCAAGCATCATTATCACACACTAGAGATTGGATCAATGAGAGGAATAGCGCATCACAGCCCGTGGCTCTCAGCTCATATGATGCTTGGTTGGATGGCAAGCCTAGGCCTTCCCCTATTGGCAGGCTTCGTCGCTGAGGTGACAATTCTAATTGCGTTCTGGATGTCCTTCGGCTGGTTGGTGCTACTTCCAACACTAACTCTGATAATCACGGCCGTCTATTACCTCACGTCCATGCAGAGGACAATTTTCGAATCAAATGACCCACACCAGGGAATACTTCCGGATACACTACATGGAGAGGAACCAAGAGACATTACATGGCATGAGAATGCTGGCATGATTATTCTTGGGGCACTGACCATTCTATTCGGAATACTTCCGTTCATCTTCTGGGATATGATGTCAGAATGGAGCTCTGGCTTCCTTTTGGAAACTCTAGTCCAGGCCATGCAGTCAGAGGGGGTGAAACCTTGACTTCACTAGGTCAGTTGACTCTTGACTCGGACACCGCCTCATCCCTGTTGCCCGAGACTGTTATGCTCGTAGGTCTGATTACCATAGTTCTGATTCCCAATCTCGGTGATGCGAAATTCAGGATCCCACTTACATCAGTAAGAGTCCCAGTTCTACTGGGAGGATCTAGATTCGATATGACCAATGATCCTAGAATGCCAAACAGGATATCTAACATCACATTCTTGGTCGCATTCCTATCATCTTTGGTTCTTATCTCAGAATCACCAAGAGAAGTTGGAGGGGTCTTGATGGCAGATGGTTTCAGTAGGATTTTCTCAACGATGTTCCTCGGCGCCTTGCTTTTAGTCAGCGTAGCAACTACTCACAGGATTCCAGCAAAGACAAAGGCTCCAATTCCGGATGATTCTGATTCTAAAGCAGCCATCGATAGAAAAATTTCTGTCCTGATTGATAACAGGAGGCAAGTCGACTTTTACATCCTTCTGATTATGGTGGGTCTGGGAATGAGTATGATGACTATGGCTACAAATCTATTCATGATGATAGTTTGTATTGAATTGGCCTCGCTCTCCACTTATGTTCTAGTAGCTTTCCACAAGGAGTCTCCGGCCGGCGGTGAAGCAGGCGCGAAATACTTCATTGTTGGCTCAGTCGCTTCGGCGATTGGAATCTACGGGATGTCCCTCCTTTACCTCTGGTCAGGGAGTCTTGACCTAGATGTTCTGAGAGAAAGCTGGCAGGCCATGGATGGAGTTGATCCATTCGCCGCATTTGGGATAGGTATGATGTTAGTTGCTTTCGGCTTCAAGGTGAGTGCAGCACCATTCCACCTAGCTGCACCCGATGCTTACTCTGGAGCGGCTTCTCCAATCTCTGGCCTTCTTGCTACTGCCTCAAAGGCAATGGGATTCGTAGCACTCTTCAGAGTCTTGGTAATCATCACAGTTCCAGAAGGCGCTGAAGCACTTTGGATGGTAGCGCTGGGAATATTCGCTGTTGTGACCATGACATGGGGGAACCTAGCCGCTTTGACAAGTGAGAACCCCAAGAGGATGCTTGCCTACTCCAGCGTGGCGCATGCGGGATACATGCTCGCGGCTATCGCAGTAGTAGGAAGTGGAATATCCAGTACGGAGGAAAGCGTGGTAATACTCACTGCAGTAACTTTCCACTTAGCAGTATTAGTCCTTTTCAAACTTGGAGCATTCTTGGTTATTACACATCTAGAGACGGAAGGAAAGGGGCATAGTATCGACCATCTTCACGGTCTAGGGAACAGGGACCCAATGATCGCCGGATCGATGTTTCTGTTTGTTCTTTCATTGGCCGGAGTCCCCCCTCTGTCAGGATTCCTCTCAAAACTACTCATGATCAATGGAATCGTCTCCACATCGGCCTCTACCGGGTCCTCCGATACCTCCGACATAGCTACGTGGGCCGAATCAGTCGATCCATTATTCTGGCTAGCAGCTGCAATTGTATTGAATAGCGCCTTATCACTATTCTACTACCTCAGGATTGGTCTTGTTATGTTCTTTGAAGAACCGGTATCGAGTAAACCCCTCAAGGCCGCCCCCTCACTCAGAATGTCTATTTTCGCTTGTGCAATATTGACATTACTTTGCGGTGTTGGACCCGTCAGTGAATGGCTATTAGACTTAGTTAATGGAGCAATCGACTCATTCATGCATCAGTGATGAGGCTCAACTTCACATAGGTGACTATCGACGGGTACCTGTGGGGCGTAGAGAGGAGAAGGTCGATTTTGAGCGTCTAGCTCAACTAGAATCTGGCAGTGGGGACAGAATCAGAGTCCCTCTTCCCAACAGAAAGGTCAATGAAATGTTCGCAATAGCAGATGAGATTCTTGGTGGACGGAGACTCAGGGCTGTTTGTGAGGATGGATTAAGTAGAATTTCAAGAATACCTGGAAAGATGAGGAGAAGGCAATGGGTCAGGGAAGGGGATCTAATAGTCATACAGCCTTGGGACTTCCAAGATGAAAAGGCCAACGTGTGCATGAGATACACAAAGACACAGTCGCTATATCTATCGAGGAAGGGCGTCCTTCCTGAAATAGTAGATCTCTTCGGTCTTTCCGAGGAAAAATCATCCGAAGACGAACAAGATCATGGGTCATTAATCGAGGAGGTTCAAGAATCTGAAAGCATTCAGGTGGACGAAGTCGAAGAAGAGACCCCAAATAAAGTCCAATCCAGTAATGATGAAGATGACATAGACTCATTCTTCGGGTGAGTAAATGAATGATGAGGAGAACTGGGACGAAGATATAGATGCGATAATGAAATCGCAGACAAAACACGATTGGATGTCTGAGCCGAGGTTTAGGAAAATATTTGATGAGATAGAAGATGGTCTCCAAGGTGTAATGGGCAAAGGTCCATTTGAGTGGGTTGACAAGAGAGTTTTCGATGCAGTATTTGACAAGTCTACACTGCTAGCGATACACAAGCTCATGCAAAAGGGTGACATCGACACTATCGATTACCCTATTGCGAGGGGCAAGGAAGCCCATGTTTTCCACGCTACGTCAGTCAACGGCCCAATAGCCGTGAAAATCTTCCATACGACGAATGCGGTCTTCAAGGGATTAGCCAAGTATATCGACGGAGATCCTCGATTCAACGGTCTTTCTGGAAGACACAGAGAATTGGTTAACATTTGGGTGAAGAAGGAATTCAGAAACCTAAGAAGAATGAGAAAGCATGGGATACGTGTGCCATTGCCGATATCATACAACAAGAATGTCTTAGTGATGGAATTGATTGGAGAAACTTCTGCAGCACCCAGACTAAGAGATATTGAGGTAGATAAGAAATTTGAAACATTCTCAGAAATGCTGGATATGGTTGCTGTTTCATGGCAGAAGGCCAATCTTGTTCATGCGGATTTGAGTGAGTACAACATCCTTTGGCATGAAGGCCAGCCTTGGTTCATAGATGTAGGTCAGGGAGTTACCGAACAACACCCGCATTCCGAAGAATTTCTGGTGCGAGATGTGACTAGATTGGTTCATTGGATAAATAAGCAGGGATATGAGGTCGAATTAGCAGATTCTATCCTCAGGGTACTCGAGGAACCAGTACCAGATTTGGAATCTCTCCCGGGCGTGGATTAAAGAGAGGCGCCTATTGGAAACCATTGTGGAGCCGATAGCGCGTATACCCAAGGACCGTATCGCGGTACTGATTGGCAAGGGCGGGTCAACAAGGAAGATGATAGAAGAAGCCTGTGGTGGGAAATTGGATATCGACTCTAGGTCTGGGGAAGTGTCGGTAGATTGGTCAGACTCAGATGTAGATCCAGTTAAAAAAATGAAGACGCCAGATGTCATTCTTGCAATAGGAAGGGGCCTATCCCCCAAAAGAGCAGTCAACCTACTCGAGGATGAAATAAATCTTCGAGTGTATGATATCAGGGAGTGGGTTGGAAGACAACCAAACCAAGTAAGGAGAATGAGGAGCAGGCTGATTGGTCGTAATGGCCTTATCAGGAGCCGTATTGAGGAGCTCTCTGGAACTGAAATTGCAATTTATGGCTCATCAGTAATTGTTATTGGCGATGAGATGGGACTAGAGGTAGCCAACCCGGCAATAGAGTCTATACTGAGGGGCGCTGAGCATGGTAGTGTACTCCACGGACTTGAGAAGGATAGGAAGAGACAACGAATTCGTTCCAGGAGCCTAGAGAGCTATGAGGAAAGAAGGAACGAAGAGTCTCCATTTGACTCACTTGTCCCGGGACTATCAGCCGCCCGAAGAAGAAGAGAAAGGAGACTCAAGGATAGTCAGATAAATCCTGAGGATAAGGGGGCCATTGACGAAATGTTGGAACTTGCTGAAGATGAGGAAATCATCTACGAGGAAGAGTGAATTCTTCCGCCATTCCTAAGACATGAACCTCTTCGTAGGTATATGAATGACACCGGTTATGCGCTATACGACTATGAGAAATGGTCAATATATGCCCTTACTGCAATCATCGCCCTCCTACTCTCGGCACTTTCCCTAAATATTCTTGATATCTCCAATCCACTGACAGATTTCGTAACTCAATATTATGTGGACCCTATCCTTGATGAGTCAGGAGGAGATGCTGGGTACAATGAAACTAACACAATCACCTACGCGGTAGTCCTCGCCCTTTTTGTAGCCGCGTTAAGTGCTTGGTTGAGGATTCTGAAAATAGATTCAACCGAGGCTACAATACTGGCCCTGTTACCATATGTCTTCTGGGCTGCTCTGGGGGAGGTCGTGGAAGATGCGGATCTGTTCGATATCGCAATGGCTCCTTTATTTGTAAGTCCAAGTATTCATTTCCAGACTGCTCTATGGGTGATAATTGCTGGCTCCATCGGCTATCATGTTAGGAACTATGGTCCAGAAGTCAGTGAAAGGGAGAAGAATAGAATTCTGGAAAGCCTTTCGATGATTGCAATATTCTCACAGTTCTTGATCTACGGTCATTCAATCTCTGTGAGTGAGGTGGGTGCTGAGGTAGATTTGACAATGTTCGCCTTAATTGGAATATCGGCCACTTTCCTACCGATATTCTTCAGGGAATCAACATCGGAATTCACTTACGTCCAGAGGTCTGTGTATCTAGTTGGCTCTGGAGGAGTACTGGTATTCTTCGGAGCCTTGGTTTCCTTTGCCACAACTCTTCCAGATGACAAGCTGACACTATGGCCACTGGTTATCGTTCTGGGAATCCCCATATTGATATGCTATGTGATGTTTGTTTCCGGAATAGAGTCTTCAAGAATACTTTCAGAGAGGGGCTTCGTCGCAGGAATACTTCCTAAGGGAATGTCAGAATCTGAATATGAAGACCTAGTTTCTGATGATAAACTGATTATGGAGGAAAACAGGAAGAAAGCCGTATTGGCGTATCCTGTAGTTTTTCTCGCCGTATCGGGACAGGTGATGGACGGATTAGCGACATGGATTGGCATTGACTACTTCGGATATGAGGAGAAGCATCTCCTGTCAGCTTGGATTATCGAAGAATTCGGTAATACATTCGGTTTCACGTTAGTGAAGGCGGGCCTCGGTCTGATTATCTGGTGGTTCTTCGCCTTCGCAAACTTCGAGCATAGGCAACAGCACCTTAGATTACTAGTGGGCCTAATGATACTAGTCGTAGGAATGGCTCCAGGACTAAGAGGGGTAGCAAGACTGGTTATCGGCCAGTAAACGTACTAATCGAGGAATACTTCCCATTCAATTGAAGGCTCAGACACCCTCACGGATATGATACTCATGGATAGGCTGCCAACGAGAATCGATAAATCGAGTGAAGATTACTCTATCAGGAAGAGTCACAATTCAGGCTTAATCGAGGAACTCAGGCAAAGAGTAGATATTGCGAAAAATGGAGGCGGTGGAAAATACGTCGAGAGGCATGAGGCCAGAGGGAAGGGGATGCCTAGGGACAGAATTTCAGAAATTTGTGATCCAGGGTCTCCTTTCATCGAGCTTTCTACTTTGGCAGCGTTCGAGATGTATGATGGCAAAGCCCACTCAGCAGGGATAGTGACTGGAATAGGAGTGGTCCATGGGAAAGAGTGTGTCTTTGTGGCTAACGATGCCACAGTAAAGGGAGGGTCATACTATCCAATGACCGTCAAGAAACACATTAGGGCCCAAGAGGTTGCTGAGTCAAACAATCTCCCATGTATATACCTTGTAGACTCAGGAGGGGCCTTCCTTCCTCTTCAAGATCAGGTCTTCCCTGACAAAGGACATTTTGGCAGAATATTCAGGAATCAGGCGATTCTTTCAAGTAAGGGGATACCCCAAGTTGCCGCTGTCTTGGGGTCATGTACAGCCGGCGGTGCGTACATCCCAGCAATGAGTGATGAATCAATAATAGTAAAGGGCAATGGAACAATCTTCCTTGCAGGGCCACCACTGGTAAAAGCTGCAACAGGTGAAGAGGTCAGTGCTGAAAATCTCGGAGGAGCGGATTTGCATACCCGGGAATCAGGAGTTGCAGATCACTTTGCAGAGGATGAGACAGAGGCTCTGCAGACTGTCAGAGACATAGTTGAGAATCTCAACGTTGGAAAGAAAATTAGACTTGATACGGAGGATCCAGAGGATCCGTATCACAGTCCAGAAGAGTTACTAGGAATTATCCCTAATGATAACAGGACTCCGTATGATGTCAGGGAGGTTATCTCAAGGATCGTAGATGGCAGCAGATTTCACGAATTCAAGGAGAGGTATGGAACTTCCTTGGTCTGCGGTTTTGCAAGAATACACGGGTATCCGGTTGGTATAGTGGCAAATAATGGCATATTGTTTTCAGAGTCCTCGCTAAAAGGGGCACATTTTGTAGAACTCTGCGGTCAAAGGGGGATTCCCCTGGTATTCCTGCAGAATATCATGGGATTCATGGTTGGAAGAGATGCAGAAGCAGGAGGAATAGCCAAAGATGGAGCCAAACTTGTTACTGCAGTCTCTTGTGTTCCAGTCCCAAAGTTTACAGTAATCATAGGGGGTTCCCATGGAGCCGGAAACTATGGAATGTGTGGTAGAGCATACGATCCAAGATTCCTCTTCATGTGGCCGAATGCTAGAATATCCGTAATGGGGGGAGAGCAAGCAGCCAGCGTTCTTTCAACTGTGGGGAATGCCAATCCAGATGCAATAAGGGAGAAGTATGAGAGGGAGAGCAACCCATACTACTCTACTGCCAGACTATGGGATGATGGGGTTATTGATCCCAGAGATACCAGGGATATCTTAGGACTTTGTATCTCATCCTCGCTAAATGCTAAGATGCCAGAAAATAGGTATGGAGTATTCAGGATGTGAAATTATGCAAAATTTAGTCAGCGATAAAGTCCCGATAACCGAGCTTTGCTTTCTGGAGATAGATGGACCTGTAGCCATTATCACCATCTCAAGAAGTGAAGTATTCAATGCGTTGAATGTACAACTAATTTCCGAGTTGATAGACCTGATTACTTGGACCTCCTCAAGGTCCGCTGCAATAAACGGGACTTTGAACGACACAAACGATATGCCTTACTTCAGAGCATTAGTGCTAAAGTCCGAGGGTAAGCATTTCTGTGCTGGCGCGGATGTCAATATGATGAGAGATGCTGGTGCGGCAAGTCCAGAGGAAAATAGAGCTGATTCCAAGAGGCTCGATACACTGTTTAACTCACTCTGGTCACATCCATGCTTCACTATATGCTGCGTTCAGGGAGTGGCTCTCGGCGGAGGCGCAGGTCTGGTTTCGTGCGTTGATCATGTAATTGCTGAACCGGGTACAAGAATAGCTCTCTCGGAGGGGAAGCTAGGTATACTCCCAGCCGTAATTGGTCCTTACGTATACAGAAAAACAGGTAGCTCAGAATTCAGGAGACTCTCAATGACTGCTAGCAGGATTTCTTCAGAAGAGGCACTGAGAATTGGGCTAGTAAATCAAATAGTAGAGGATAAGAATAATTTTGAAAAATCCTGCAGAGAGGTCATAGAAAATCTCCTCACTAGCGGTCCAATGGCCGTCCACGAGGCAAAGAAACTGACCTTGGTATTCGATAGATGGACTGGTTCAGATGAAGAATTGAGAGAATGGACTCTAGAGAAGACAAGCGAGATGAGAGAGTCCATAGAAGGTCAAGAGGGCCTTTCAGCCTTCTTGGAGAGAAGACCTCCTAATTGGTCTCCGAAGTAGCTTGAGAGTGGTAGTCATGTTTCCTGAGTGGATGAAGGGAGCGCCAACACCATTCTCATCCGTACTCGTTGCCAATAGGGGTGAGATTGCAGTTAGGGTGATAACGGCCGTTAAGGAAGCTGGACTCAGGGCAATTGCGGTCTATTCAGATCCCGATAGTAATGCTTTACATGTGGAAATGGCAGATGATGCAGTGCATCTACCAGGTAATTCTCTAACTGAAAATTACCTCAATTCTGAGGCCATAATATTGGCAGCAAAATCATCAGGTGCCCAAGCCATTCATCCTGGATACGGATTCCTCTCCGAGAGAGCAGATTTCGCTCGTGATGTCGCCAACGCAGGAATTATTTGGGTAGGACCATCTCCCGAGGCCATAGAAACAATGGGTGACAAAATATCGGCTAGATCTAGAATGATAGAGTCAGGGGTACCTGTAATCCCCGGTGACGAAATAGCTATTCCAGAAGGAAGCGATCACATGGGAGCATTGGCTTCTGTCGCTGCTAGGGTCGGCTATCCATTACTCCTGAAGGCTAGTGCAGGCGGAGGGGGGAAGGGAATGAGAGTAGTTCACGAGCCGAAAATGCTCAGGACGGAGTATGAGGCCGCAGCAAGAGAAGCTTCTGCGGCATTCGGGGATGGAACAGTATATGTGGAGAGGTTACTCACTGGAGCAAGGCATATCGAGATACAGGTTCTAGCAGATAAACATGGGAACTGCATCCACCTAAATGAGAGAGACTGCTCCCTCCAAAGGAGACATCAGAAGGTCATTGAAGAGGCACCATCAACAGCGGTATCCAACGATTTAAGGAAGTCAATGGGTGAATCTGCAGTTCTGGCTGCAATGGCTGTTGATTATGTCGGGGCTGGAACCGTCGAGTTACTTCTTTCTCCAAATGGGCAGTATTATTTCTTGGAAATGAATACAAGGCTGCAAGTAGAACATCCAGTAACCGAGATGATTACCGGTGTTGACTTGGTCCAGAAACAACTCGAGATAGCATCAGGTATGACACTAGGAATTTCTCAGAATTCCGTAGGAATAAATGGCCATTCAATTGAGGCCAGGATATATGCGGAGGATGCTAAGAGGGGCTTTCTTCCCTCAATTGGCACCCTAGGGGTTTGGATACCTCCCAGTGGTCCTGGAATCAGATTGGACTCTGGAGTCAGACAAGGAGATCAAGTAACCGTTGATTTCGACCCCATGCTCGCAAAACTGATTGTTCATGCGCCGGACAGGAAATCCGCAATTAGGAGAATGGATAGTGCATTATCATCATTCGTCGCTCTTGGCGTAACTACCAATATAGGATTCCTGAGAAATGCACTATTGCACCCTTCTTTCACTTCAGGAAGCATAACAACTGACTTCTTGGATAGTACATCGATAAATGAATTCGATCCCGAGTACACTGATCCTAGATTAATCGTATCCATCGCAGCATCAGCCAAGAGATTGGGGCTCGATAAATTAGCAAACATACACTCAAACTCAGATATAGACGACCATTCTGGTCATTCTGGCGACCCCTTCAAGACATTGTCTAGGAGATTTCCATAGGTGATTACATGGATTGGGAGATTGCCGATTTAGAGGACAAATTCTCTGTTGATCTAACTGAAAGAGAGGGAAAGGTTACCATTTCATCTGTTTCTGTTAATGGAATTACTGATGAATGTCCGGAGATTAGAATTTCAAGGGTCGGAAAAAATCCTACAATTATTCTTGAGACTGAAAGCGGATCAAGACCTGCCTATGTGATGAAAATAGATGGCAAATGGTGGATTCATCTGAAAGGAGAGGTATACGTTGTCAATGAGGTCGAGAAAGGAGGGAAGTCATCAGAATCGACTGGGGGGCTCTCGGCTCCTATGCCCGGAATCATACTGGAAGTCATGGTTAAAGAAGGACAGAGAGTTAGGGAGGGGCAGCCTCTTATGACTATGGAAGCGATGAAAATGGAGCACAGGATAATGGCGCCAAAGTCAGGTGAGGTCATTTCCCTAAATTACAACAAAGGAGATAGAGTGGATATGGGCGCAACATTGGTTGAGCTGGGCGATTAGGTTAGTTTGACTTGAATGATTATTTCGGGTCTGTATTAATACGGGAAGACTACATCGAAGCACCATGGAAGGCTTCACTCTAGCTATAGCGGCATTCATGGGAATCAGTTTGGCAGCGGCTTCTGGGTTCCGCGTTTTCCTACCTCCATTTCTAATGGCACTATCAGTCAGATCAGGAATTGTGGACATAGATCTTATCGGCACTCAGTTTGAATTTTTCACTACTACACCGGCTATCATTCTGCTTGGAATAGCCATGCTAGCTGAGTTTGCCGCTTACTATGTGCCATTTATTGATAATCTGCTTGACACCATTGCTACCCCGGCAGCTGTAATCTCAGGAGTCGGTATGACTGCAATCTCACTGGAAGGGAGCGAGCCAGTAATCCAGTGGGCAATAGCGATCGTTGCTGGAGGAGGGATGTCGGCGACAATTCAGACAGCCACAGTCGCGGCAAGGGGAATCAGCTCAACCTTCACCCTTGGAACTGCTAATCCACTGGTAGCCACAAGTGAGAATATTGCCAGTGTTGCTCTTACCATTATTGCCTTATTATTTCCCATATTAGCGATTTCCTTCG
Source organism: Euryarchaeota archaeon UBA28 (assembly GCA_002501605.1). GTDB lineage: Archaea > Thermoplasmatota > Poseidoniia > Poseidoniales > Thalassarchaeaceae > MGIIb-O5. Next base: position 36,811 of record DANW01000009.1, read on the forward strand.
CTACATTAGTCGCATTACTCCTGATCAGGCGAAACATGGTCAAAGATAACGAAACCAATAGTGTAAGAGTTGCTTGATGCCAACCGATTTGAACTATTGCGAACACGTGGTACCGTGCCCCGTGAGCCGAGTGCCCAGTCTCCGATAAAAGAGGAAAGGCTCCGAATTGGAAAGACGAAGAAGACAGCCGCAGGGATAGTGGGTGTTCAGAAGTCATTTTCAATTGGCTTTCATGAAGCGGGAATGAAGCGAACGTTGCAGTCGATGTTGGCCGTGAATAGGTTTGACGGGTATGATTGTCCCGGATGTGCTTGGCCAGATCCAGATGACCATAGGAGTAGTTTCGAGTTCTGTGAAAATGGTGCAAAGGCCTTCGCCACAGAGGCCACCAAGAAGAGAGTGACCCCAGAGAAAATGAGGGGGATATCTGTTACGGACCTGTCGAAACTCACTGATATGGAGTTGGACAAGATGGGGAGAATAACAAATCCTTTGTTCCTGAAAGAAGGAGAAGATACCTATGAGGAAATAGACTGGGGGAGCGCATTCAAGATTATCGCATCCAGGATTAGTAGGTCTGATGATCCAGATGAGAATGTATTCTACACCAGTGGCAGAGCCTCGAACGAGGCAGCCTTTCTTTGGGGGGTCCTAGCAAGACAGATCGGTACTAACAATCTTCCCGACTGCAGTAACATGTGTCATGAGTCCAGTGGTGTCGCTTTATCAAGATCCATAGGGATTGGCAAGGGAACAGTAAAGCTGTCATGTTTTGAAGAAGCAGATCTAATTTTGGTAATAGGTCAAAATCCGGGAACCAACCATCCAAGGATGCTAACCGCATTAGCCGCATGCAAGGAGAATGGAGGATCTGTTGTCAGTATAAATCCCTTGGAAGAGACGGCAATGAAGAGATTCAAACACCCTCAGAATCCTTTGCATCTTATTGGGAGAGGGGTTCAGATTGCGGATGAGCATCTGCCAGTTAGAATCGGTGGGGACGCCGCTCTCCTTCAGGGATTCGCCAAGACCATGCTCTCACAGGGAGGATTTGATTCAGAATTCATCTCAAATAATACCTTGGGATTCGAAGATTGGAAGAGGCATATAGAATCCACAGACTGGGAGACAATTGTCGAACAGTCAGGTATCTCCCGGGATAGAATAGAGAAGACCGGTACCGCGATAGCCAGATCGGAGAGAATGATTGTATGTTGGGCCATGGGGCTGACACAGCATGAGAACAGTGTCGCTGTAATTCAGGAGGTTTCGAACCTCCTTCTCGCAGGGGGACATTTCGGCAAGCCAGGCGCAGGAGCCTGTCCGGTTAGGGGTCACTCCAATGTTCAGGGAGATAGGACAGTTGGAATTAACCATCATCCTACTGAGGATTTCATCTCCTCCTGCGAAAATGAGACCGGAATAAAAATGCCCAGGAAAAAGGGTTACGATGTCGTAGAGTTCATCCAAGCAGCATTACAAGGAAGGGTGAGGACATACATGGCACTGGGTGGGAACCTAGTATCAGCAATGTCGGATACGGAGAGAGTCGCCGAGGCGATTTCCAAGATTGACCTGACAGTGCAGATATCAACCAAGCTAAACAGGTCCCATTTGATTACTGGGAGGGAAGCCTTGATCCTTCCCTGTCTTGGGAGGACCGAGAGGGATCCTGCTGGATTCGTGTCCGTGGAGAATTCCATGGGCTTGGTACACTCGAGCGAAGGCTCCTTGAAACCAGCGTCTGAGGCCCTACTTTCAGAGCCAGAAATAATTTCCAGAATAGGAAAAGAGCTCTATCCAGAAGGGCCCATGGACTGGAATTTGTATAGCGACCATGAGAATACCAGGTACCTGATTTCCAGATGCATACCAGGATTTGAGGATTACAATACCAAAGTTCGTTCCAAAGGAGGTTTCTACCTTCCCAATGGCCCCAGAGACGGCCCAATATGGAATACCCCCTCTGGAAAAGCGCATTTCTTCTGTCACAACCTTCCTGAAAGATCCTTGGAGGATGGAAGATTTATCCTAATGACCGTAAGAAGCCACGACCAGTACAACACCACGATCTATGGTATGGATGATAGGTACAGAGGCATTTACAACGCTAGGAGAGTAGTAATGATGAACAAAGATGACATGGAGGATATCGGTGCCTCTGCAGGTCAGGAAGTTGATCTGACGAGCCACTGGGAAGGAAGAAAAATACATTCAGAGAGGTGGAAGGTCGTACCATATGACATTCCTAGAGGGAACCTCTGCTCCTACTTCCCAGAGGCGAACGTTCTTGTCCCACTGGAAAGTACCGCAGAAGGTAGCAATACTCCTACTTCGAAATGGATTGAGGTATCAGTTTCGATTAGATGAAATAACACTCTATTTCAAACTCTCGAGTATTTCCAACTCGCCCATGTAAGGCCTGAGGACTTCCGGGACTCTGACCCTACCGTCTTCCAGCTGGTTCTGCTCCATTATGGCGACCAATGCCCTGCTCGTTGCTACTGCTGTCGAATTCAGTGTATGGACGGATTCATTCCCCTCCTTTGTCCTAAATCTCATCCTGAGTCTATTTGCCTGATAGTCGGTACAGTTTGAGCATGAAACAACCTCTTTGTAGGAACCGGCACCCGGTAGCCAAGCCTCAAGATCGTATTTCTTCGCCGCGACAGTCCCCATGTCTCCTGTACAGATGTTGACTACTCTGTAATGCAAGCCTAGGCTGTCCCAGAGATCTACGGCATTCTGTAGTAATTCTTCATGGTGACCCCATGAATCATCGGGATGACAGATAACTATCTGCTCAATCTTAGTGAACTGATGAACTCTCCAAATACCCCTGTCTGACAGTCCGTGAGCCCCAACTTCTCTTCGGAAACAGGGAGAAACCCCAACTAACTTGACCGGTAGCTCGTTTGGCTCGATTACCTCATCCATCCTCATTGCTGTCAATGGATGTTCGCTGGTCGCAATGAGATAGTAGTTGTCTGGCTCGATACCGTACATAACGGTCTCGAAGTCAGATAAATCCGTTACTCCCTCATAAGCCTCTCTGTTCATCATTAGTGGAGGTTGTACCAAGGTGTATCCCCTATCTATCAAAAAGTCGGCAGAGTACTGTTGAAGGGCCATCTCCATTCGCGCCAAATCTCCTTGCATGAAGTAGAACCTGCTCCCTGTGATTTTTGCGCCTCGTGCCTGATCAACCCATCCGTTCATCTCAATTAGATCGTTATGATTCCTGGCTTCGAAGTCAAGCTCAGGTTTTTCTCCATGTAGACTGTGGAGAGTATTTTTCTGGTCGTCTTCACCAATCGGAACATCAGGGTGTAGTATGTTCGGTACCTTCATCCTCAGTCTATCTCTCTTTCGAAGGCATTCCTCAGCAATCGAGCTGAGTTCCGCAATCCTTTCTCCTAAATCAGAGACTTCTGAGAGAATCTCTTCAGCTCTTGATGAATCCCCAGATTTTTTCGCCTCTGCGATGCCTTTCGCAGCCGCATTCCTCATTCTTCTTATTTGGTCCGCATCATACTGGGCCTTGCGCCATTCTTCATCCAGTCGGATTATCTCATCTATCGAATCATGGGGAATCCCTCTCCTGTCGTGATCCGCCCTAATCTGGCCCGCATTCTCACGGAACATGGCAATGTCCAGCACTATTATCGCCTCTTGCACATCACTATTGACTTTCAAGGAATCGGGAGAAATCATCAGAAGAACGTGATGTCCTGCCAAAGGTTACCTATTCCGAGAGCAAAGTATCCGGAAACCAGGTATCCTAGTATCGAACCCCCATTCAATAGTGGCAGTCCAGCTTGAGGCTTGCCCATCGCTACTTGTGTCATAAGAGCCAGATACCCCAGAAGCCCTCCTAATAATGTACCAAGGCCCACAATTAATGGATCAGAATACATCACCCCAAAAGCGCTGAAGAAGGTAATCTCGGAACCGGTCTGAGGCAAGAAAGAGACTGATGATATGACTAGCATTCCAGGAAAAATAACATCTCCGAGTCCCATGAAAAGAGCATCCCTTCCACCCTTCTTCACCTTCGCACTTTTAAGATGTGGAACAGGGTCATCCCAGTCCATCCCCCCTGATTCATAACTGGGTTCGCTCATGACACTGTCTTCTTCATCAATGAATGAGTAATTAGCACTCTTGGGAGCTACAAGGAGAACAGGAAGCTTCAGTCCAATCATGGTATCAGCGAGCTCCAACATGTGCTTACTGCCATTGACTGCCCAATGATCGTAAATTGCTGCTGCAATCATGAATCCAATAATCAACACTGGGACGAAAGACACTCCGATGAGAGTGACTACTCCAGCTCCGACCATTATTCCAACCCCATTGACCACATACCACTCAGGGAAAATATGCAGAAGCCAAATAGCGCCAATTGAAAATAATAAGGTCAGGACTACGAAGAATGGAATTTCAGCAATCATGAGGTGGATGAGACCGATCCCTAAAAGAAACGCCAAAGAAATTGTCTGTTTCTCTTCTGGATATCTGTAAAGTGAGAAGAAAAGGGCTACATATGCCACTAAAATAGAAGGTACCACTGGATTGATCTCAGTTGTTCCACTGTAGATCATTCCCAATGCTACATATGGCTGAAGCGCGTAAAAGAGACTCATCCACAGCGCAAAAAGTACTATAGCTTTAATGAAGAAATCACGACCCTTCCTTGCTAGCCAAATAATAACTATTGTGAAAATACCTATCATCGCGAGCTCAAGAGCTACATATGCGCCTTTGGAAGCCCCTTCTTCGCCAAAGGCCCTTGCCTCTGGGATATTGTATAATGGCTGGATACTTAGGCCAATGAGAATTGTGGATAAAAACATGAAAGCCATACCAGTCATAGAAGCCCATTGATCTTTCATTGCGGCTAGCACACCGCCTCCGCCCTCTGCACTCATGCATGCACGAACTTCAAGGGCCATATCACCTTGACCCGTTCGCGCCCACCACCAAATGGCGCAGGACAAACCCGATGTCTGGTCGTTTGTGGTTCGAAGAAAGGGCAAATATGGGCATTAAGTTGGGGTTGGAAAACTGCGAAGGTATTCTTTCAAGACTTGGCAACCCTCAGTCTTCATTTCCATCCATACACGTGGCTGGTACAAATGGAAAAGGGTCCCTATGTGCTCAGCTATCCGCAGCATCCTCTGCCAATGGGTTAAAGACAGGATTATTCACATCTCCACATCTAGTCACGGTTGAAGAGAGAATAAGGATAGATGGAGTTCCTATTGAATCACACCATTTTGATGAGGCATTAAGTAAAGTAATGGTTGCATCGGAGGAGAATCCCTCGATATCCCCGACCTTTTTCGAGACAACTTTTCTTGTTGCAATGGTAATATTCAGAGATCTTGGCGTGGAGAGGGCGATTATCGAGACTGGCATGGGAGGAAGAATGGATGCGACTATACTTGTGGAGGCTGATATGGCCATCCTCACTACAATCTCGATGGACCACTCTGAATATCTTGGCGACACAATTACCAAAATAGCCAAAGAGAAGGTAGCGATTCACAGGCCAGGTAATCCATTTATTGCCATTAAGCCCAAAGAATTAGAACTTCAGAGACTAATAGAAGACAGGGTTGGAGCTGACCTTTCTTGGGCAATAATGCCCAATGAATTGAGTATTTGGGAGTCTTATTCTGTAATCACCTCAATGGTGCGTGATCATTTTGACTGGAAAAAGGATCCCTTTGACTGTATTTGGCCCGGGAGATCTCCAGGATTTGGGTCTTCTTGGTTCAATGAAGTAGATTTGAAATTCAGTGCTGCTCATAATCCCGAGAGTATGAAAAACGACCTAAGAGAGACACAAGACGTGGATGTAATCCTTATTGCGATGATTGAGAAGGAAGAGGTTTATGAGACCATGAGGGCCCTCTCAGAAGAGATATCGAAAAGAATGAAGCCACCGAAGATAATTATTACAGAGATTAAGTCAGGAAGGAAACCATCCTTATCTCCAGAAATTCTTACGGAAATAATACACTCAGTTAGTCCTATACTTTTGACCATCATCCCGATTACAGACCTAACATCAGCATTTGAAGAGAGCTTCAGACTGGCAGTTAAAGAAGGAGGGAGAATAATGGTTACTGGAAGCATATATCTACTTGGAGAAATAATTTCTAAAGTAGTCTCAGATAGGGGATTGGATCTAAGAAAAGTAATGACAATTCACTAAGAAGCCAAGTATGATGACCTCTCCTCGTAACCCATCGATGTCAGCTGAGAGCCAGCCCAAGCCGGAAATAAAAGTCGTAGTGGAATCCCGGGATACTGCTTCGAAGGTGATTTTGATCTCTTTAGTTATAGTCCTCTCGGGAGTATTATTGGCGCTATTGACTACCGATGCCGGAGAGAGTATTTTGAATCCCGTTTCTGGTAATTCGGGGAACTGTGGTGATGGTGTTGACAATGACAATGGCGGACAAGCTGATCATGATGACCCAGATTGTTACAACAATCCAGAACTTTGGGAGGGCTACGATGAAAATAGAACCGAGGCGAACCGAGATAACGACCCCCCCGGTGGGAGATAGAGGTGATGACATGGGTGACAAGTGGGACAAGAGGTTCTTGGAATTAGCAAAACACATCTCATTGTGGAGTAAGGACCCATCCACAAAGGTCGGCTGTGTGGTAGTTGGTGAAGATAGAGAGATTAGGTCAACTGGGTTCAATGGATTCCCAAGAGGAATTGAGGATGACCATGGAAGGCTTTCAGATAGGGCTCAGAAGTATCCTTTGATTTGTCATGCCGAAGAAAATGCAATCATGCATGCCGCGAGAGTTGGCGTTTCCCTCAAGGGAAATACAGCCTATGTTACTTGGCCACCCTGTTCCAGATGCACTAGATCTCTTATCCAAGCGGGAATAGAAGAGGTCGTTTTCCCGAAGGATCTGGAAATACCAGATAGGTGGCAGGAGGATTTTGCAATCGCCATGTCAATGATGTCAGAAGCTCAGGTGAGTGTTAGGCAAGTTTAGTTAGTGTAGGCCAGAGGTCTTCCAAATCAGAGTATAACTCTTCAATCCCCGCTTCGTTGATTATCACCAAATCAGACAAAGCGGCAGTAGCATTGAGGGCTTGTCCGGCCTCATCAGAGGCAACTTCCTCCGCTTCCTCCTGAGCAAGGAATCTCTCCTTCTCTGTCGGGTCGCCTATCCTGCCTCTATCTTGTGATCTCTTCCATCTAGAATCAAGGCCTGCCCTGATCTCAATCAGAACAAAATCGCTTCTCTTTCTAAGTGCCTCAACTTCACCAGGAGTCCTAATTGAGTCAATCACTGCATCTTCGCCATTCAATGACTCTAGTAGCATCTCTGCGAGAATACCTGCCCCGCCTCTTCTACGAAGCTCCCTTCCACCCTCAATCAGTGAGTCCCTACTTTCCTCTATTCCTTGCTCTGATAGCCATGATCTGATAGAATCGGAACATGAGGTAGTCTTCACTCCCTTAGAGGAAAACCAATTGACTACGGTAGTTTTCCCAGAAGCATTCCGACCAGTCAACCCCACAAGCATGGCGGTGGGAAGGCGTACGGGAAATAGGGCTTTCTAGCGCCAGAATGGACGAGTCCTAGCATATTGTAATTCAGAGTTATGTATGGACCTGAGCAATCTTACCCTATCACCAGGGGGCCCTCTTAGGATTCTAGTTGCTGTATCCTCTCCAACTCCTCTGCCCATCAAGCAAAGAATAGCATCCTGACCATGTGTCCTCACAAGCTCTGCATTCCTCTGAATTCTTCCTGCGATCTTCTCGTCCGAGCTTCTAATCCTCTCTAAAAGAGACTTTTCTAGTCTTTCCGGAGCACACGCCTGCATAGTCCCCCCGCAACCCAAACAAGGAGATATCCGGACCAATCTTTCTACCCGTCTCCTCGTTTTACTTTCACAATTCAAGCAAATTAGAACCGCTCGTTCATTGAGGAGGCGTGTCTCCAGCCTCTCTCTAATTTCGATATCGCTCCATGCTGGAAGTAACAAATCCATCTCAGCTCTTGGTGATCTTCCAAGCCTCCCGGGGGCAGTAATATGGACCTCTACACTCCCATTACTTATCTGTCGAAGTAGGTCCTGCGTCCCTTCGATATCCATCCTCTCATGGAAAAGCTTCTCGAGAGACTCTTCGATTACTGGGGTTCCTCTGTATCTCTGCATCAAACCCTCTAGGTTGACCTTCCTAGGGTCCGTGCCTTTCTGAAGAATCCCCATCTTCCTAGCAACCTGAACCACTCTCCATCTGATAGCTCTACCATTAGGGATAGTCATCCACATAATGGAAGGAATCGATGAAGCCGGGGTTTCATTGAGTAGTTTCACGACATCACCGGCAGACAATGAGGGAACCTGTAGTGAGATCCTGTATGGATCAATGGTTGACCTTCCCATCTTCCCGTCCTTCAAGGATCCCATTGCCTGAAGAAGATGTCCGAGTGTCTCATTTACTCTAGATCCCCTGCAAGTATTCACAATTATGGCCCCATCACTTTCTGAAACTGTAATAGTGTTCTCATCTGGGATTACGCCAGATGCATCGTAATGTTCGGTGACGGTATTGATGAGATGATTACGCGCATCCTCAGATAATGGATACTCATCGAGATCCCGAGCTTCACCATTCGAAGCACCGATGGCAATAGCAACAGATCTTCTGAGCATACCGACCTCCATAGCAACTTCAATCGGGACCGGAGGTAACTCCCCAGACCATACAGGGACTTCGCCCGAATCATTGATTGGAATAACTAGAATTTCTTCTTGATCCGGGTCAGCATCGACAATTTGCCAGGTTCTCCCAGCCATTACGAAAGCTCTATTGCCACTTTTTCCGTCCTCTTCTCCCCCCAGAGAAAGAACAAATGCCTCGTCTACAGACCCTAGGACACTCCTGCCGACCGCGTCTCTCACTCTGTAAGATAACTCGTCTGGAATCATTGAGATATGGTCAATCCTATTTCTGCCCAGTCTAGCCGAAGGAGAGAACCACCCCTCTTTCAGTTTGTCTGGAAGTCCTGATACCAACTGTTCCCTCCATCTTATCTTCTTCGAATCATCAATCTCCTGATCCCATGATGGCCTCTCAAGAGGAGCATCTCCTTCTGTAATACCTGCCAATTTAGACCAAAGCTTTGGTGACCAAGAGGTAACGTCAGAATCATTGGGGTCTTCAACGAAATTTATCATCCATCTATCGCTGAGTACTCTGAGTAGGGAGATGGTATCCTCCCTATTCCACTTATTGAATATTGAACACCTCGCTATTATGTTGGTGGCTAAGTCAATTGGAACTACCCCCCTCTCGATTGACATCTGCATAAATTGGTTTGCAGCAACGATTCCTGGATTAGTGCGCCATTCAACCCCCTCTAATTCTCCTGACATTGCCTTTCGGGCAATAACCGCACCTTCGGCAACCTCGTCGGTCTCCCATGCCAGCAATTCCCCCCTTCCGGTACCTCCGATGTTATGTTCTGCCCTGCCCATTCTCTGGAGAAGTCGATCAACCGCTCTGGGACTCTGAATTTGATGGACTCTTTTGATTGAACCTATGTCTATTCCAAGCTCAAGGCTACTAGTACATACTATGGCATGCAAATCTCCATTTCGCAGGCTTTCTTCCATTTTCACCCTAGTCTCAGCGGCTAGACTTCCATGGTGGACGCCCAGTTTTAAATCCGGATTAATCCCCTGTAATCGCTGGGAAACTGATTCTGCAGCATTACGTGAGTTAACGAAAACCAATGCCGGATAGCTCTCAAAGAGAGATTTTGCAAGTCTCCTATGAGTCGCAACTGAATGGGGCGAACTTGACCAAATTATTGACGTAGCTTCATCTGATGTGTCCGGCATTTCTCTGTGGACCAGAACTTCGGTAGATCTCGGAGAGGGGCCAACAATTGCGATAGCATCTCTCGATAGCCATCTAGCTGTTTCATCAGGATTTCCAACTGTGGCAGAAAGGCCGATTCGCTGGAACCCATTCGGGCAATATTCATTGATTCTTTCCAGAGCAATCAATAATTGTGCGCCTCTTTCCGATGAGGCTAGGTCATGTACTTCATCTAATACCACCGCCTTAATTCCGGATAAATGTCCCCTCAGCCTACTTCCGAGGAGCATTATTTGTGCAGTCTCAGGAGTTGTGATCAGTAGGTTTGGGGGATTTTTCGACTGCTTCGTCCTCTCTCTCTGTGAAGTATCGCCATGCCTCAGCCCAACAGTTATGCCCAAGGGTTCTAGCATTTCAGCCAGTCTCCTGTCAATATCCCTGTTTAGTGCTCTTAGAGGAGTGATATAGAGTATCGATAGCCCATCCCAATTCTCTGAGATAAATCTGGATGCCAAAGGAAGGATTGCAGCCTCAGTTTTTCCACTTCCAGTGGGTGAGACCAGAACTCTATCAAATCCAGACATCAGGTCTTTCATGGATGAGCTCTGTATCGAAGATAGTATCCACTTTCTACTATCGATAAGTCCTTTGACCTCAGGATGAAGAATGGTCATGGTGCTCCCAACTAGATTTCCGAAGAAGGATGAGGTGGCAAATCATCGGACCAATCTGACATTTCGTTCAGTGCCCTAGTCACATTAGTCACCTCTCCCTGCTCCCAATAATCTACACCAATGAATGTCGGCCTATTACCTACAGTTTCCCAGCATAGCAGCGCTCTCTCCAGTAAAGTATCGTAAGAATTGACCTGAGATGCCTTATTTGCATCCGATAATCCAAAAGTGCTCAACCAGTTATTCATGTGCCAAACAGGTTGGCTTGCATCACCTCTCCCTAGGTCACAAGTCATTTCATCTTGGCTAGATTCTCCGTATGGAGTATCCCAGGTGTGCTTCCAAGCTGGTAATAATTTAGTGAAATTATCTTCATATTCCATCTCGATGAAAATCACAACATCAGTACCAGATAGTACCATGTCTCCAATGGACGGCCACGGGCTTCCTAACTCGTGGATGTAAGCTCTTTCCAAGATTCCCGTCTCATTTAGTAGGTACTCAAGATGATCCCCTGGAACTCGATAGTTCTGTATCAGGAGACTGACTATGTCACCACTGCTATTGTTGTGGAGAGAACTTAGATTTCTGAGCCAAGTAAAGGCATCAACACTACCAAACAAACACGGGGGAGTATTCGGTAAGGACAATGCATGGCAAAAAACCACATCCTCCTTTTCATTATTCAATTCAGACGGGTGGTACGGGTCTAACATGAAGGCTCTTATGCCATCTTCCCATTGACTCTGCAAACCAGTATGGTGGTTTATTCCAGCAATTATGCCATCTTCAGGGGTTGAGAATGAATTATGAGTTTCAGCGAAGGTAAAATCGTCATAAGTTCTCAAGCAGTATTTGCTCATTCCATGGCAAGTGATGTAGTCCTGACTATC
>DANW01000009.1:48651-60533 GCA_002501605.1 Euryarchaeota archaeon UBA28
AGTGTATCACAAATCATATCTCCATCATAATCTTCAGGAACCGATTTATTATCTCGTGGATCTGTAGAGCAATCCAACTCTGTAAAGTCCCCCCAAAGATCCCCATCATCGTCGCTATCAAGGAAGTCACAGACCGAGTCCCCATCCATATCTGATGGAACACTGGTGGATAGGAGAGGGTCAGTAGTACAATTTAGCTCCATGTCATTGCCCCATCCATCTCCATCAATATCCAAATCTTCACTGTCTTGAATTCCATCTCCATCCAAATCAGGAGCATTAGCCATACAACCAGATGTTAGGATAAATATGATCATCACCGCTGGTAGGGGGGCCCTTTCCATCAAACCTCCATAACACGGTCTTCTCATGAACCAATCGGATGAAAATATTCAATTGTATCAGTCAGAAAATAGGAAGTGACTAATCATATGTGCTCTGTCCGATGGTTGCTATGGCTCGCGGAAGGGTAACCAGGAAGGGTGTTCTGACCAAGTGGTGGGAATCCAATAAGGACAGCCAGTTCCAAATCATTACTTACGTTACAATTCTATCATCTGCCTCGATGGCATGGGGTTTCATTTTCCTATTCATGCTCGGAGGAGCGACTGATCCTTCACATCAAGATAGTTTGGTCCCATTCAGTTGGCTCTGTTTGGTTATCGGATCTTTTACCTCATTCTACACCCTACCCGAGTTTGGTTATTTTTGGTCGCAAAGAGTGGCTTTGGAGGAAATACTTGAGTTAGATGCAAGGACTGAAATCCTCAAGAGGAGGAAGGAGGCGGAGGATGCCGCAGATATTCTCGGTCCTAAATATCAATCAAGGCTGATGGGACTATACGATCATTACCAGATCAGGGGAGGGAGGAGGTTCAAGGTAGAAGCTTCTCCTGTGAAGAATCCCCCAACTGAAAAAACTCCAGTCATAGGGATAGAATTTCAACGTCAGTGGTGGCAAACAGAAAACTCAAAACTTTCAGAATTCCTTCCAGCTCTTTCTATCCTCAAGACAAAGAAGGCAAATAGAATGATAATGGTTTTCTCGGCATTGGCAATTTCCCTACTACTCCTCAACACCCTCTTTGGAATCTATATTAATATGGGAGGAATAAATCATGATACCTTAGATCTTTCAGCATATCTGATGTCGACGGAAAATGCTACTTTTAATCCTCCCCATTTAGATTCTGTAAGCCTACTATTAATCGCCTTTTTTTCTTTAATCTTAGATTTTACCAGGCCTCCAGTGATATTTCAAGAGGAGGAGTGAGATGAGCAGTGCAGTATTCAGGGAGGTATTCCTTGCAGGTGGACTAGTCTCTCTTCTCCTAGGTGCAATGTTTCTCTCAACAGGAACATTCCCTCCTATGGTTGTGGTCGAATCTGGATCGATGATGCATGACGAAGATGGAAAAATCGGTGTAATAGATCCGGGCGATTTAGTCTTGGTAATTAATCCAGACAGAAAAAACGTTGTGACATATGTTGAGGCCACAGACACAAATGATGATAATTTTGGATACAAGTCTCATGGTATGTATGGGGATGTAATTGTGTTTAGTAAAAATGGGGGTACTGATACTCCTGTAATCCACAGGGCGCTTCTGAAGGCTGTCCAAAATGACACAGGTGGATGGGATGTCCCGGGAACGACGCTAAGGGGAGTTAGTAGCATCAACTGGACGCTTGAATATAGCTGTGTTACATATCATGGCTCGGCTTATGAACTGAAGATAGAAGATTGGGTTCCCTCTCATGAAGGATATCTTACAACGGGGGATAATCAGAATACCAATGGTTGTAGGATAGACCAACTTTCAGCAACCGGTCAAGATGGGAGAAATGGGCTTTTAGATGAGAATAATAATCCAGTTACTGCGGTGAAGGATGAATGGGTAATTGGGATCGCCTCTTCGGAAATTCCATGGATTGGAGCGGCTAAACTATTCTTCTCTCCCCCTCCGTCTGCAGACTATGTTACGAGTAAGACTTGGACTATGCTGGGATTAGTAATCGCCTCAATATTGATTATTCCTAGTGTAGTCGATGCAACTTTGCCTCCAAAGGACGAAGAAGAATAATCATACAATAAGCATCATAATAGGAATAAGTACGATAATCAACATTATCATTGTAGTCATTCCTCCGATGGAACCAGCGATCCTCTCAACTCTAAGGGGATTACTCCCTTTCATGATTCTAGATAAAACAGAATGAGCTCCATCTTTGAGCATGTGGCCCCCATCGAAGGGAATTATTGGAAGAAGATTTAGAAATCCAAGTAAGAAGTTTACCCATATGAGCCAGAAAATAAAATCAAAAAGATGCAGTAAGTTATCAGTACCCAACGAGGACAGTATGAAACCATCATCGATTTCTATCATGCCCCTCTCATGAAGATCCATTGTCTGTCCATCATATGACATGGGAGTCCCCATTATAGACAACGGAGTCAACATTAGCGTCAGCGCCTTCTGGCCCAAGGTGTATCTCTCTTCGAAAATGAACGAGAATCTATCTGTCTGATAAGTTCCTGACCTAGGGGCATTGACTCCAAGAAAAGCCTCACCTTCTCCAATTCCATAACTTTCCAACAAATCAGCCGTCCGATCCAGACACTCCTGATCGTCATCACATAAATTCAGATAATATTGGGCTTTATCTCCAAGAGTGACAAGTACATCAGAACTCTCTCCCCAACTCCGTTCTTCGTTATTGTATGGAATTACAGTGAAAATAACTTCATCACCAGCTTCCAGAGAGTCCATTTGTGATGAAAAGGAATCATAGTCAATGACTGCATTGCCGTCCACATGGGTAATTATATCGTAGGATTTGATTCCCGCTTCGTCCGCACCTCCTTCATCGATAACCGCCAGTGCGTGTATGCCTGGATTTGTAGCAACGAAACCACTGGAAAGAAAGCCGATCACAATCAAGAAAACAAATGTAGCTACCAAATTTATCGAGGGCCCAGAGGCGAAGAGCCTCATTCTCTCTCTTCTGGGAGCTAAGACCATATCCATCTGTTCAGGTTCAGCGAATGCTCCTACTGGAATGGGTCCAGCAACCAGAAGTCCAAAGCTCCTAACCTCCATTCCATGGGCTCTAGCCTGTATTCCGTGACTATACTCATGAATAAGCAGGGTGAAGATGAGTGCCAAGGCAGGCCACCAGAAAGGTACGAAACTCGTTACTCCGGGGATGAAAAGGATATCCGTAGCAGGTAGTGATCCTTGTGGGGGAGAATTAATTGATGTAACAAAAGCAAGAACCATCAAGGCCACAACTGAGAACATGACCAAGAAGCATAGCCAGATAGAAAACTCCCCATAAATCCTCCAGAATTTTCTATTCTTCGATATGTATTCTAGGAAAACACGCCCCCTTGTTGTTCTAATCATCAGAATGACACCAGCTACTCTTTCCAAATTCCATCTCTTTAGGAATCCTGAGCTCTCGAGATATATTAGGATAGCATACCATAGTGCTAGTCCAATTATCATCCCTGCCGGGAGTATATTTGAGTATACCCCGAATGCTAGGACAAATATCCAGAAGAAAGGAAATCCACTTGTTTCTGAGACCTCTCCATCTTCCCCCATGGGTATCACAACACTTCCCTCCTATTCAACCTGCGTCCCACAAAAACACACATTACATCATACCCCAACGTGTATCCATGACAGACATGCGGGAGCCCGATCCTTCCTCCAGAAAGCATTTCAGGGATGTAGATTCACTTCGTAGAGAGAGAGACAGCATAATTAGGATTCTAAAGCAGGCGAATCTTAGTGATCTAAAGTCAGAACTAGAGAGATTAAACAAGTCAATTTCTGATTTAGAAAAGGATCTCAAAGGAGACTAGTTCGACTAAGATGCGATGTAAGAAGAAATCATTTCGCTCTGATTCACTTCCAAAGACCCAGACGCACTATCGGATTTACAAACAAGTGAAAGGAATTTATGCAGTGGCATTCCCTGCCCCCAGTCTAAGAATTCCTTACCGTTTCTAGTCAGTGGAAGGGAGGGAATACTTCTGGATAGGTGACGAAGCTTTCCACTCAGTCCTGACACCTCTACTTTCATTATTCTCCAACTATCCCCCCTAACTCCCTTTAGTCTGTATGCATAGAGTGGAAGCAGACCACATCTCTCTCCCATATCTTTGAGAGATTTTAATTGGTCATATGTTCTTCCCGAGAGATAAAGTCGAGTTTTTTTTGATGATTTTACTTCTATTGGGAAGCATATATCCCCCCTTAGCGCCAGTAAATCTCCAGTTCCCTCTGAACCGCTGCCAGGGGCTCTCACTACGAGAAACGGCCTGTTAGTAACCCTCATTGCAAGGGACCTCTCTGCTTCTGAGCATGATCTCGTAACAGCCCTCACTCCGTTTATTTCTCCAGCTAAGACCGATCTAAGCTCTCTTTCATACTGGCTTCCAACACTGCCCATGCACCTATCGTATTCTCAGGGTTAATGAGAACATTGGTTGTTCATCACTGGATCTTGCCTTTTCTGAAATCTCTTGTCCTGTCCACTCCAGGAAATTGGTCTTCGCTTTCCCGGTATACAGTTTTCATATTGTTCAAGAAATTAACCTCATCAGTAACAATGAGGACCATGTCAACCCCCGGGTCTTCTTCTCCATCCATCCAATCGAGTATGATTTCCATTGTCATTCGCGCCCCCTCTCTGTGAGGATAAGCAAAAACGTCCATTCCTAGAGGAGGTGTAACTACTGTTTTCCGGGGCTCAATCTTCGAAATTTCATCAAACAAAGCATTGTAAGAATTCACCAGAAGCTCTCTCCTGAAGTTATCCTGATTGGGCCTCCTACAATCTGGTGCAACAACATGAACTAGATTCTCTGCGGGAAGATTGTAGCCTGAGGTGCTCACTGCTTCCCCTACTCCGCATGGTTGCTTGCCTTCTTTCCTTCTCTCTACGGCAATTTCCGTACATCTCGCCCTCAATTCGTCACCGGCCGCTAATTGCATCCTTTCGTCCAAACCCTCTCGTCCAGCAAGTCTATTATTTGCGGGAATTACCATGATATCCCCATCAACTCTGATGATGTTACCAAACTGTACCCTAACTTGTCCATGACGGCACTCCCTCACAATTATTGTCTCCGCCATAACATGACAGGGACGGTCATATGATAAGTAACCATCGACAAGATACGGAACCATCAATCGATGCATTCATTCGTCAATGCCCTCTACCAAGGCCATGTCCGCCGGCTATGTGCTGATTAATGTTGAACCGGGGAGTGAGTCAGAAGTTCACAAAATAGCTCTGACATTAGACTGCGTCACAGATGCAAACATGCTCTTTGGAGACTATGATCTGATTGTAAAGATTGAAGCTGATAGTATGGGCGAGATAGCTCGCCATGTGGTAGAATCGATTCGTGCGATTCCTGGTGTCGCAAATACGAAGACTCTTGCATGTGCAGAAATGTAAGCTCGAATATCCCAAAAACATTCAAATGAGCCCCAGTGAGCCTTTTTTTACCCAATAACTTCATTATCCGGATAAATTAGCACCTGTGCGGAGGTATGCTGAAAATGTCAGGAAAGAAGTACTTCGTATTGATGGAGAATGGAGAGGACACCAGTCAGGTGTTTGTGAACAGTCAGCCCAGAGGAGCTGCTCTAAAGGCAGCTAGAAGAGGGCACACAAACATCGATTTGAGAGAAAGGGGCACAAATAGAGTGCACTGCTTTGAAGGTTGGAGAACTCTAGAGTCCAAAGGCGCAAGCAGTCCGGCTTACCTTCCGGAAAAGATCTGGAAGGCTAACGTTAAGAAAACCGGAATCAAGCGTTTGTAGATCATAAAACGAGTTTAAAAAAATCAACCAAGCCTAGCTTCTCTAGCGTCTTAGCCCGATTTTGCGTCCAATAATAGCGATAGGATCGTAGAATTCTGTAACGACCCTCTCTTTCAGAGGAATTATCGCGTTGTGCCTAATGTCAATCCCGGCAGGACACACGCTACTACAACAGCCAGTAATATTGCAATAGTCAATTCCGAAATCCTCCTTAATCTCAGGAATCCTGCTTTTTTTATCCAACGGGTGCATCTCGAGGCTTGCTAATCTGACGAAAAATCTCGGCCCTGCAAACTCATCAAACTTCTGATGCTCTCTCATAACGTGACAAGTATTTACGCAAAGCATACATTCTATACATGACCTAAATTCCTGAATTCTATCGGCTTCATGCTGGTAATATTCCCAATCTACCTCTCCCGGGCCACTAATTGGCTCTATCCTTCTATCAGTCTCATAGGCCCAGGAAGTGTCGCTAACTAGATCCCTGACTAAGGGGAAAGTCTGCATAGGTCTAATGACCACTGATTCTCCTTCAGGAGTCTCATCAAGAATATCGTCCATTCTTGTCATACACATCAACCTGGACTTCCCATTCACTTCAGCACTACAAGAACCACATTTTCCTGCCTTACAATTCCATCTACACGCCAGATCAGGAGCAAACTCTGCTTGGATAGCGTGTATAGCATCCAGTACAACCATTCCTTCATCTAGGTCTATTGTATAGTCGACCATTTTTCCAAATGGATCTCCATCTTGATCCGGCTCTCCTCGGAATACACTGAAAGTAACTGCCTGCAAAATCAATCCTCCTCATGCAAATCTTCAGAATCCAGTAAATCTCTCAAATCAGCCGGAATGGGTGGGTACGACTCAAATCTTATTTCCATCTCACCATCTTCGTTCATGAAGATAACGCTGTTGATTTTACCCCAATGTGAGTGATCAGGCTCAGGGAAGTCATCTCTTGTGTGTCCGCCTCTGCTTTCCTCCCTCTTGAGTGCGGCTAAAGTACACATCCTACTAACGTCAATCATCGCTTTAATCTCTAGTGATTGGTGCCACCCTGGATTGTATGATTTACCGCTGCCGCCGAATACATTACATGCTCTTTGCTCAAGATTATCCAACTCGGCTAAAGCTTCCAATAATTGCGACTCTGTTCGGATAATACCCACTTTATTTTGCATCATCTGCCTTAGATCAGAAACCACCGAGGCGGGGTTCTCACCTCCAGTCCTCTGAAGCGGAGCCAATGTTTCCTCGATGACTCCTTGGATTTCGTCATTTGGAATTTCTTCGAACTCTCTGATTTCTTTGGACAATTTTGCCGCATGCTCTCCGGCTATCTTTCCGAAAACAATCAAATCAGAAAGCGAATTTCCTCCCAGACGATTAGCTCCATGTAGCCCAGTTGATGCCTCTCCGGCCGCAAATAGCCCCTTAATCCTGGTTTCCTGCGTCTCATGATGGACTTTGACGCCACCCATCACGTAATGAGCAGTTGGACCTACCTCCATGGGCTCCTTAGTTATGTCAACTGCAGCTAGCTCTTTGAATTGATGATACATTCCAGGAAGCTTCTTCTTGACTTCTTCTTCATCTCTCCATGATATATCTAGATATGCGCCCCCGTGTTTAGATGCCCTTCCAGCATCTCTCTCGCTGTTGATTGCTTTAGCAACAACATCCCTAGTCAAAAGCTCTGGAGGCCTTCTTTTGCTGGCTAACTTACCAGAAACTACCTCATCAACCCACTCAAGAGCCTCTTTCTCTGTATCTGCAAACTCTTCCTTGTACATTTCAGGCACGTAATTGAACATGAAGCGCTCTCCTTCTGAATTCCTTAACATGCCTCCTTCTCCCCTGACTCCCTCAGTCACTAATATGCCCTTGACAGATTTCGGCCAAATCATCCCAGTTGGGTGGAACTGAATGAATTCCATATCACCCATTTCAGCTCCAGCCCAGTAGGCGAGAGCAAAACCTTCACCGGTATACTCCCATGATCCGGAACATACCTCCCAACATCTGGTAGCCCCCCCAGTCGCGAGAACTATAGATTTGGCCTTGAAGACGTGGAAAGATCCATCGTTCCTACTATACGAGAAACATCCAATTACCCTACCATCCTTTTTGAAAAGTTTTCTAACGGTGAATTCCATGAAAACATCCATACCAGTGTGTATTCCCTTCTGTTGTAAAGTTCTGATAAGCTCTAATCCCGTTGCATCGCCGATATGGGCTAATCTAGGGTATGTATGGCCCCCAAAATTTCGCTGACTGGTAAGGCCCTTTGGAGTCCTGTCAAACACTGCCCCCCACTGTTCCAATTCTCTAATCCTATCTGGAGCTTGTTGGGCGTGTATTTTGGCCATTCTCCAATCATTAAGATATTTACCTCCCTTCATTGTATCACGAAAGTGAGTCCTCCATGAATCACGTTCATCCTTGTTTGCCAGCGCGGCGGCCGCGCCACCCTCAGCCATTACAGTGTGAGCCTTCCCGAGCATAGACTTGGAGATTATCGCAACCGTAGCACCCGAAGAACTGGCTTCAATGCCCGCCCTGAGACCGGCACCACCTGCCCCAATAACCAACACATCATATTCATGAACTGTGATTTCTGCTTCCATACTACCACTCCAGAAGTATTAGGTCACCGATAATATTCTCAGATACAGCCAATACAAACAAGTCACCCAAAAAAACCATTGCCAGACTTGTCCAAAACCAAAACGAGTGGTGTACATTCACTTTACTGATTGATCGGTAGAGGGAACCGAACAGTCCGGAGACCCCTCCCCTCCACCTGTCCATTCCTCCTCCGAAAATATGTCTGAACGCGTGACAAGAAGAAACATACATGAAAAGTAGAAAAGACTCAATTCCCAAGATTAGTGTACCAACTGATATGCCCCTAGAGCCACCTCCGAGGTCTGTGGTAAGTAGTACATCATAGAACTTTATCGAAAGAATGATTATCGCCAGATAAAGCATGTATCTGTGAATATTGTTGAGTATGAAAAGTCCCTTTTCTCCCTTGTACCCTACGGTATAATTCAATTCAGGTTTTGCTATCATGCATCCTGTAGGGTTTTGGAAAAATGTTCTGTGGTAAACCCTCCTCATGTAATAACAGGTGCCCCTGAAGCCGAACGGTATCCAGAGAATTAACATAGCAGAATTCATCCACCCTGGATGATTACTGATGTGTAACAAATGGAGCACATCTGGAGAGAATATCGGAGAAGTTACCCTATGGTCATCATAATGGATGGCACCATCCCAAACCAATACCCTCAGAGCTGTGTAAATCAGGGCAAAAGTCAGTGCTGTCGCCATCCATATTGGCTCAGTCCACCAATTGTCTATACGCTGGGTTCTAGCAAACCCTTTCCTCAAGGGGAGCTTGACATTGATACCAAGCGAACTCAAATGTTCCCTATCCCAGCTCGGCATGACACCCCAGTACCCAGGGCGACGACGGGCCCCTTAAGCAATTGGTTCTGGACTGCTCAATCATTTTCATACGCCAGTAGTCCGAGATAGGGAGATTTTACTTTGACTTAATCACTCAAGAAGCCTTCCATCAACGGATGGCCGCTCATATTCATTCATGGCATTCAGCAATTCGTCGGGCAGAGGAGCAACATTCGATTTTGTCACTACCTGTTCCCCTCCAGCAAGCTCAACGATGTAGTTAACAGTCTCTTCTTTCAGAGTTTCTGAAAAGTCACTTCTTTGATGTGCGCCACGACTCTCTTTTCTAGCTATGGCCGACCTAATAGTAGCTTCAGCGCTGTCTATTGAACCCAGCAAATCTAATGCCAAGGCAAGGTCAGAAAATCCCTCGGCACTCGGTCGCACATCCACATCAGACGAAGCTTCCTTGATTCTCATCAGCTCTTTTAGCCCCTCTTTTAGGCCCTTCCCTGATCTCATTACCCCACAGTGATTCCACATTATATTTCTCACTGCTCTCTGAAGAGGTCTAGCCAGCTGTTCCCCTTCGGTTGTCAGGTCATCTAGCTCATCCATCGCCTCCCGAATGACGCCCCTGCTTCTCATTTGGAAATCCAAATCCGAAGAGAACTTTGACGCCTCGCTTCCCGCAATTTTACCAAAGACCAATATCTCTGCAAGAGAGTTACCTCCTAGCCTGTTTGCTCCATGGACCCCCGAGGTACATTCACCAGCTGCATACAATCCCATTACATCAGTGGAATGAGTTTCTGGGTCTACCACTACTCCTCCCATACTGTAGTGGGCAGTGGGCGCGACTTCCATTGGTCCCTTGGAAATATCGAGCATCTGAGAC
Source organism: Euryarchaeota archaeon UBA28 (assembly GCA_002501605.1). Classification (GTDB taxonomy): domain Archaea; phylum Thermoplasmatota; class Poseidoniia; order Poseidoniales; family Thalassarchaeaceae; genus MGIIb-O5. The sequence goes on from DANW01000009.1 coordinate 58,819, forward strand.
TCCATGAATTGTCTGTACATTCTGGGAAGCTTTTCCAAAATTATCCCCTTTTCGACATGGCTGATATCTAGAAGAACACCATTGTTTTCCGTGCCTCTGCCCTCTTGGATTTCTGTATAATTCGCAAGTGCGACCCTATCTCTCGTCGATAGCTCCATCCTTACTGGATCATATTTTTCCATGTACCTCTCTCCTTCTGAGTTAATCAGTCTGCCTCCTTCTCCCCTGACTGCCTCAGTTACCAACGTTCCAGAAAGTGATTCTGGGTGAACCATTCCGGTCGGGTGGAACTGGACCATTTCCATATCGGCAAGTCTGCATCCAGCATTGAGTGCCAATCTCATGGCGTCTCCTGTATTCTCATCTCTTCTGGATGAGCTTCTTCTCCAAATTCTGGTATGTCCTCCAGCTGCCAATACAACAGAATCAGAGAGAAAGACAGTCCTCTGACCGGAGTTAATATCGAATCCAACAGCACCAAAACACCGCTTCTGTCCATTCTGAGTATTTACCAGTAGCCTGGACACATATGTCATGTCGATAATCGGTATTTGCAACTCCTCAACCTTCGAAACTAGAGTATTCAGAATTGCACGGCCTGTGTAATCACCGGCATAACAGGTTCTCCTGTATGTGTGGGCGCCAAAATATCTCTGATCTAATTTACCATCGCTGTTCTTTGCAAATGGAGCACCCCATGAGACAAGCTCCTCTACACGTGCCGGGGCGTCCTTTACCAAAATCTCAACTGTCTTTGGGTCTCCAATATGGTATCCCTCTTGGTACGTGTCGACAAAATGGTGCCTCCAGTTATCTTGTGGGTCCACCGTTCCGAGGGCAGCATTTATTCCTCCTGACGCCAAGGTGGTATGAGCATCATTTCTTATTCTCTTTCCGATTACAAGAACCTCGCACCCGGAGTCATGGGCGGAGATTGCAGCCCTTAGCCCTGCTCCCCCTGAGCCAATCACCAAAACATTGCATATCCTTGTCCTGTATTTTTTTTCCACGCTCTCACACTCACTTCTTTTTGTCGAAAATAATAGCCCTGTTCAATGCTACAGAGGGCTGTTTTTCCATGTGAATATGCAACAATCTCAATCTAATGAACGTAACGGGGAGGCCTCCTCCTGAGCACTTTCTCGCCCCATGAAAAAAATCATTTTGAGCCAAAAAAATTCTTATTATCAAACATGGAGTCTCAAAATGTAAGGGATTTCCTTGTGTTCTGACTTTTACAGACGAGGGCTGATCGTGAAAGAAAATCTAGTCTTTTCACCACAGATTGATTTTTTGTTTATTCAGAATCTTCCTCGGAAGAATATTAAAATATTGAATCGATAGGGTAGTTTTATGGATGATTTTTCCTTGGAATCCTCTCTATGCTCCAACTGTGGTTATATGCCGGGGGCATGGCTCCCAGGTCTCCCATGTCCTGAATGTGGCGAGATGTTCATCTAAGCTAGACCGGAGTAATCGGCTTCCGCCTCTTCCATCTCTATTTCTTCAACATCCATCTGTGCCAGCTGCAGTTTTCCGGACAGCTCGTCATTAACTGCATGCCAATAAGAGTAAGATTCCAAAACCCATATTCCCGACTCCCGACTCCCATTTCCACTTTCCTTGACTCCTCCAAATGGGAGATGTGCCTCAGCGCCGGTTGTTGAATTGTTTATTCCGGTCATACCTGCTTTGATTCCGGTTTTGAATCTAAA
>DANW01000002.1 GCA_002501605.1 Euryarchaeota archaeon UBA28
TCGAGGTCATCTCCTCGATTAAGTATGAACCTTCAAATGGGTCCACATGATCTGCAATCCCCGTCTCTAATGCCAGAATTTGCTGGGTTCTAAGTGCTATGGTAACTGCCTCGTCTGTTGGTAGACCAATTGCCTCGTCAAAGCTGTTAGTATGTAATGACTGGGTCCCTCCTAGGACAGATGAAAGTGCTTGGTAAGCAACTCTTACGATATTATTGGATGGCTGCTGAGCTGTTAGTGTGGCCCCAGCCGTCTGTGTATGGAACCTCAACATGCAAGATTTGGGATTTTTAGGTGAGAATCTCTCAGTCATTACATCGTACCAAACTCTTCTTGCAGCTCTAAATTTCGAAACTTCTTCCAAAATATTATTATGACAAGCGAAAAAGAATGATATCCTAGGCGCGAAATCATCAACATCCATCCCTGCACCTGTAGCGTTTCTGACATATTCAAGTCCGTTCAAGACAGTCAGTGCAACCTCTTGAACAGCCGTACAGCCTGCTTCTCTCATGTGATATCCACTTACAGAGATTGTATTCCACAGTGGTGCGTTTTCCGTACACCAGCTCATCAGATCCCTAGTGAGCCTCATTGAGGCTTCGGGCGGGTAGATGTAGAGCCCTCGTGCTATATACTCCTTCAATATGTCATTCTGCACTGTACCCCTAAGCTCTTTTCTATCTACGCCCTGTTCATCTGCGATTGCCACGTAAAGGGCCAATAGTATCGTGGCAGGCGCGTTTATGGTCATTGATGTCGAAACCATTGACAAATCAATGCCCTGAAACAGGCCTCGCATATCTTCTATGGTATCTATGGGTACTCCAACCTTTCCAACTTCTCCAAGCGATCTTGGGTTATCAGAATCCAAGCCTAATTGTGTTGGGAGGTCAAAGGCGACGGACAGGCCGGTTTGTCCTTGATCTAGCAACATTTTGAATCTTTTATTGGTTTCCTCTGAAGTGGAGAAACCGGCATATTGCCTCATAGTCCAAAGCTTACTCTTGTACATATCAGGGTAAATACCTCTGGTATACGGAGGTTTACCTGGTTCCCCTAAACCATCCATCAAAGCTCTCAGAAGGTTTTGGCTTTTCGTATTACCCTTGGGGGGTCTGTATTTCTGCGCGATTATCTGCGTATTGTATAGCTATCGACTACCTTGTATAATGCTTCTATTTGGGAGTCATCTAATACTCCCTCTGAAAGTTTCGAACTTAGATATTCCTTGGCATCAGTAACGGTCTGGCGCTCCCCCTTTGCCCAAACTGTTCCTAATATGCTGGACCGGTGCTCTTCATCAATATCGAGATCTACCAAAAGCTTTCTTACCTCATATTTGTATTCCATGTGCCTACTTCTGTCGAGCCTTTTTTTCCTCTCTGCAGGTTGAAATGATGTTTTTGTCTTCCGGTTTTTCTTCTTCGAAATAACCGCTGTATTAGGGGCAACCTCTACATTCTCTACTGCCTTTTTTACCAGAGACTCCATCGCCCTAGCCTTACTCTTGTCAATAATATCTTGAGCACGCTTACTTGTACCGCTTTCTTTGACTTCTGGCTCCGGTGAAATTTCTTTTACCCTTAGCCCGATTGATTTCCTTGAATCGCCCAGTATTTGATTTTCAATTATCTCTTTTTCTAGATTGGATTCTTTGGTTTCCTCCGTCAATGTAATTTCAGGATTTTCAACTGGTTTGCCCGCAGGTTTAGGTCTGCTGACCGGTTTAGAAGGAGGTAATTTAGGGACCGGTTTTTTTGGTTCAACGGGTGGCATGGGCTGATTTTTCGGAGCTTGTTTCCTCTGGTTTTGGGTAGTGTTACTGAACACATCTCGAGGCTTAGATTTCGCCTTTCTCCTCCTCTGCACTTTAGCTGTCTCCAACCCTCCGCCTAGAAGGACTCTCATAAGACTTGGTACTCAACTCCAAGCAATTACAGAAGAGTCAGTTCTCATTGATGGGTCAATGCCGCTGTCAGAAAGTTTTGTTATTCTACCAGATTGTATCTCTTTCCTTCCTAATTCAGCTATCATTGTGCCATTATCAATGCAGTATTGTTTTTCTGGCCAAAACGCTTCTCCCCCCCTTTCCTCGCACATAATTCTACTCATTTCCCTAAGTCGAGCGTTACAAGCTACCCCTCCTCCCAACAGTAACTCCCTCTTCCCTGTATGTGCCATCGCTCTTTCAGCCACCTCTATGCAACTAGAGAATGAATGCTCCTGTAGTGAATAGCAAACCTGATCTAGTGGTAGTTCTCTGGAGTGTGATATAGCAGAGGTTAACAAGCCTGAAAATGCTAAATCAGTTCCGTGTACACCATAAGGCAGATTTATCAGATTTTCATTGGTATGCAATCCACGATTTTTCCAGTCATTTGACAGCTTCTCTATTTCTGGCCCACCAGGGAAAGGAATGTCGTGTTCCCTAGCAAATTTATCTAGCATATTCCCGATTCCTATGTCTAGAGTCTCTCCTAAAACCCTATACCTGTCTCCAGCACGTGCAATAACCTGTGTGTTTCCACCGCTAGCATATAACAAAACTGGATCATCGCAACCGGTCTGATTTCTACCAATTTCAATGTGAGCAACACAATGATTTACACCAACCAACGGAACATTCCAGATTGAAGAGAGTGACCTGGCTACCGATGCCCCTATTCTCAGGCATGGACCGAGCCCCGGTCCTTGGCTAAATGATACTGCGACAACATCGTCTTGGTTGAAATCCTCTCTCGACAATAGTCGTGAAATTAATTCCGGCGCTTTGATTGAGTGGTGATCCGCGGCTTCTCTCGGGTGAATACCCCCTTCCTCAGGCTTGAATAATGCGGATTCTGACGAGAATAGTGTGCCATCCTCTCCAACAAATCCCAACGAAAGGGTATGTGCCGTGCTTTCAACCCCCAGAATGACGCCTGTCATGGTGACCGTAGTAGGGTAGTGCTTTCAAGCATCACTACTGTGCGGTGCCGTGCGAACCCTCGTAGTCAATGCTGGAGAGCTTGCTCATTTGTCCCATGGGGACCTGTCTGAGCCATTGAAAGGACACGAAATGTCTGACAAGGAACTCAATGTATACGAGAAGGGGAGGGGGGTACTCATTGGGGATGGAAAGGTGCTGAAAATAGCAGACTCTGATGAGTTGATATCAGAATTTTGTCCCTCTTGGGATGAATCAAAGCAAATATCTGACGGAATTTCCGTTGTTAATGCCAAAGGGAATGCCATAATACCCGGTTTTGTTGACTCTCATACACATTTGATTTGGAGCGGGGACAGGAGTAATGAAATGGCCCTAAGGCAAAGTGGTATGAGTTATTCAGAAATCTCCAAAATGGGAGGTGGAATATCAAAAACAGTTAGAAGCACGAGGGAGTGTACGCTAGACGAATTAATCAATATAGGTACCATAAATGCCAAGAAAGCGTTGATGTTAGGTACTACCACTCTGGAAGCTAAGAGTGGATATGGGCTAAATCTGGAGTCTGAGATAGCGATATTACGTGCATACAAAGTAGTGAATAGTATGTCTAATTGTAATGTCTACCCAACATGGTTGGGTGCCCATGATTTTCCATCGAATACTAATAGAGAGGATTATATTGACGAGCTGATATACAAACAATTGCCCGAAGTTTGTAAGCTGGGTATCGCGCGATGGGCAGATGTATTCTGTGAGCCAGGTTGGTTCACAGTAGATGAATCAAAGGAGATATTGTTAGCATCTAGAGAAATGGGACTGAGTCCCAGAGCGCATGTAGATGAATTCGTAGATTCTAATGGTCTTGCTATGGCAGCTGATATCGGATGCGTCAGTGCAGATCATGTAGCCTGCTCAAATGATGATGCCCGATCAAAAGCTGATGCATCCGGTGTGATGCAGACCTTCCTACCCGGGACTCAATATGTATTAGGGGCATCAGACTTCCCTCCAATGATGTCATGCTTAGAAAATTCATGGGCATTTTCAATCGCTTCAGATTTTAACCCAAACTGTAATTCTATCTCCATGCCTTTTGTTGGTTCGTTAGCTACTCACAGATGTGGCATCGATCCTATTGCTGCTTTGGTGGCTAGCACGCGTAATCCAGCTACCACATTCTCGAATGGAGGTCCTCCTGAATGTGGGAGTCTAAGAGAAGGTGGGGACGCATCATTGAACATACTCAACACAAAATCAGTAGAGGGCTGGTGCCAAAGCCCTGGGATGAATCCAATCTCTCAGACAATATGTAACGGC
>DANW01000030.1:0-95003 GCA_002501605.1 Euryarchaeota archaeon UBA28
CTTGGAGCTCGTGATCAAGCAAGCTAACTGCTAGCACATCAGCCCCGTCTTTCAAAAAGAGTTTTACTAACTCCTTCCCAATACCAGAACCGGCCCCAGTTACAATCACCCTCTCGCGTTCCTGTTTTTTTTCAAATTCATGGGTATTGTCAGATTTCTTAGGAGGCATGTTGTGATTGTAACTGACACACTGCAAAAAATTACCTGTCGCTACCCTCCCCTCCCATCGAACTGGAACATTCATTTCCGGAAGCCGGTTCCCCCAAACGCCTCAATGACGACGAAGGTGGACTGAGCCACGGCACTGACGTTCCCTATGAGTACCGAGAGGCACCCAAATCACACGCGCATTCAAGTCATGTGCCTCATTCGGCAGACTATGCATAGGACTGGAACGTGCATAATTCTCGTATTCCTCATGCTAGTGAGCATGGCGTCCAGTGGATGCATGGGTCTCGCTGTGCAGAGGGAGGTCATGGAAGGTATGCGAGAGGATCCACGGGAGGATATTGTCCCAGTGGAGCCACTCGTACAAGCACACACTTTCTCACAGAACGAATGTGTACTTCCCGGGTCTGAAGACTCGAACCAAGAAACAGACTGCTACTCAAACGAGAGCAGGATATTGGTGGACGAGACTGTATCGAAGATGTTACTGGACTTCTCGGTCTCTTTCGAGTGGTCTGCGACTCTTGGAGAACTGCTCGGGAATAATACAGATGAGCTAAGATTTGTTGAAATTAAGCTATTGAAGCCGAACGGAGATTTGTGTTGGGACTACCTCGCCACAAGCTCAGTGGGCCAGATGTCACTGGAACTGAGGAGCGAGAGTGACTGTACAATATCCATTGGTAATTCTTCTGGATTTAGCGATGGGGAATGGCTCCTAAACGTCAGGGCCAGAGGATATGCCATATCGGCCCCCATAGATACTCTCTCATTCGAGGATGAGTTCAGAGTTTCACTTTGGGTGACAAAAAAATGCGTGGTTTTCCCCGAAATTCATGAAGAGGGAGAGTGCACGTTCAGCTCTGAGCTGGAATAATCGCCTGAGTTTGGAGGCATACCCATGGCGTAGCGCTTATCAGTGGCCGGCAGTTCGGACGGCCCTGAGGAATCGCCTTGGATGAGAGCCTAACCCCACTTGTACCGCTTGATATGTATGAGCTACACGCTGTTCATATAGGCACAAATCAGAAGTCTTCGGACATGAAGGGATTCTTGGACAAATTCAGGCAAGACGGTAGTGGATTGCATCACATAGACATCAGGCAGACTGATTCTAGGATTCGAACAGTAGCTAAGTTCCTAGCAAACTATGATCCTAGCAGAATTTTGGTTGTTAGCGCTCGTCAGTATGGACAGAGGCCAGCCAGAATGTTCGCAGAGGCAATAGGTGCAAAGAAGATAGTCGGTAGGTTCATTCCTGGGACACTGACAAATCCTAGATTGAGGACGTACATTGAACCAGAAGTCATAGTAGTAACAGACCCAGCAGCAGACTCACAAGCTCTTTCAGAAGCAGTAAGCTCTGGTTTACCTGTGGTAGGGATTTGCGATGCGAACAACAGGCTCAGAAATGTGGACTTGGTACTACCAGCTAACAACAAGGGAAGAAGGTCGCTGGCACTAATTTATTGGTTATTGGCGCGTGAGACACTTAAGATTAGAAGTGGAATTTCGGACGTTGACTGGGAGAGGTCTCAAGACGTTGACGATTGGGAGTCCTCTTTCTAGACTTAAACAGTTATTTCTTAGTGCATGTGATAACCAAGTCGCTTCTCGCAATGTCATGAGCTTCGAACCTGTGCCAATCTTTCTGGCGCCCATGGCTGGCGTGACAGACTTGGCATATAGGCTACTAGCCAAGGAATGCGGAGCCGACTATACAGTGACAGAGTTCACCGCCGCCTCAGGCCTTACACGCAGAAATACAAACTCATGGCTAAAAGTCGAGACTGACCCACGTGAGAAGCCGTTCATACCACAAATTTTCGGAGGAGATATTTCTGAAATGGCTAAAACTGTAGAGATGCTCGAAGACAGATCAGACGTTATTGACATAAATTTCGGCTGTCCGGCACCTAAGGTATGTAGAAATGACGCAGGTGCGGCATTATTGCGAGACCCAGATAAGGTAGTCAACATGGTCAGAAGGTGCTTAGATTCCACAGACGTGCCTATCTCTGTAAAGATGAGATTAGGAACTGGCTCTGGCCCGAACACCGCTCTTGAAATCTCCAAGAGATTAGCCGATGAAGGTGTGTTGAGAATATGTGTTCATGGTAGGACCTTGAGACAGAGATATTCAGGGATAGCAGATTGGGATCAAATCAGGGAGATTTCAGACTCAGTGGATATCCCGGTAATAGCAAATGGTGATGTTGTGGATACGAAATCAGCGAAGCTTTGCTTGGAGGCAACTCACGCAGGAGGGCTGATGATTGGAAGAGGCGCTATAGGCAGGCCTACTATTTTCCATGAGATAAAACAGGGAATGGGCTGGTATGACAAATCAGCTCCATGGGGGGATGGGGGTCCTTCGAGAGCGAGGAGTTGGTGTTGGGATAGGTACCTAGAACTGTCTCAAGAAGTTTATGGCGACACAGGAAGCAAGAACCTCAAGAGACACGCTGTCTCGTTTACTAAGGGGTTAGATGGGGCTTCCTCAATGAGGGTCAGACTCCACTCTATACAGGATAAGGCTCAGCTTGGAAGAGAAGTCAGCGACTATCTCCATGGTCTATGTGAGATTGAAAATCAAGTTGAGATCGCCTCATCAAGCCTCTGAGCAACAGTATTCAGCCTTCTTAGAGCTCTTTCCGCGTTTCGTTGGACATTCTCGGAAACCTCGCCCCCATCTCGACCCGAGATTCTGAATCCATATGGCATCCTCCCCCCAAGTGTATTCAGCAGTAACCTCTGAGAATCTATCTCAATTCCTTCGAGAAGGGATTGTACTCGATCTATACTCAACGAGCCCTCCTTCGCTCCGGAGATAAGCTTCTTCGAAATCGCCTCATCGATTCTACCTAATCCCCCCCTCGTCATCAGCCACTCCTCCCCTCTAGCATCATATTGCCTCATAAGGCCGGCAAAAATGTCTTGTGCGATCCTGTCCATCATAGGTACTCTATCGACAATTCCGGATGCCCTCATCTTCTCTATTGAACGACTTACTCTAGATCTACTCTCCCCCATCTTCTCCGAAAGGGCTAGTATAGTAATTGGGACGCTACTCTCACATAGAGCACCCATTACTCCGCTGGCTAGCCCATCTCCTTCTCTCGCCCTCTCCCCAGAAAGTCCGAGATCTTTGACCAGAGTGGCCATACCAGACTCCTCTGGATCAACCGGCCCAGGTTCGGAAATTTGTATCTTGAACTTAACCTCATCATTTTGACTGACTATGTTCATCCTATCTTCTGACTCAGAGATTTTCTTAGATAATTCCCTCATTCTAATTTTCAGGACTGTTTTGGCCTCAGTTGAAAGTAATTCTACAGCCGAGGATATGCTCCCCCCCCTCAAAACATGCATATGCCACCTCCCATCAGTGTGCGCAGATATCAGACCACACTCTCTTAGTTTAACCAATTGATGATGCACACCAGTTTGTGAGATTCCTGTGATTTCGCACAGAGATTTTGCATCCCACCCTCTTAATGGCTCTTCCAGAAAAGCTTGACTGATGATTCTATGCAAGGCTCCCTGACCCTCGTCAATCGTCCCTCCCTCGACCTTCCTCCTAACCAGCCCCATCGAATCAAGGAGCCAAGCTAACAGAACATCAGGGTCTCTACTACCTGTTGGCATAGGAAGCTCAACCAGTCGCAGTCTGAACACAGAACCACCCTGATATTGGGGGGTTCTATACAATTCCGAGTATCAGAGGTCACAGACTCCCATTATAGGATGCAATTTCTTTCACGAGCACTCTATTCTAACATCCAGCCATGGGTAGTCCACATTCGACCTAGTCAGGCCGTTTAGATGGGGAGCCAATTCGAGGCCACTCTGACTTAGGATTCCCCTTTCCCTCAAAACTGAGATTGCGGAGTGGACGGAAGCTCTCGATCTACCTAGGTCCCTGGCAAGTTGAGCTTGGGACTCAGGGCTATTTTCCTCGGTCAGCCTAGCAACAACCACCTTCTGTACCTCTGAAAGTCCCACGGGCATCATTGCCGCGGCTCTGGCGTCATCTGTCACTCCAGTTCCCTCTAGGATCTCAACTTGGGCAGGGGCTCCAAAATAGTAGCATGTTCTCCCGTTCACAGGAACAATAGTCACAACCCCCTCCTTTGTCAGGATATCTAGATGGTGTCTAAGAGTGCCATTAGCAGCATCTAGTCTTCGTTGTAGCTCCCTGAAGTGAATTCCTGGAGACTTCTCCAGGGCATCAACTATTCTCACCCTCAGTGGATGCTCCCAATCGTTTTCTCTGTGTGCGATCATGGTTCCCTGCGAGACCGGAAAGAATAGCTGAGCCATTCCTCCCATTCCTAGTGCAGCTCCAGCAACCGCGCCGACGGAATCTACGTACCAGGGACGGGAAAGCCTCCATTGGTCAATGAGCGCCATAGTTTGCTAGGTTAGCGTGGGGGGTTTTAATCATGCGTTCCAATGCTCATACAATATCACGGTGTAAGGCCTAAGCAGGACCATCGATTTTTCCATTATGAATTTTCATGTAACCAACAAAGGGAGACAAAAGTGCACCAGCCCTTCTTCCATGGACTGTTAGACTGTACTTCACCCTAACGGGAGGTCCATCCTCTACTATCCTCTCAACAAGACCGTTCTCGACACATGTGGTAAGTTTGTCAGATAGAGTACGACTACTTATTCCTCTAAGTAGACCCCTCATTTCATTGAATCTACGATCGCCGGCTATGTATAGAGTTGCAAGAATCTCAGTTGTCCATCTCGAACTGAGTACGGAAAATGCATCCACAGCAGAATCTACTTCCCAACCAACGTCAAATTCCTCGTCATTGTACTTTGAAAACAGATTACGTATTTCCTTGCCCAAACCCATCACTTCATCCACAGACTTCTCCACTCTTCGAAGATCTTTCTTGGATATTCTGAGTGGTCGGCTAGACATGAGTATCAAGTGGTCCACATGGTATCTAGTGTATAAAATGCATCTACGTGTAATCACGAAAACTTATGCACTCAAATATAAGATTCGGATGGCTTAGTGTGAAATCTACACCAGTAGGAGGAAATGAAAATGGATAAATTCTTAGAAACATGGATCAATGAGACAATCGGAAAAGAGGAAATTGCAGGAGAATATGAGAGAATAAGTTTGAGGGCAATCCTATACGCGGCAATCGCAAACTACAGGGCTCCAGCATGGGTACAGTCCCCACTCAGGGGACTTTAGGAGGAGTTGTACTTCGGCCTCCTTCCTTCTATCAAAGCGCTCAATCCCTCTTCGGCATCGGAAGTACCGAATATCTCCTCGAGCCTTTCCAGCTCTAGCTTAAGACCATCCTCCAGGCTAGAACCATTAGTTGCGTAGGATAGAAGTTCGCTTGCTATTCTTATGGCGATTGGTGCACCCCTAGATAGAGACTTGACTTGTCTTGATACCATTGGATCATCGGAATCAAAACCTGATGGGATTTCCCCTGCCAACAAAGCCCCGATATTTTCATCAGAGTAAAATTTCTTTGAGAAAGCTACGACCTTACTGCCATCATTAACAGGCCGAAATGCATACTTATTCTCGGGCTTTATCCCAATTAGAGAATTTACCACTGAATCAACTTCAGAAGGATGTACGCTGTGGGTTAGAAGTCCCAGATCATATGCAGTAACTGAATCTAGGAAGTTTCCGGCTAGTATCGCGTATCTGGAGCATTCCAAGCCGCAAATTCTTGCTGTCCTTTGAGTTCCACCAAGTCCGGGGTATATTCCTATCGATGTTTCGGGAAATCTGAATTGGCTCCTTCTGGTCCCTATCCTGTAATCACACGACAGCGCAAGTTCGAGACCTCCTCCCAGTGCTAAACCAGTCGTTAGCGCTATCGTTGTTTTTTGACTGTTCTCGATACTGTTCAAAACTTCATGGCCCTTTGCTGTGAATTCGTAGATCTCCTCAAATGAGTCCTCTCTTAGCTTGTCAACGAAGAATTTTACATCCGCACCAGCCACAAATGCCTTACCCGCTCCTTCAAAGATGATTGTGGAGATATCAGACATAGAATTGACTTCATCTACAGCCAAACCAAGTTGTGTGACCAGATCTACATTCAGTGCATTCATTGCCTCGGGCCTGTTTAGCTTTACCTTGGCCACGTCGTCTTCAATTTCCAAATCAACGTATGAGAATTCGAATTTTTCTTTCCTGTCAATGAACCATTCTGGTACTTCGATGTTCGCCATATCAGAGTAGTCAGATGCCATTCTGGATGCATTACTCATTCCAATTTCATTCGCAATCTCGAATGGACCCTTCGCCCATCTTAGGCCAACCTTGGCCCCTCTATCCACATCTTCCATCGAACATACCCCCTCTTCCACAATCTGTGATGAAACTGAGAAAACTTGTCCTAGGAGCCTCTCGGAAATTACCTTACTGGTTTCCAGGTCGCAGTCCTCGGGTCCATTAATATCCCACATTTTCCCTTCTTCCACCAGTTTTCTGAGATTCGTCGCTCCTCTGTATCTGGGGGTTTCTAATTGTTCAGCAAGATAATCAGTTGAGTGAAGGGCAATGGGTGGGCCAGTGAGATTCATCAGAGCGAAAGGTCCCATTCCTATTTCAAACGAATTTCTTGAAACTGCATCTATCTGTGCCGCTGTACCAACCCCCTCTTCTAGTAGCAAACACGCCTCGTTAAGCCAGGGAACAAAGAACCTGTTGACGACGAATCCTGGTCTGTCCTTACAGACAATAACCACCTTTCCCATGGACTTACAGTATTGTTCGACCAACTTAACACTCTCTTCGGAAGTCATGGACGCTGGGATAATCTCAACGAGCCTGTTCTTCGCGGGATGATAGAAGAAGTGAAGACCGACAAACCTATCCGGTCTTCCCGTGACCTCCGCCAGCTCATTGACGGAGAGAGATGAAGTATTACTGGCGAGGATAGTGCCGTCTCCACAGACTCTGTTTAGAGTTTGAAAAACTGATTTCTTTACGTCAAAATCTTCGAAAACTGCCTCAATCACCAAATCAGTGCTTGGATCTACATTCTCTGTTCCAACAACTCCTGAGATCCTGGATTTTATTTCCTCGACTTGCTTAGGGTTGAAAATACGCCTCTCTTCTGCCTCATCAAGAAAGCTCGATACGATCCCCTGTCCTCTCTCTACCCACTCAAGCTCCCTATCGACCATCTGCACCATGAATCGTTCTTGCGCGCTTTTCTGTGCTATTCCAGAGCCCATGTTTCCTGCACCAATGACTGCCACTTTCTCAATCGGTCCCATGAGCCCCGGACGAGGGTCCAATCAATGAATGCAACGGAAAGGAGCGCCAAGAAAATCCTCACAGAAAGGAAGAATTTATTCATCACACACACCACAAATACGCTATGGCTTCACGACGCGTAGTCTCTGTGGCACTCATAATCATCCTACTATCCTCGGTTTCCCAAGTAGCCATTGCGAACAGTAATGGCAAGTTCAATTCCTCTAATGGGTGTAATTGTCATGGTGGTTCAGGGGCATCGCCAACTCCCACCCATAACTTTCCAACTACATACTCGCCTGGACAGACTTACTCACTGAGCATAGGGATGAATGGAGGGGTCTCTGGGTCAAAGGGAGGATTCAATCTGCAAGTTTCGGATGGAACGCTTTCGACTGGAATGGGGATAATGAACACTCAGGTAAATTCTGCTGGAAATCAGGCAACCCACCAATTCCCAGACTACAGAAGCTGGGGTATTGAATGGACTGCCCCCTCATCAGGATCAGGAACCGTAACATTCTCTCTGGCTGTTATGGCCGCAAATGGAAATGGTAACACTGGTGGGGATGGTTGGGCAACAGTCCAATTCCAGTGTAGTGAGGACTCAGGTTCCACAAATACCCCTCCCGAGGCATCTTCAGTGAGCTATGTACCATCTGATCCAACCAAAGAAACCGGTTTATCAGTTTCCTACAATTATTACGATGCAGACGGCGATTTCGAACAGGGGACCTCGATTCATTGGTTCAGAGATGGTCTGAGAGTAACTCAAATAGATGATTTGACCGATGTTCCAAATAGCTTAATCTCGAAGGGGCAAAGCTGGAGGGTTGAGCTTACCCCTAATGATGGTAACGAATTTGGAGATACCGTTTCTCTGGATCCTGTGACTATTGGTAACACACTGCCAATAGCGAGAAGCTTGTCCATCAGTCCAGACTCACCAATGGATGATGATGATCTAACTCTATCATGGGACTATTATGATTTAGACGGAGATCCTGAGGACTCTCAACAGACACTCATCTACTGGTTCCTGGACGGATCCAGAGTTGTCGAATTAGATGGGGAACTCACAGTTTCCAGTTTCATGATTAGATCAGGGGACGAGTGGGAGGCATCTGTAACTCCAAGCGACTCGTTGGAATATGGGGATACTGCATATACCGGAAAAGTGGTAATCGGGTCGTCCAACACCGGCCCTTCGGTTTCCGCATTCATATCGACGTCAGGAAATACGTTAACCACGGATTCCCTACAACTTATTTACACGCCTTATGATCCAGATGGAGATGAAATCCAGTCAACCGAGATTAGGTGGTATAGAGACTCAGTGATGGTCGCAACTTTCAATGATGAGACAATAGTTCACCCCTCATTCACTGCCAAAGGAGAGTCTTGGGAAGCCCATGTAAGGGTATTCGATGGGTTGGTGTGGTCAGATTGGTATGTGACTTTACCCGTCTCTATTGTTAACACTCCTCCTGTGGTCACGAATATATCGCTGATCCCCGAGGGAAAGCTAACTACTGACTCTGACCTAAATGTAGTATGGGAGCAATATGACGAGGATGGAGATTTTGAATTTGGAAGCCAGATCCGTTGGTGGGTCGATGGTGAGTGGGTTACTGAGTATGATGGAATGACCTCAATCCCAGCGTCTGAAGTAGATAGAGACGAGCATTGGTCAGTACAGGTAATTCCTGGTGACGGTGAAGGACTTGGAACCTCAATGAAAACCAACTCGAGAGTAATCGAGAATGCAAATCCTGTAATTCTCGAAATACTTCTTCATGGTTCTGCTTCCGGTGAAATGACGACTCCTCCTGATTCGCTGAGCGATCTTCTAGCAGTTACTGTCACCGAAGATCCGGACGATGAGCCGGTCGAACTCGACTATACTTGGTTGAGGGATGGTTTCGTGATTCCTGATCTGGATGGATTGGACAGGGTGGATCAGATTAGGCTTGAGCCTGGTCAAGAGTGGGAGGTTATTATCACGGCTACTGATCCTTGGGGACTTTCAGCAAATTTATCAGCATCTACAATCATCTCTAACATTGCACCTTTGCCATCATGGACAGTTATCCCATCTCCTCCATTACCTGGCTCGCTAGCAACATTTGATGCTACATCTTCATTCGACTCTGATGGTGTAATCTCCGTATATAATTGGGTTATAGATGGAGTAGAGGTATCTGGAAGCACAGTCGACGTGATCTTGGGCCCTGGCCCTCACTCAATCCAGTTAACTGTCTTGGATAATCTACAATCAGCTGGTACTTCTGTTTCCACGATAGTTTACGAAGATGTTCAGACTACTGCCTCTTTGGTAGCCAACCTAAATGAGGAGCAGGTCTCATTGAGTTGGCAAGGAACATCAGACGAATACAGGATATACAGATCGACGAGCCCTATTTCATCTGTGGTGGGATTAACAATGTTCGATGAACAGCCTACTTGGGGCGAGGAAATCCCACAACCTTTGCAGCCAGTAGGAACTACAGAATACCTAGAGTGGAGCGAACCCGCCCCAATAGCCACCAATCTATACTATGCTGTGACTTCAGTAGTCGACGGCAGAGAGGTTGTGTGGATAGTTGATGGAGAGAACCACGTGAACATTGACGCATCCTCAATTGCTTCTTCTGGGCCCGAACCTATTGATGAGGCAAGCCAACTGACAACCACACTAATCTCCGGCGCTATGGCGTCTCTGGGAATCATTTCTCTGGCCTTGGCTATCTACGACAATAGGAGGAGGTTGAAGTGAATAGATTTGTCATCGTCACTCTTCTATGCCTCTCTCTCGTGCTTGCCCCTGGATCCTCCTTGGCAAACCCAGGAGGGAATGGGGATGCTGATAGAGACTATTCCTGCGGGGGATCGTGCCATGGGGATCCATCCCTGAGCATGCCTTCTGATGCTAACATAGAGATCTCCCTTGGAAATGAGGCATTCTCAGGACAAGCAGTCTCTGTAGATGTAACCGTTTCTGATGTCAGCTCTCCCTCGAATATTATTGGCATATTCCTCCTAAGCTCACTAAATGGAAACTCAGACACACCCGAGGATCATGGATGGCATATGATTCAAGATCCAAATGGGGGCTCCTCGAACTATATCGAAACGAAAATGCCTTCTTCTGGGACTATTACCGAAACTTGGGTACTGCTTTCGCCAGAAACCCTTGGAAGCCATAATCTGTACGCAGAAGTTCACCATGGATCTTACGGAGGAGAAAAGGCATACACGGGAGTAAGCGAGGCCTTCGAGGTAACTGTCAACGATGTCCCCGAAGGACTGCCGGGAATATCCAATGATTGGGTCGCTCCGTCATTTAGGGTATCAGGTGACGACTCCCCCTTACATATCAGCACTAGGAACACGACGGACATCTCTGTCGAATGGATGATAGAGGGGGAATGGGATCCTACCTCAGCCCCAGTCCAGTGCACCTCTGATTCAGAGGATGGGGTGTGCAATGATTGGGAAGTGAGAATCCCAGCCACTATGGGGGAAATAGAAATTATCTATAGGATTACAACATTCAACGGGACCTTCTCAATAGAACAACCCTGGCTCAAGATGGGTACAGCACCACCACCGTTTGAGGGAGATATTTGGTCAGCAAGAGCCCACTCGTTCGCATTCGCACTTTTAGTCATCTCAATCTTAGTATCTTTGCAAGGGCGACTTACGCTAACTATAGAGAGAAAGGACACGGATCAAACAGAACTTGTAAATAATTCATCCCTCATCAGGTCCGAGGACAATCCTGGCTGGCTTTGGAATCCAGAAACAGAGGAATGGGTTGAGGATTACGAGTACAGAGAGGGGGCAGAGTAATGGTCAGCTCAGCAACACTTCATACTGCCATGGCTGAGATTGTTGTAGGATCCATGGTACTCGCAACTATCTGTGCGGTTGGATGCCTGGCATCTAGGATGTTGGCTCCTTCGGGGATTAACAATGAGTCTCTCTTCATCACCATGGACAGGGCTTCTCTGGCCGGGTCATTTCTTGCCTTGTTATTCCTCCCAATCGCCATATTGACAGGAAACCTTGCCTCCGAAGGATATGCTGAAAGCGCCTTACTGTACAACAAGTTCGTCTACAGCGGGCTGGCTCTTGGCCTGTGGTCTTCATTTGTTATTGGAAGGTATAGGATGGGACCCGGACTCTGGAATTACAGGCAATTGGCAATTCTACAGTCGTCCACAGCTGTACTCGCATTCCTGATGACTTCCATGGCATCATCAATTGGCGGGAAACTGGTCAGAGGCGAGTCACTCTTTGATATCCTGCCATTCTGGCTACCTTCAGACTCAGCGGCAATCCTCCCTCTATGGGCATCATCAACCCTCCTGTTATTGGGCATTATTTCCACAATTATCGTCTTCAGGCTAACTCTCCCGAGAATCAACACTATGGACTAGAAATTTGAGACTCCAATAAAAATATCCTCCAGCCTTTCAGAGAATCTATCTGGGTTCAACCCCTTCATCGAGATATTCTTCCTGCCATTCTCTGCCCATTTTGAACGGATGTCCTCTTCTACAGCTTCCTTCAGAGCATCGTGCCATGCCGAGTAGTCGCCCCGGGGAAGCAGCCTCCCTGATTTCCCATCGGAGATTGTTTCCCTGAACCCGCCCTCATCCACAAAAAGTGCGGGTGTTCCAACCGTTTGTGCCTCAATGGGAGTTAACCCAAATGGCTCAGAGTGAGCCATGCTAACTACAGCCACTGCTCCCCTAATTATGCTACAAAGATCAACGGAGCTTAGCCTGGGCGCTATCCATAATCCCACCCCGCAATCCTTTGCATGACCAATCAGTGCATCAAGATCCTCTGAATCACCCCCTCCTACTAGTGCCAAGGAATGCCCACTTCCTTCAAGCATCGATATCGTCTCCCAAGTACCCTTGACCCAACTTGCCTTTCCTATTGTAACCACATAGGGTTCAGTAGGACCATCCACCTTGCTAGGCTCATCAGTCGAAGGACTCTGAGTAAACTCGTCTACCCCCAAGCTAGGTAGTAGAATACCAGAACGCACCCCATATACATCGCCGATTCTCGATGAAGTGAATTCAGAGTTTCCGCTTATGAAGGACCTATTTCTGGCCGAGAGCTCTCGGATGGTCGCAAGATCCCTTCGTCGCGCAAGCGTCAAGGCGGCCTTCGTCACACCAAGATTTCTCTTCGGACTGCCATCAATCCCCCGATGGAGTACATCCTCATGGAGTCCCCTATGTGGCTCTAAGAGATGTAAGTGAACGGCAATATCATCGGGTATGATTTCCAAGATGGCCAAGCTACCATCTCCGCTCGTTATGTGGACACAGTCTAATTCGCCCATGCCGTCTATTAGTTCAGCGATCGACTTCCAGCAATCCAATGCCTTGTAAAAGTCAGAATCGAGGACCCTAGAGAATACACTGTTAGATTTAGACCACTCCAGGCTTGGTAACATCAATTGTACGCCTATTTCCCTGCAGACACTCTCCAGTTCCGCAGAGCTTTCCAATGTCGCAACAGATAGAGAAAATCTCTTAGATAGCGATGGAAGATTCCTGATTATGTCTCTCTCGGCTCCTCCCATGGGTGCGAAGCTTCCCTTGGCGATTAACAACCTCATACGGGAATCCCCATCCTCCCCGCCATTGCGCGCCATGAGGCTCCATCACACGTCCTCGTTTAAGTCCGATACGCCTTGGTGAGAACATGGTGAGGAGAGTTCTGCTGGTTAGAGGCCCTCGCCTTTCCGAAGATTCAGGACTAGGGAGGGCACATCACTCAATCGAGACTTTGCTTAACAGAGCTCTCGTTCCAAACTGGACAAGAATCAAAACTGTCGAACATAAGAGAATGGAATCTCTATTATCAAGAGCCATGAAGAGATGGTTCTCCCATCCAAGATTAGTTAGTCAAATATCGGAGTCAACAGAGGCCGACTTGATTCACATCACAGATCAGGAGCAGGCCCACTTAGTTCCAAAGAAAAGTAAGGTTCCGGTAATCGTCACGGTGCATGACTTGTTTCACATCAGGCCAAGGGCGATAGTTGGTGGTGACGTAGTAGTACCAGTGGGCGACCAAAATCCCGGATTCTTCAGAAGGAGAGATCTCAGGAACCTGAAGAAAGGACTTCAAAGGGCAGATATGCTGATATGTATCTCCGAGGATACACTAGGGGATGTGAAGAGAACATTTCCCGGGAAGCCGACTACCCTAGTAAGACACCAAATCGATAC
Source organism: Euryarchaeota archaeon UBA28 (assembly GCA_002501605.1). Classification (GTDB taxonomy): domain Archaea; phylum Thermoplasmatota; class Poseidoniia; order Poseidoniales; family Thalassarchaeaceae; genus MGIIb-O5. The sequence goes on from DANW01000030.1 coordinate 13,690, forward strand.
CGAATACTGGAGTCCAATCCTAAATCCTATGTCGAGAGATATCCTTGGTGACCTAGATGATGAATCCAAGATGCTTGTGATAACCCTGGGGAGTAATGAAGAAAGAAAGAGACTGGATTTTGCCAAGCGAGTAATTGACTCCTTGCCCGAAGAGGTCTCCGGGGATATCAATGTGATACACATAGGGAGCGATGTGAAATTAACAGATAGCCAACTACTTGCAGCATTGCAAAATGCCGAGGTCCTAATATTTCCCAGTGCGGGTGAAGGATTTGGCTACCCTCCTGCTGAGGCTATGGCCGCCGGATGTCTAGTACTTGCCTCGGATTTACCCGCACACAATGAGATAATCCCAGACAATTGCCTTCTGCCTCCGACCTCAATCCAAGACTGGGTGAGTGAGCTTACGAATATCCATGCCAATTGGAGAGCGGCAGGAGGGGTTCCAAGGCACCCATCCGAAGAGCTGATGGAACATGTCAAGAACATATTGAGTCCTGAGTCTCAGGGAAAATCACTAGCAGAAGCCTACGACGCAGTTATCTCCGCCCAAAAAATAAATTGAAGATTGCATAACGACTGATTATAAGGTCAAGTTAAGACGTAACTACAAGCTTAGGAGGGGGACATATCCTAGAAGTAAGCAATCTAACGAAGGCCTTTGGCTCCGGAAGGAGTAGGCTCGAGGTCCTGAAGGGAATAGATTTGAAGATCAGTTCTGGTGAACTCGTAGCACTTATGGGACCTTCTGGATGTGGTAAGTCAACTCTCTTGAACATAATAGGAGGCCTTCTGGAGGCTGATTCCGGGTCCATCTCATTGAACGAATTTCACTACGGTACAAAACCCCCAAGCAGGGTTGTCGATGTCAGAAGGAATGGAGTAGGATGGATTTTCCAAGATTTTCATCTCGTGGACAGGCTCTCTGCGCTTGACAATGTCACTTTCGCTCTTGAGCTATCAGGAGTTCCAACATCGCTCGCAGAGTCACAGGCCGAGGAGGCTCTGCGCAAAGTTGGATTATCAGATAGAATGAACTTCATCCCAGACCAGCTATCAGGGGGTCAAAGGCAGAGGGTCGCAATAGCTAGGGCCATTTCCGGCTCAAGGCCACTCATTCTTGCTGATGAGCCTACAGGTAATCTGGATGTCAAAAGCGCAGAAGGGATTCTCGATCTTTTCAAGGAACTCTGCGAAGACTACGGAATTTCGGTCCTTATGGTCACTCATGACCCAAACCTCGCATCAAAGGCAGACAGAATGCTCCTTCTCAAGGACGGTGTCACCGCCGCTTCAGATATCAGATCTGCATGGGGAACGGCAGGTGATGAATGATGGATTTCTTCTACGAGGATGATCACAGACCAGAATTCCCTATGCATCCATTTGAGGCTATCAAGAAATGCCTGGTAAAGACAGGAGACCTCGGGGGAAGGGCCTCGAGATCAGAATACTGGAACCCCTTCTGGTTCTATCTGATAATGGGGCCAATACTGTTAGCAATTGATATCTTTTACTCAAATGTTATCCTATCAATGTCCTCTACTGTTGGGATAGGATTACTCGATACGCTTTTCTTCAATCCTTTGTCATACCTGATCGTTTTCATCAATCTGGTATTTTTCTACTCCTTCACGTGTGTGACTGTTCGTAGATTGCATGATTCAGGAAGGTCGGGATGGTGGTTGCTCACTACTCCTATCCCAATTCTCAACTTTGTTTTACCCTTCTTCCTCATCCAAGAGGGAGAATCTAACAAAAATAAGTATGGATCAGTCCCAGACAACGGTCCCATAGACGCATCGATACTCGAAATACTGTACTCAGTCCCTGACAACATGTCAATGGCTCTCAAAAGTGCCTGGAAGGGAAGGGAAAGGGTACTCGCAGTTTTTGCTGGCGTCTTTTTGGCATCTCTTGTGATAACCACAGTTCTAGCTTACTCTGCTGGACTGAATGGAGCTTTTCTACAGTTCTCTCTGCAAGAGGAAATCTTCGATGGAAAGGTGGATTTCGCCGAGGACCCTGATCAGGACTCTGAAGGCAGAACCAATGACTCACTGCTCTGGGAAACCGCATGCTTTGAACTCGTACAAATGGAAGAAATATCCGATTGCGGGCTGGTATTTGGTAGACAGGGAGTTAGAGTTAACGGATTTTTTGATGATGGTGCTATAATCCCACAGCCACTAAACGCCGTTGGAGCAACAAGCACTGTCGGGGATTGGAATAATGTCAGTTGGGAATACCCTGAGGCTTATGACTCAGGTCCCCCAATTAACGATAAAAGAACCATAAGGTTCTACGGAGATGGAATATGGGACGGTGATCTGGGTGAGAGACATTCTAATCGGATCATATACGGCTCATGGCCAAGTTCTGCAGAAGAGGCCACTCTAAACCGTTCGATAGTGCTACCTTCTCAGATTGCTGGAAAGGCCGGAGTAGGGGTAAACGATACTCTCGAATCATTAACATTCTCTTATACACACGACTATCTTGGCTACCAAGATATAGCCTCGGGCTTCGACGATTGCCCCGGCTATGAATACTTCAATGATGAATCCGGATTCCTCTATTGTCAGGTTAACATGACGGTATACGATCTAAAGGTAGCCGCGGTCTACCAAGAAGGTGGAGCAGGCAACCCAACTCTTCTGTTTAATCCCATAATGGTCTCGGCTTCCGTTCTGAACGAATCTCAGAAGCTCACTCTGATGGACAAGGATCATGGATATCTTGGTATAGCTGTTGATAGAAACCAGCTCCCTTCATCGTCTACGAGCGCTGCTACGAAATGGCTGGATGGATTGAAGGAGGATGTTGAGGGGTCCAACTACACAGCAGGTAATGACGTAATGGTCGAGTACAATGATCTGATTTCAGGTACCATTGTCTTCCTAGAACTCTTTCTGGGTATAATCAGTGTCTTCGATTACATCTTAATGATACCAATAGTGATACTATCCTTCTCAGTTCTAATTTACGGGCTGATACTGTCACTGGAACAGAGAAGAAGGGAGATATCGATTCACAGGGTTATCGGAGGCACGGAGGCGACTCTCGGCTCGATGATCTTTCGAGAGCTAGCGGTTGTAAGCGTGATTGGCTGGTTCTTCGGATACATCCTCGCAATGGCTTCAGTGCCCGTAGTCCTAGATGCCGTTGGGTTCATGGCCTTCGAGAAAAGTGACTTCCGCGTAGTTCCAACACTGAGCGGATTAGTAACCCTCCTGATTTTCTCTGTAACTGTCGGCATAACGTTACTGTTCGGAAGCTCCAGAACAACAGAATTCCTCAGTATAGAAATCGATGAGGGAGTGCGTAGAGTCGCTCCAAAAAAGAAATCAAGACTGTGGTTACATCTCATTGTCTTCTTCATCGGGATCCTTTCTTTTGCAGAGAGTTGGATAGAGAGTAACGGGGGATTAGGGCCTTTGGGGTCAAAGGGAATCAGCTCCAATTTCATAGTCGATGGTCTGTTATTCCTATTCGGACCATTCTTCCTTTGGATAGGAGGGGCACTAGTCCTCGGCAGAATAGGTGCTGCTGGACCCAGAATATTCACCACATTGTTCGGTTGGACCCCAATACTGACGGATATCAAGAGAGGATTGAGGGGATCAGGCTCCAGTGAGTCAGTGAATCGTCTGGCAATCATCCTCCTCCTAACACTCTCCATCGTGACAGTTGCTGCAGTCCAAGGATACACAGGAACCCTTGTCGATGAGAGGACCACCTCGGCGCAAACTGGAGCGGACTTACAGGTACAGTTCGATGAGCCAGTTTCAAAACAGAGAGCTATGGAAGAGATTACTCTGGCAATTAGAAGAGCCGGTATTTCAGAGATCGACTCCATTGATAATATGACTTCCGTCGGGGACATTTTCACTAATCAGAAGGGCGAAGGTTCACTTCTTAGGACATGGGTAGTTTTTGATGGGCATGAGGATACCCTTCAATGGGATGAACAGGCAATATCGGGAAGTATAGGCTCTGTAACATCTGAATGGACAGTGTCAGGATTCACAGCTGGACAGGCGGCAAGAGGTCAATTGGATGTTTCCAAGGCAGATGTCGGATCTAATGTAACTCTACAGTACACCTCCTATGGATTCGGGGGTTTCGACAGCCAAATGAACCCAATAATCACATCTACGATTACAGAAGCAGAGGTAACATACGTGGGAGGGCACAGTTGGGTACCTGGATTACTTTCCTCAGAGTCTTCCCAAGCAATAGTCATTGGTGAGGAAACCTACAAGCTTCTTCTGGGTCCGACGGCCGTTAATGACTATACATCAAATCGCTGGTTCTTCGAACTATGTGACCAGACGCAGAAAGATTGCAAAAATGCGTTGAAGACTCTCGGAGTAGAGGTTTCAAATGGCGAGGGAGTCTCATCCGCCAGCGATTGGGGAACAAATCATGAGGCGAATGAACGCACGGGCGGGTTGATCTTCGGTACTCCAGGATTACTAAGTCTTCAATTCGTAGTGGCATCATTGGCTTCAATAGCCTCGGCATTCGTATTCCTGTCGCTTGTACTATCACAGAGAAAGAAGGAACTAGCTATTCTCCAAGCAATAGGGGCAAGCCCTGCACAGGTATTGCGACTGGTGCTTTTCGAGATAATGGCCATTCTTCTGGTTAGCATGGCTCTAGGTGTTATTCTAGGATTAGCCATATCGGAAGCATTCAATGGATTCTTCGGCGTATTTGGTTTCATATTCCAGATATTCCTAGGCCAGAGCGCCCCTATAGACAGGGATCTGGTATGGCCTTGGACGGAACTGATATTCGTGAACGTCTCTGTTCTTGTCGCAGTAGTGATAGCCCTTCTACTGACAACCAGGAGAGCATTGAAGTCCGATCTGGCCATAGTACTGAAGGGGGAGTGAGATATGGAAGAGAGGTCAACAATTCTTGAAGCCAAGAATATGTACCATATCTACGAGAGCATGAGCCTCGAAGGTAATGTAGTCGCACTTAGAGGACTCAATGTCAAGATTAAGGAGGGAGAGGCAGTTGCTGTCATAGGGCCATCAGGGTCTGGAAAATCAACTCTTTTGAAGTGCCTAGGTGGTTTGATGAAGCCATCATCAGGCTCGGTATCTCTGGGTGGAAAGGAAATGATTAGGATGACGGGAACCGAACTAGTCAAACTCAGGCAAGAAACGGTCTCTTTCATATTCCAAGACTCAAACTTACTTCCCGATTTGAATGCTCTTGACAATGTTGCACAGCCACTTAGGCATCAAGGGGTGATGCCGGGTCCAGCGAGAGCCAAGGCGATGGAGCTACTGGAGAGGTTAGCAATGGGGGACAGGTGGATGGGGATGCCGGAACAATTGTCAGGAGGGGAGCAACAGCGAGTAGCAATAGCAAGGGCATTGATAACAAATCCAAAGTTGATATTGGCAGACGAGCCCACGGGAGCACTTGATCCAATAACCAGCAGGGAGGTACTGGAGTTATTTGAGAGGCTCCACGAAGAGGAGGACGTCGCTTTCTTACTCGTTACTCACAACAGGGACGTGGCATACTTCTGCGAGAGGTCTCTGGAGCTCAGAGAAGGTAGGTTCGTGGCACAACATGGTACAGATTTCGATTTGTCCGACCTGTCTGTAACGAGAGAGTTGATTATAGACGATACCGGGACCATCACTCTGCCCCCCGATCTCCTCCTGAAGCTTGGAGGGCCCGGGAGATTTGATGTTCCCAATGTGGAAAGAGACTCTCTAAATCTAGAGAGAGTGGAAAATGAAAAGATAGAGGTCGAGGCCAAGACGAAGAGAGAACTAGCGCACACCTGTCCAGCTTGCAACTATGATTACGAGAACTCAATAGAACAGACCTGCCCGGAATGTGGGTCTACGAGGCCAATCGTTCATACCTGAGGAAGCATGAACCTCTGTGGCTTTGCAATCCCTAGGTCCTTCGGGAGCTCCATGTTTGCCACAGGGAGCTCAACTGGAACCATCTCCTTTCCGATTAGTGCCACCCTGCTCTCCCTTCTATCAGAGAGTAGCTTTCGTCCCACGAGAGGGGCAAGCTTCTCTGAGAACTCGATGATTTCGTGGTGGGTAGGCATATTCTCAACCGAGAGGTTGTTCCTACTATTTCCTACGTTGACGTACCCTTTCGCTTCGATAAAATCCGGGTCTGCCATATTATCCAATCTAGCGTAATCATCGTGGAACCCAAGAGATTCATGCTTAATCAGAGTGTGCCTACAAACCGTCCTTGTTTCCAAGCTAGGAAGTAACTCCAGCGTCTCCTCTAACTTGTGGAAGGCACCTTGGTCGAACTTAGGCTTGCATAGTCTGTCGAATATCTCTTTGTTTGGTGCATCCACGGAGACATAGAGTTGTGTAGGTAACGGATCTAGGTTCTCTATGACCTTTGGAAGACTTCCATTTGTGACCAAAAACGTCGATGTTCCATGATTATGACATACCTCCAAGAACTCACCAAGCCTGGAGTATAGAGTGGGCTCTCCATTCAGCGATATCGCTACATGTTTGGGATTCTGAGCCTCTAGAAACTTCTTCTTGTCAGCCTTTGGATTTCCCCCGAAACCAGTTAGCAGTCGACGATGTGCCTTCACAGACTCCAAATAAAGCTCGTAAGGGTCATCATCAATTTTATTCAGAGTCTCTGAGTGAGGCTCCCTCCAACAGTAGGTGCAACCCAGATTACATGTGTCTACGTTAGGCGCCATCTGCATGCATCCATGACTATCTATTCCGTAGAATGTTCCTTTGTAGCAGGACCTGTCGGCAATTAGACTCTGCTTGGTCCAGTGGCAGACCTTCACCCCTCCATGCTCTCCAACCAACTGATACTTCTGCTTCGAGAGCTTTGCAGCGATTGTCGGCTCTATCTTGGTCACAATCGTGTCTTGCATGCAAATCCCCACTCCGTATCCCACAAAGGGGACGTGACGAGGACCCTCCGTGTGAGTAGGAGAATATCAATCCTCACTCATACTTTATACCAGTCCCATAAGCGAAAATCTCCACTCCTCTTACTGTATTCCTAGTGTTGGATGACTGAGGGGTCATACTTGCCGTATCAATTCTTACGTTAATGACTTCATCCCAACCATCCTCCTCGGCTTGCTCGCGCAACCTCTGCATAACCTCGGCCCTTCCTGCAGATATTACTTGTTGGAAAACAGTAACGCTCCCTCCGATTAGATTGTTAACGAACCCAATCATTAGGTGCCAGTGACTTGGTCCAAAGACACCGTTGGCATGGACCAGTCCTGCACTAGAAACATCCGTCCTGTATCCGCCATCAATAGAATTCAGAATCTCTCGGCCCATCCTCTTCCTTAGCGAATCTCTCCTCTGATTTGCCTCCTCGTGCATCCTTTCCACTTTTGCACCACTGAAGACTGCTCCCCACACGAACATTGCAGGCCATAAAATCATCCAAACTACTCCAAACAGAGACAGAAGGATAAATGGGAGCAAGAAGATTAGGACCAATGGAAGCCCCTCGTCCTCAACAGCTCCTCCTTGTGCTACTACCTTCAATGAAAATGTCACAAAGGCCATTATCACCAATATTGAGAATGATCTGAAATTGGCAATGGAGGTTTTCATTGAAGCACCTCTATTCGTATTTCACTGCTGTACCATATGCAAAGAGCTCTGCAGCACCGGCAGTGATAGCTGATGTGGCAAATCTGACATTTACGACTGCTGTTGCACCTATCGACATCGCATCAGCAACCATTCTCCCCACCGCCTCGTTCCTGGACTCCTGTAGTAGTTCGGTGTATTGAGTCAACTCTCCGCCCACTATATTCTTCAATCCTGCGAAGATGTCCTTTCCAACGTTCTTAGCTCTCACAGTCGATCCACTAACCACTCCCATTGTCTCTGTGATTACCTTTCCCGGAATTGTCTCCGTATTGACCACAAGAATACCATTCACTACCTGTTGCATGATGTCCATTCCAAAGGGAGGGCACTTCAATGTAATGGCGAATCTAGCTTAGAAAGCTATTCTCGAGAAACAATCTCCGGCTTGGATTTGGCTGACACTAGGGCCAAGATAGCCAAAAACAATGCATTGCAGAATATCAGCTGACCCCATCCAATTGCAAGGGTCATGTTTTCAATTATTGAGGGGTCAATCACTTCAATTTCTTCACTATTAGTGGTAAAGTCAGGCATTACCCCGATTCTTGTAAACATCCAGAAAAGTACGGCACCACCAAGAAAATTAATCGCTATCCAGGACCCCACCAATTTGATTCCAAGCTCTCTATGTTCCTTCCATAGAACAATAGTACATAGCAGGCCGACAAAAGCCAGAATAGCACTGTGTAATCCTTGGAACCCCACCAGACCCATCACTTCATCGAGATACTCCACCAGCTCATCCCAGAACACACTATTTTCTTCCCACTCGTCCCTTTCCTCATCGGTACCATCACTAGGATATGGCTCGATATCTTCGTAACTATCTGGTAATGCCCTGTCTAGGATAATTGGAGAGACAATTGCAGATATCGAGCCAAGAACCATGAAAGCAGTAAGAATTGCCATCAAAATCGCTAAGCCCTTGAGCCACCAAGGTGAAGGCTCGATTGCGGGTGCGTAAGCTGTTTCAAATCTCACGATATGCGGAAACCAAACTTACTTTTTATACTGGCTACAACTTTCTTCGCAGGAGGACGGGATAGAATCGTTCAAGTATCAATGTCATACGCCGTGCATAATGGCGCAAGACGAGTTACGACAGGCCCTTACCTTCGATGACGTTCTATTGATGCCCGCAGAATCAGCTGTCCTTCCGGCTGAAGTAAACATATCCACGAGGCTAACCAGTAAGATAGATCTCAAGATTCCTATTATTTCTGCTGCAATGGACACTGTAACAGAAAGCGCAATGGCGATCGCTATGGCACAAGCGGGTGGAATCGGAGTCATACACAGGAATATGAGTGTGGAAGAGCAATCCGAGGAAGTCGCTAGGGTTAAGAGGTTCGAGTCTGGCCTCATTTTGAATCCTGTAACTGTGTCGCCAGACATGACCATAGGTGAGCTTAGAGAGATGAAGTCGAAGTACGGGTTCTCTGGCTTCCCAGTCGTCAATGGTGGGGGAAGGCTGGCTGGAATTATCACCAACAGAGATATCCGTTTCGTCGAGGATGAGACATCAAAAGTTTCTGAATTAATGACTAACGAGATAGTGACAGTAGGGCAAGACTACGACCCCAAAGTTGCACAGAGCCTACTCCAACAACATAGAATCGAGAAATTAGTTGTGATCGATAACGATGGAAATTGCGCGGGCATGATAACTGTCAGAGATATCCAGAGAACGAAAGACCATCCAGTCTCATGCAAGGATGAACATGGTAGGCTCAGAGTTGCTGCCGCAACTGGTACCGGCGAGAGAGGCGTGAATAGGGCTATTTCACTTATTGAAGCAGGTGCCGATGCGATTGTTATTGATACTGCCCATGGGCACTCACATGGCGTTATCGATACTGTTTCAGAGCTCAGGAGCAGAGCTCCAGATTCTACCATCATCGCTGGAAACATAGCCACTGGAGACGCCGCAAAGATGCTGATTGAAGCCGGTGCGGACGCAGTCAAAGTCGGAATAGGCCCAGGCTCGATTTGTACTACCAGAATTGTCTCAGGGGTCGGAGTTCCCCAACTCACAGCTGTTCAGAGCGTGGTTGAGGTCTGCAAGCCTAGAGGTATACCGGTAATCGCTGATGGAGGGATAAAGTACAGCGGAGATATTTCCAAAGCTATCGCAGCAGGCGCAGATTGCGTGATGATAGGGTCACTACTGGCTGGAACCGACGAATCACCGGGTGAGACTATTCTGTATCAGGGAAGGTCATACAAGGTGTACAGGGGAATGGGTTCTGTCGGAGCTATGAGTAAGGGGGCTCATGACAGATACTTCCAGTCCGAACAGGGGGATACTCGAAAGTATGTCCCTGAAGGAATTGAGGGGAGGGTTCCTGCAAGGGGGCCAGTCGAGAATGTAATCCACCAGTTAGTCGGAGGACTTAGATCGTCAATGGGGTACACTGGAAATGGCTCTATATCGCAGATGAAGGATGGGTGTGAGTTTGTCAGAATAACTAACGCTGGACTTTCTGAAAGCCATGTTCACGACGTCGAGATAACTCGTGAAGCTCCGAACTACAGGAGATGATCGCATGGAGACAATAGTCCTTGGAGGAGGGTGTTTCTGGTGTGTGGAAGAAGCTATCAAAGGCCTCAAGGGAGTCTCGGATGTTATTCCAGGATACTCAGGAGGGCATCTGGAAAATCCCACTTACGAGCAAGTCTGTGGAAAGAGAACGGGCCATGCAGAGGTAGTGAAGGTTACATTTGACCCATCGACAATTAGTACCAACACTCTCCTTGAAGTATTCTTCACATGCCATGACCCCACTCAGCTAAACAGACAGGGAAATGACATAGGGCCACATTACAGAAGCACGATATTCTACACCTCTGAAGCCCAGAGGGAGGATTCCAAATCAGTTATCGAGAGGATGGGGGATCTCTATGAAAATGAGATTGTTACTGAGGTTTCACCTTTGAAGAACTTCTATGTGGCAGAAAGATATCATCATGACTATTTCAAGAATAATCCCTCAAATCCTTATTGCATGATGGTGGTGGCTCCGAAAATAGCTAAGACTAGAGCCAAACACGCACATCTGTATGAGTGAGGGCGTGATGCGACCGGAGCCATGGGGACTTCACCTCCTCGGACTCATTAGTCCGATTCTGGCAATTTCTGGAAATCTACTTGGGGGCATGTACACCATGTCTGGTGTCGTCTTCATTTGGGTAGTAGGGCCGATACTCGATGTGGCTCTTGGCGAGTCGGATAATCCCAGGCCTCCAAGAGAGTCAGGAGCACCATTTGAAGCCCTTCTCTGGGTTCACGGACTACTGCACTTTGTGATGCTAGGGACGCTCTTCCTTTTCGCGGCTAGTGAGGGAATGACGAGATGGCTGATAGCCGCCTCACTATCTACTGGACTGGTTGCAGCGGCATCGGCCATCGTCACTGCACATGAACTAGGCCATAAGAAACCAAGGAGTCCGGGTTGGAGGTTGGCGAGAGCCCTCCTGTTCAGCATAAATTATGCCCATTTTACTACCGAGCATAATTACAATCATCACAAGAACGTTGCCACGGACAAGGATTCGGCGAGCGCTACTTACGAACAGGGCCTCTGGTCATTCTGGATCTCGACAATTCCCGGTCAGTTCATGTCATCAGTCGCTGTTCACAACAGAAAGGGTCGAAAGGGCCTCAAAAACCCATCATGGAGAGGACTTTTCCTGCAACTTTCTGTAATCATATCACTATTAGCCTTGCATAATTTCGGATTTTCATGGGCCTTACCGGTTGTAGTCGGATGGCTTATCGCCTCCTCCATCGCAATACTGACCTTGGAGTATGTCAACTACATCCGACACTGGGGCCTCAGGAGGATTAACGGAGGAAGGTTCGAGGAGGGCCACGCATGGAACACTGAAGCAAGGTGGTCCAGATGGAGCCTCCTAGAACTGACACGTCACTCAGATCACCACCTCCACGCATCGGTTCCCTTCTGGAAGCTACGCCCCTATCCAGAAGCTCCTAGGTTGCCCTCTGGATACTACGCTTGCTGGTGGCCGTGCTTGATACCTCCACTCTGGAGAAGAATGATGAGTGGACGAGCTCCGAACATCTGACTAAAGCTCTTCTCGCATGAAACCCGACTCTCTCATTCATCTTCATGAGTAACCTTCAATTCATGATTGGTGAGCAGACTTCCGTGGTTGTTCCTAGGACCGAACAAGAAGACGAGGTTCCGGTCGACAAGGCCTGGGCCATCCACGCTGCGATAATAGGCCTCAACACTGGTAACCTTCTATTCAGGGGTTTGGAGTTGGATCCTGATAATCCGGGCATGGTCACCGTAGCCTGCTTGGCGGTCTTAGCCGCGGCGTTACCGTTCCAAGCCATATTCTTCCTAATCAATTCGTATATTCAGGAGGCACCAAACGTGCATGAGATAGAATACATAATGCTACAGAGGCTATCCTTGATCTGTCAGACTATATCTTATCTTTCACTTACTGCAATTGGAATTCTGATGTTTGAGACCCATGTCTATGTTGGAGGTAGCTTCTTTGTAGGTTGTGTTGTAGCATTTTTCCTTCTGAGGGCGGCCATGAATCAAGCAGAGGCTCTAGCAACCAATATTAGGGTTAATTCGTAGAGAGGTTGATTTCTCCCCCTCCTCTGTGAGGCATATGGCCGACGCCTTCGTGATGCCCAGCCTACCTCCAGCATCTCCATGGGATGCTTATGTTCTGATGCTATTCGTCCCCTTCATAATGAGACTTGTATTTGTTGCACCTCCCCTGATAGATCTTGTCAACACCTATGCCCCCCCAGGTGAGAGGACAAAGCATGTCAGATGGTTTCTTAGACACATAAAATTGTTGCCAGTCAAGGGCTTCTGGTTGATCGTCCTTAACGAAACCCTGTCATTCTTGTTGCCCGCGCTAGTCGCGTTATCTACACGTTATTTCCTCGGCCCAATTGGCTGGCCCACTTGGGAGGATACTCCTCGTCTAGGGGTTATCCTTCTGCTGGTTGCGGGAGCAATTTGGCTACTATCGGACTTCTCAAAAGTTATGAGGTCCAGAAGGGATATTCAGTCAATTGCCAAATACAATCTTTCAACAGCAAAGATGGTGGTTCAAGGAGCAGTAGTAGGTAGGAACATTCTCCAGAACGTCAGTGATTCAGGTATTCCTAGGCCTTGGAGGGAAATAGTGGATGTGGAATTCGAAGTTGATGGAGAGACTACAATAGTTCGAGAAAGCAATCCAATGACTGAGGCCATATATTCCCTGCTTGATAGGGGGGCGGATGTATTAGAGGAAATTCTCGGAAGAGTCAAGGAACCAGCCAACGCCGCTATTGAAAAACTCGATAGAGAGATTCAGGATAGGGTAACAGAACGGGTCCAAGCGTCTGCAAAGTCATTATTCCAGAATATAATTTTTTCAATAGCGCCAATAGCGGTTCTTATAGGTCTAGACCAACTAATTTAGCATTCTTTTCTCGCTGGGAGTAGCAAATAAAATCCAAAATATTCCAGCTAGTATTTGTAATGCTCCAGTTGCTATAATAGTCTCTCGCAATGAGAGGATATCATTTTCTAGTATTAGTCCAGCTGCAACTGTGGATAGTCCCATTGTGAGAGTGATTCCCAGAGAATCAGTTCCAAAGACCCTACCTAGCCACTCGTCATCGGATCTCTGCTGAAGCATGGTTGTAGACAACACCCAGTTGACCCCGCTCGCGGCGTGTGAGATGAATACGTAAACTAGGATGATCACTGTCCACTCTGAAGCTGCGACTGCAATGTAGAATGCTCCACTAATCACCAAAACCCCTCCCAGGAGGTATGGAATCAGCATCCGATTGGCCATGAACCTTCTACTTACTATAGGTCCGAATCCGGAACCGAAACCTCTGGCCATATACAATATCCCAATCCCAGCAGCGACATCCCCAAAACCGGCTTCCTTCCCTATCAAGATCAACAGAAATACCTGGGCCCCTCCCCCTGAGGCCCACATCGCCTTAACCAAAACCACCCTCCTGATTGGTGGCATCGAGAGAATGTAGCTCCATCCGGAGACGATTTCACTAAGCATGGCTCTCGGAGAGAATGATCTTTGAATGGACTTTTCCGGCCCACCATGAGGCAGAGATAGAATGAGCAGAATAGCGATTAGGAAAGTCAACGAGTCTATCCAAAGAGCTGTTTCAATACCATATTTGGAGATTGTCAATCCGCCGATACCAGCACCTATCCCCATTGCCGCCGACCACCCTCCAGAAGAGAGTGCATTTGCTGACAATAGCTCTTCTTTGGTACAGATATTCGGTACGTAAGCAGACTCCGCATTTGATGAAATCGCCCTCCCCACGACCATTGCCATTCCGAGGAGGTAAACAGACTCTAGAGAGTCCAGCATCCCAAGGGCTAGTGCCGAAACTAGTATTATGAACGACCAAACGTTTCCCAAAATCATTAGCCACTTCCTGGGATAGCGATCTGCGAGCATTCCTGTCAGTGGCTCCAGAGGGGCGAAAGTGAAACTCCTTGTTGCCAGGACCCCGGCAATGGCCAAAGGGGAGTTGTCTGAGGCCTCGCCTGCCAATAGGAACAACGCAATCATGGAGAACCAGTCTCCAATGTATGAAATTTCGTTAGCAGTAAACAGCCTACGGTAAGGGCCATTAGATCTCAGAAGTCCAATGTAGCTAACCTCAGCCATGACCATGGCCGAGCGACCAGCCCTATGATTCTGGCCCCCCAACACTCAAGACTCCCATGCCGTCTCCTGTACTCATGGAGGAGAGGCTGGTGTGGCTAGATCTGGAGATGACCGGCCTAGATCCAATCGAGAATAAGATAATCGAAATTGCTACGATCGTCACTGAGGGCGATCTAACCATTGTGTCGGAGGGTCCCTCTCTGGCAATCTCACAGCCAGAGTCTGAGTTAGAGAAGATGGATGAATGGAATCTGACTCATCACACTAGGAATGGCCTGTTAAAGAGAGTGAGGTCTAAAGGAGTTCCAATAGCGGAAGCTGAGAGGCTTACCTTAGAATTTCTGATGGAACACTGTCTCGCCGGAGTCCCCCCTCTATGCGGGAATACTATCGGCCAAGATAGGAGGTTTTTGAGGAGGTATATGCCGGAACTACACGAATTCTTCCACTACAGAAGCGTAGATGTGACGTCCGTGAAGGAAATTGTGAACAGATGGTATCCAGACTCACCTAGGTTCTCAAAACCATCAGGCCACAGGGCATTGGATGATATTAGAGGCAGCATAGAGGAGCTATCCCACTTCAGAGAACACGTCTTCAAGGACCCGAGCTAGGACTGATAGGAACTCCCCTGCTGTCGGTGATTACTAGATTCACACCTAGTCCTGTTCTGTGGAATGCAATAATCTCCAGCCCATGGATAATATGTCCAGTAGACGCTCTTCCGATATGTGGAAGGCTGTCTAGATATTGGGGTTTATCCAATATCGGACTCCCGGCGGAAAGCTCCCTTCTCTTTCCTCCGACATCCTCGAACCATGGCAGGGCTCCCTCGGGAGAGAATCTCACTCCCAAGATCATATCACAACCTTCCGTCCATTGTGCGGCTTCTGCGTCGGCACCGCTTGGGACTGCCACTGCATTAGGATGCGAATGGATCCAATGAGTGAACCTACCTCCTCTGGAGCCCCTGTCCTCGGTGAATGAATCATCAATCCATTCCTCCGGTACATGATGGACTGAGAAAGAATCCCCTCTATTTACTAGATGCGGTTTACCCAATACATAACCCTGACCTGCAAACAATCCGGGTTGAAAATCCGTACCAGTAAACTCCTCCTCCACGTCAATCGGATGTGGCAACTCTAGATTTGGGTCTATTCCTACCAGTATCTCATCGGGAAGGGATCTGAACGTCCAGTCGATTATCATGGCAAGGGTCCCCACCGGCATCAGCAAGATAGCCGCATAGTCATCACGAAATTCTTTCGACCTTTGATTGTAAGAGGCAGCAGCCTGCAACAACCAGTCATTTACCATGACTCTGGGAGCGGGTCACTCGACTTGAGTTCAACGGATTCACGCAGCTTATATCCAAAACTATGTGATCCCAGTGCGGGGCGTAGCTCTTGATACGTTTTATTTGCTCCACCTTCACAGCGTAGTCCTTGCCATAATCACTGATTTCTAACGCTAGTCTATCCCCTTTGGAAGAATACTCTCCGGGCTTGGCCAATCCATGTATGTGCACCATGCCTCCATCCTCAGATAGGACGTCCACCGCAGCGCTAATACTAGCTTCTGAGGATGGCAGGAGACCCATTATCACCCTATTCGCTACTCCACCGATTTTCTTCGAGGAATTTCTATTATCTCCTCGGTGTATTGTACACCTAGACTCGACACCATTCTCCTTCAGGCTCCACTCTAGAGACTCTATTGCATCGTCATTCCACTCGCAACAGTGGATATGACGAGCTTCGGAGTGGACTAGGATAGGGAGTGAGTAGTAACCTATGCCTGAAAACAGGTCAACCACGACTTCGTCACTGCCTACTATCTCACCCATCCTCCTCCGCTCGTTAACGTTGCCAGCTGAGAACATGCACTTGGTCACGTGATATCCGTAGTCGACACCGTTCTCTCTCCTAACCACCCAATCATCCTCTCCAAGAAGCATCTTGACTCCACTCTTGCGAGTTCTTCCAGAAACCTCGCCCATTATCCCCAGCCTCTCGACATCCAGTCCGTCAGCAACAGATTTCCAGAGTCCCGGGCCGATTATTTCCTCCCAATTGCCCCCCTCAAAGGATCCAGCTGGAAGAATCGCGAAATCGGAGAACCTCTCCCATTTTCTAGGAATTCCGGCTGGGGGCTCTCTCCCAAGGAATGAGGAGATTGAATCGTACAGCCGTTCATGCGGTCCGCCCCGATTCATGTATCCCGGAGTGAACATCATTGATTCAGACTTATGGTATATCACACTCTCCAAGGCCCGTGCGTAGATGCATCGCGCTGGTTATGATTCTACTCCTGTCACCATTAGCGCACGCCGCCCCTCCCCCGGGAGATGCGGAAGTAATCAATCAAATCTGCTCTACATGGGGAAACGGAAACGGAATCTGTGACGATTATGATTCCGAGCTGGACTCTACTTCCAATGATGAATGGATAGAAGGGCACGTTCTGATTTCAATGGACGGGGCTTCTTCGATACAGATGAGCTTAGAACTCGCCATTCATGAAATTCCAAGACATGAGCTGGGGCTATCAGATCTGGACCTGCAGGGAGACAGCGTTCCTTCGGATGGAATCCCCGCCGACTATATCAGAAACTATCGTGATTTCTCCAGGGGCGGTCTCTCGGTTCAGGATAGGCTAATAGACAGGATCGAAGATGTAATCCATGGCATAGTGGATGAGAATTTTCCAAATGCCAGCACAAGCCCCATACAGCCAACGTCAGAAATCAGCTTTTTTGACCATCAGGAATCCACTTGTACTTTCAATCCAGATATCGACTCAACCGACGAGGAGAATGGAATAGAAAACGATCCATTCCGACCTCCGATATGCCTCCAGTCAGTTTTGACCTTGGAGGTAAATCCCGCAAATATCGGAATGGATCCGGAAACTGGGGACATCGATAGAGTAATGCGGGGACTGATGGCGATGGGAGGAGAGGTAACCACGAACTTCTCCACACTCGCTTTATCAGGACATTACATTGAATATACGATGTATCCGCCTCCATATGCCACCATTATTGAGGTGAATGAGCCGGCTGAAATATTCCAGCCAGCGAGTGAGCAATCGCGACTTACAGCTGCAAGGATTTCACTTGATAATCTGAATGGGGGACCTGAAGGGGAACCAGTTTCCTCAGACTTGCTTGCAGTACTTGGAAATGATCGCGATAATCAGGATTGGAGTATCTTCTCCGGCCCTTCGTTAAGTCTCGATCTTCAAATAGATCTGAGGGACGGTATGAACAGCCGTGTGGATTTAGGAATCGAAATACATCACCTTAGTGCTGAAACTCTTGAACAATGGGGGCTGAATCTGGAAACCTCGAGAATAAACCTAAGCTCGGTAACCTCAGACGGAATCAGGATGTTTCATTCTGAGATGGGCATTGATGTTGATCAGATCCTATCATCGCTTCCCATCAACTCGCTTTCCGACTCATTCTCCCGTTCTCTGGGAGTGGATGTAGCGTTTCAGACTCCATTGTTCTCCCCAACAAACCACTCTGGAGGGATCATGTTCCTTCACAGGCCAGGTGAAACTTGTGAGGAGGAAGTGTCCTATAGATACTGTCTAGGGACAACTGGTTCAATGTCCAGTACATATCCAATAACGCTACAATCCAGTACTCTGCCGTCAGAAATGCAGATTTCGAGCATCCTAGCCGAATTAATTCAGTATTCAGGGGGGGATGCTTCCACAATCGACCTTTCAAAGATGGACGATGAAGATTTAGCTACGATGATGAGCTTCCTGAGAGCAGAATTCGAAGTTGATCTGGACTTCATTAGTGACCTACTTCCCACTGACTTTCCTTCTTCAGAGATAAGCGTGATAATTCACTTGCCAGAATGGTTGCAATCCACTGGAATAAATACGGATTCCTTGGAATTTTCCTCGATAAACGGCCACAGCACGGCCCGAGACATCGAAATTACCGGGTCTAGGCCGTTTGACTGGATGCATTCAATCTGCAGGACTTCTGACCCATGCGAGGAGGACAGTATCGACCTTATTTGTGCCCCGACACAGAAGACCTGCGTCTCTTTCTTAGTTCAGGTTGATATTTCCAAAGTATCTATCCATGAGTTGACTGGCTCAGTTTCAATAGAATTCACCTCTGATATCGTCTTAGAGATTTACAGACTAGGGTTAGATTTGGAAATCGATGGTGTCGAAATGTCGCCAATCCCGTCAGACGCCATAAGGAGGATTCTGGTTATGGGAGATCGTACAGAGGGAGGATTACTAGCTGGTTCTGAGATTGAAGCAACGATCGATTTCGGTGTGGGAGAGCCGATAGAATTCGAAGTATCAAATGCGGGCCTCAGAAAACTCTCCGATCATTTGACCAACTCGTACTCAGAAATGGTGAGTGATTTTGGTACGATATATCTGGATCAGAATGACCTTGGACTGGATGGATTCTCACTTACAGCAGACTTGTCTTCGATGCCGTTTCAAGCTGATTTTGGTTCGGTATCGGTCGGCCAAGGACCAACAATCAGTGATGAAGATCCAATCAGACTATCCACCAAGGTGAGTAACGCAGAACTCATCTTCTCACTCAGACAGGATGAAATTATCGTCGGAATTAACCCCAGATCCCTTTCATCCTTTCCATCCATGGTCATTTCATCTATTCTCCCAACTCCGGTAATCACCGACTCAGGATTGTTGGTGGATGGTTCAGGGATAAGGCAGAAGGTAACCCCGTTAATGGAGCATACAAACTTCGGTACAATAAAGTCATCAGCATATATTGAGATTATCTTACCAGATTCCATAAGATTAACTTCGTTTGAAAGCAAGCGGGGACTCGCTGAGATTTCGACCTCGGAAGGCAGGCAGGTCTTGTCCTACACCATGCCGACTTGTCTCACTGCAGAAACGTGGGATGAGTGCAGTAGCAGTCGAAATTCAGACATAATCACTTACTCGGTCGAATTCTCATGGGAATTCTTGATTGGTGAGCTTGCCTCATACATGTTCTTACTTTTTGTCTTCTTGTCACTGATGACAATCAGAATCAGGAGAAAGAGGAGGGAGAGGAAGGCTAATCGAATCAGAAAATCAAAGGATGTCGAGGATGCCAAATTAGAGAGATTAATGGAGAATGAGTTCGGTAGACTTTCTGGCAATGTTGCCCTATTGGATGAGACTGAATTGGAGGAACTTACAGTAATCGAAAGTGATAGGGACTGACTCATCTGTCGTAGTGTTCCCTAATTTTCTGAGCCATTAAAGTGCCTATTCCATTAACCGCCTTCAATTCATCAACACTAGCATGCTCGATACCCCTGCTCCCACCGAAATGCCTTAGCAGAGACTGTATTTTCTTGGCCCCCAAACCATCAATCTCTTCCAAAGGATCGCTGATTGAGCTCTTTCGCCTCCTCTTACTGTGGTACTGGTTGACGAATCGATGCGCCTCATCCCTAGAATGTATCAGAACTCTTCCTCGCCTATCCAGAATTACTGGTTCTTTGCCCTCAATAAAAAGAGTCTCTTCTCTCTTTGCTAGAGCCGCCAACACAAATTTTCCAGATAGATTGTTTTCTATTAGTGACCTAGTAATCGTAGAAAGGTGGGTCTCCCCTCCATCCAGAAGGAGTAAGTCGGGCCATTCTTTTTGCTTCTTGGCCCATCTTATCACAGACTCCTCCATCATCCTTAGATCATCTTCCCAATCCCCCCTGATTTTGTAAGTTCTGTACTCCTTCTTAGATGGCCTCCCGTGTCTGAAAACCACCGACGCCCCTACTCTTTCGGAGCCCATTAGCTGTGCCATGTCGAAGCACACAATATGATTCATAGAACTAATACCAAGCAACTCAGCGCAATCGTTAGCAGCTCTTTGCTCTAGGCTACCAGAGCTGTTCTTCTGAGCACTCACAACCAGAATCTCCGCATTCCTATCGGCCATCATCCTGAGCTTGGACAAGTCCCCCCTCAGAGGAACCCGGGCCTCAAATGCACCACCTCTCCTTCCCTTCAACCACATCTTCGTAGCCTCTCCTATTTCCGTGGGAAGAAGAAGGATCTTTGGTGGCCTCCTGTGGGCATAGTGTTCTGATAGAACGAGTGAAACAGACTCGGAAACATCTCCTCGATGAATCAATGGATATTCGGTCTTGCCTTGTACTACCCCCCCCTTAGCATGCAGAATAACTACAATCCCGGTATCTCCGAGAGATGAGAATCCTATTGCATCACAATCTTGGTAGAATCTGCTGTGTATTATCTGATGTGAAAGACTACTCTGAATGGAAGCAATCATGTCTCTGAAATAGGCCGCTCTCTCATAGTTGAGACTCTCCGATGCCTCGTCCATCTCTTTTTGTAGGGAACGGGTTAGTACAGTCGCGTTACCGTCCAATACGCCTGTTACCGCTCTAACTATGTTCGGATATCCCTCCGGGTCGTAGCAGGGGCCCTTACAGAGGTTGATGTGCATCGCAAGACAACCCTCATCGCCCTTGCAACTCTTGTCTCTTATACCGAATTGCTCCCTAAGTAACTGTATGATTCTCTTGGCGGCTCCGGCGTTGGTGAATGGCCCCCAAGACCTTGAACCTTCAGGGGGGTGACGAGTGTACATTATCCTCGGGTATTCCTCCTTGGTCAGAGAGATGTAGGGGTAAGACTTGTCATCCTTGAGTCTGGAGTTGAATTTGGGCTTGTGCTCCTTGATTAGATGTCTCTCCAGAGTCAGAGCTTCTGAGGGACTTTTTGTCACAATGAAGTCTACCTCATCAGCCTGTTCAATCAGTCTCGGTACCATCACCCGACCGTCACTCCCAGAGAAGTAAGATGCCACCCTGCTCCTGATTTCAGTAGCCTTACCGACATACATCACCCGACCGTCATTGTTCCTGAATAGGTACACTCCAGGCTTGCGCGGGAGGTCCAAAGATCCCTTCTCAACTGCCATCTTCGTTGATGCGCCGTAGGTCAACGCCCATGAACCCGTGCCTTGCCTCAGGGCCATGCTCACCAGCTCCCAGATGAGGATCCTCTCTCGGCTGGCAGAGTTTGGTGACCGCTTGGATAAAGCTTGGGACGTCCCCCGAGAGTTGTCATTACCGGGACTAGCCGAATCTCTTGGAGTAGTCAGATCCGCATTGCACGCCCCGCTCTCTCAATTGGAATCAGAGGGGCTAATCTCGACTAGAAAGGCACAGGTGATTGGAGGGGGATCAAGGAAGAGGACGGTGGTGAACATTACAACTGAGGGAAGAAGAGTCATCTCCGAACAAGAACCATCTACTGCTCGGAGGAAAGAAGGAATAATCGGTCCGGCACCAGATCCCATCGTTATCCATGGTCGATATTCCGAGATTCAAGAAATTTTAGAACTAGTCAAGGAAGGAAGGTCAACAATAATTAGTGGACTACCAGGAATCGGCAAGTCAACACTTGCGAGGGCAGTATCTTCTGATCTGGATGACCTAGGATGGACGATTAGATGGGCGAATTGCTCATTGGGAACCGATGTAAGGTCAGTTGGAGAAATGTGGTTAGACAAATCTTCCCCCTCGACTATTGAAGCAATAGTTGAAGCCCTCCCCATGAGTAAAACTCTTCTAGTTCTGGATGAGGCACAGGAATTGCACCCAAGGCATTCGAAGTCTATTGGTGACCTTGTCTCAGAAGCATCATCTCGTTGTCCGGTCCTCCTAGTGGTAAGAGCCCCAAACCCACTTGAGATTGAGGAGAAATTCTATGATTTACGTCTAGAAGGACTAGAGGCTGAGCATGCAGTAAAACTACTATTCGAAGGGACAGATCCAAATACAGCTGAAGCAGTATCAGACTCCCTTGGAGGGCATCCACTAGCAATCAGACTTTGGACTCCAGAAGAGGGAGTTCCCGAGAAAACCAAAGCAGTTTTGGATTACGTTAAGGACACTGTAATTAGTAGGCTTTCAGAACAGGGCATGAAAACTCTGGACGAATTATCCATTGCACCTTTTCCATTGGGTTCTGAAGAGCTAAACTCCGAAGCAGGGATTGCAGAGTTAGACAATTCCGCAGTTTTGAAGTGGTCGGATGAGCTAATGGAAACACACCATCTCGTCAGAAACGTGAGAAAGGCTACATTGGATCAAGAGACTCTGTCTAGGATGCATCATACCGAAGCTAAGAAGTGGTCAGCCAAAGAGGGCGAAAGGGCTAGGAAGATTGAGGCCTATCACAGATCTATGTCAGGTCAAGATGATGATGTAGAATGGATAGAGGAAAACATCAGATTAATTTCCATCCACGATAGCTCGATGGCGACAGTAGTGATAGAGAACGCATTGAACCTAAATGATAACCAGAAACTAAGAGGCGACGCGGCATTACTCGCATTGGATAGAGGAGAGACAAGGATCGCACAGACACATATAGCGAAGATGAATCATGGCCCCTCAAAGAAACTGTTCGAATCAAGACTGGCTAGGATGGATGGTAAGTTATCTGATGCCCAGAGGCTGGAGGAGGAGGCCATATCTCTGTCCGACCCAAGCCAACGTGCCAGGATCGAGATTTCGTCAGTAATCAGGAGATTCGATGACAGACTCCCCGGGAGGATGAGTAAATCAGAGTCCGATGGGATACTAAATCAGATTTCCAGAATCAGATTGGATGAGATTCCATCGGAAGAGAAGGAATCAGCTATCCTGTCTCTGGAGTTGGTAAAATATGGAATTGCCCTCAATAACTCCGATCTAGCAGGTGCGTCAAAATCTAGAGCGGAGATTGAATCAAGGGTTTCTGGGGAAGATATTATTTTGGATATCCTAGATACCAAGGCTGCAATCTCGAGAATAGTGGAAGGTAAATTGTCTGAGGGAGCAATCTCGTCCGCCGAAGACCTAATTTCCAGGATAAGCGATTGTCCCAGTAGAATAAGTGTCATTCATGCAACGCTCGAAGCAGTAGGGACTGAGATTCCAGATTGGCTCGCTAGTGCCCATAGAGAATCATGTATGTATAATCTCAGGGAGGATATCCCGTCTCACAGAAGACTGTCTGCACATAGGTGGTACTGGAGGGGAATTATGGAACCATCTAACCGGATCTCACACTGGACCGAGGCCATAAGCAGATTCAAAGCAGCTGAATGCAGAAATGCTGCCAACGACCTCCTCGCTATGTTGTCCAAGGGAATCTAGCTTCCTTCCTCGAAGCCATCCTCAGTAACGATGTCCCCGACTACCTCTTCAATCTCATCGTCCGGGTAGTCTTCACTATCAATCAACCTCTCAAGCTTGGCCCACTGGAATCCTGCTACGATAAGGGCGACCAAAAGGAGTATTGCGATGAATGACAGAACTCCAAAGATCACCACTCCCATAGAATCCCCCTCGCCAGACTCCTGTGCCTTCTCTTCGCCAACGATGTAAATTGCTGTGGCCAAGTTCGTAGAGGACTCGGCCCCAGATATTGCCCTAACCAGAATCACCTGCGACCCCTCGATAGTATTGTTGGGGAGGTACTGGAGTCTGTCAACCAGGAGGCTGTGTGAGACTTCAAAATCCGTTTCTCCAGGATTAAACTCAGGGAGGTCCATCCAGTTGTCACGCATGTCCCATGTCCTCCATTGAACACGTTGTATTCCGCCTTCCAAATTGTAGGAAATGGAATCTCCAGGATTAATCCAGACCCTATTGTCGATACCGTAATCACTTGCCAAGGTAACATTCAGAGTGAGACTCAGCTCGTAGTTGTAATTCGCAGCCTCTTCGACTGCTGGCTGGGCGTTGACATGTCCGTGACCATACACGTTATTCTGACGATTTTTTGGAATTGCATCCTCAGCACAGGGCTCGTTTGCCAACATGTAATGGCATTCTCGATATGTGGCAGTCTCCTGCATTATGTTTCGAATATCAAAGGGACTCAGATCAGGATTAGCTTGGTACATTAGAACGGCGACACCAGCCGCGCCTGGGGTTGCCATGCTAGTTCCGGAGAGCGCTACATAGCCGTCTCCCGTATTTGCGTCTGGGGCATTAACACTACTTCCTACAAATGCCACGTTTGGTTTGACCCTACCCTCCTCTGTCGGGCCTTGGCTTGAATATACAGCGATTGCAGTATTTTTGTCTAGTGAACCTACGGTAATAACGTCCTCCGCGCTTCCTGGTGTCCCAATCGTTGCGGTCCCTCCACTGTTTCCAGCTGCAATGAAAAGAGTGACTCCGGCCCTCATCATTTCGTTTGCCATCCTGTTAACCGACTCTTCTTCCGAAGAAGTCCATTCTATTGCTCCTGTGAGAGCTCCTAGACTCATGCTAGCTGCTCTGATATTGAATTCATGCCTCTTCTCAACAGTCCATTCCATTCCGGCCATGACTGCGGCGAAAGATCCGCTTCCACCACCGTCTAGCACCTTGACACCAACCAAATTTGCCCGAGGGGCCACGCCAATGTGCCGGTAATCAGGGGCGCCCGTACCAGCGGTGATACCTGCACAGTGAGTGCCATGCCCGTTGTCATCATAGGGGAATATCTCCGTTCCATTCGTCGCCCCGGGATTATTTATGGCGTCATAGAATGCTACGATTTTGGGGTCATTTGTCGTGTTGTCATCATCCAAATCGTCCAGAGCGGTGTGGTTACCGTCGATTCCAGTATCAATTATTGCCATTGTCACTCCTTCACCGGTGTAACCAGTGTCCTGCCATACCAAATCAACACCGTGAGCTGGAACGACATCCTCCATCTGAATCCCGAGTATTCCGTCCAGCTCTACGAAAACAACGCCTGGAAGATCGACTAGCTCGTGAATTCTGTTCAACTCCACGGTCCCTGCGATTGAATCAATTAGCCAGTATCTAAACTCCAACTCGAAGTCGACCTCACTAGACAACATCTTCTCATCATCTTCCGTCGGGGTGTGATCAAAGTCGACTATGACGGATATTCTGCCATTTTCATCTAGGTAGTCGTGTTGATTGTTCTGGGCTGCAATCCAAATAGCATCATGGACGAAATCACCGTCTAAGTCCATACTTGTATCCATCCACCATTTCTCATCCGTGGGCGAATCCTCATTGAATGGAGAGGAACTGGCAGTGACAATGGTTGGAAGAAGCATCATCAAGAAGAAGACCAATGAGGCCATCTTCCTCCTTGTCTCAGCCTCAAATAACGCACCACTCATATCTCAGCACCAATCAGTGTCCTAGTCTCCGCGATACCCTCTATTGACCTGATTTCCTGAACAACGCACTTGGTCAATTCCTCATCATCCTCTGCTTCGACTTTAACGAAAAGGTCATGCATGCCGAAGACAATCCACTGTCCTGAAACGTGCTCTATTTTGGAAACCGCTTCCCTAACAGAGACCTCGGCCCCGGGCTCGGTAGTAATCAGAACAAACCCGACAGCCATAATCACACCTCTACCGCAATTAGAGTCTCAGTCCTGACTACTCCCTCTATCGATCTCATCTGACCTATCAGTGTCCTAGCCATCTGTTGCTCGTCTTCGAAATCAATGCGAGCAACCAGATCATATTCCCCATAAGAAACATGGGTCTCTGAAACGGCTTCAAGATCCAGAAGTGTTAGGTATACGTCCAATTCTTTCTGAGGGGCGGTTTTAATCAGGACGAACGCAGTACTCACAACAACCCCAACTCTCCCCAATACTTCCTGCTTATGACCTCTCCTATCCCATAAACTCCAACTCAATGGTACGAAGGGATAACATGGAATGAGTCAACCCAAAGCATGTGCGTGTCCCAGACTACAGGCCGAGAATAGCATTCGCTATTGTGGCTTTACTCATTTTGGTATCATGCTCTAATCTCGTTTCGTCCTCCGAATCAAGAACGACCACTGTTTGGTCTGGAAACGTCATTCTACCCGATGGCTATCTCGTTGATTCGGGGGAGGTCCTCTCAATCTCTGCTGGGACCACTGTAAGTATCGGATCAGGACATTCACTGGATGTTGATGGAAGAATCATCATCTCAGGCAGTGTTTCATCTCCGGTGGTCATAAACTCAATTTCTGGGAATCACGAGGGCTTGGTATTCAATTACTCGAGTGACGGCCTCGGATCTAGGGTCGACAACTTATCAGTAGTAGATTCCAAATACGGCGTAACAATCTATGGTAGCGATCCAGTTATCTCAAATCTGACGGTGAATAACGCTGACAGCGTCGCAGTTGACCTGTATGGGGGCGCCTCACCCTTAATCGTCGATCTTGTTATTTCGGGCGGAGGGCAAGACGTACACGGATTCTCGACAACATGGAGGTATGGAATAGGCCTATCGATTGGCGCATATTCCACACCGATTGTCAGAGGCGCCCAGATTGACGGATTGATTACCAGAGGAGTCAATCATTGGGGGAATTCAGGCGGACTACTGTCAGATCTAGTCATCTCAAACATAAGCGGATCTACAATGGCAATCGCCGCAGGAATCTGGGTCGAGGACTCAATTCCCCTGATCGAGGACTCGATAATAAGCAGATCGGACAACGGTATATTCGTCAGGCACATCACGGATGGATGGACGACCAGGCCCACCTTTGAGAGCGTAGTTGTAGAAAGCTCGATGTACAGGGGGGTTATGGTTGAGCAGTACAATCACAGCCAATATTCCAACCTGCCACTGAATGCTATATTCAACGACATTACAGTTAGGGGAACAGGAGGTCCGGGGGCAAAAACATCCGGACTTTCTGTGGCAGCATTCGATATCAACACAAGTGGGGTGCACATAGATGTCGGGTTGATAGAAGACAACTCAGCAGTCGGATTGAGAGGTTATATGATAGACTCCTCTACGATAATCAACAGACTCAACATAATCGGTAACGGCAACCCATCAGCAATCTCCCCCTACAATGACAGAGCTGGTATGTTCTTCAGAAGCGCTAACTGGGCTCCTACAGTTAACGACCTAGTTGTTCGTAATTCAACGGGTCCGGGCGTACTACTCTGGAAAGGAGGAATTCAGGGTAGTTACTGGGACATCAGTAACAATGGAGCCACTGGTTTGGATATCAGAGAGTTTCATCCAGATCTGTTCTTAGTATCCAGTCACAATAACTCAGGTCATGGCGTATCCGTGATTGACTCCAGCAATGTCGAGCTAGAGCAGATCCACACCTCTCATAATGGCCTAGGGACCGTCCTCCCGTCTTCTGGAGCGGGCATATACTTTGACGAATCAAATGATGTGGTGAGTGCCGGGAAGAATGTCAGTTGCACGAATTGCTCATCATCCCATGATCAGCATGGGGTGGTTATTAGAGATAGTATTGACATATTCCTTGATGGAATAACGTCAAGAGAACCTCTTTTCGGACCCGCATTGGACATCGACAATAGTGGGATAACAGAGAGGGAGGGAAGGGTCTCACTATCAAATATAACCGTATTTCAGAACTCAAGCACTCATTCTGTAGAACTCAATTTGGCAGATGCGACAATCGATAATCTGGAGATTGTCGGCTCCAATTATGGAGTGAAATGGAGTGCTATCGGAGGCATGACTTCATACCTCAACTCAAGCCTAATCAGGGGTTCACAAGGTTGCATGGAATTGATAGATCATACTGATTTGGTTTCATCATCGGTTCTCTTCGAGTGCGAGGGCGCAAATCCCTCTGTTTCCTCCTCCTTCGTTAATTTCACGGACTCCTCTTTTTCTACAGCGTTGGGAATGTCTGAAACATTCTCCACTCTTGGTAACTCCCATATCAGGTGGATATCATCGTCGCGGATCGCAACACCCAACTTCACAGGCTCTGACAATATTGTCGATCTAATGTGGTTCGTAGAAGCGAATGTCGTCAATCAGAATCTCAGGAACATCCCATTCTCAGACGTCAATTTTTCATTCGATCAGCTTGAGATAGAATTCAACCACACCCTGCCTTATTCGGGCAGGGAAGTAGTCGGGCCTTTCATCGGTCAGAGGTGGACCCCTGTCCAGGGCTGGTCTCAGAATACTACAATGAGCCCAGGGTGTGATTATGATGGCGTCCACAATGACTCGGCACCGATTCAGCTAACTTCGGACTCAGTGGTGATTTGTATGGTAGAGATCACCAATCAGCCCCCATTCATTATATGGAGCACTCCAGAAGACGAGTCCGTTTATCCCAGTGGCTCTCCTGTCTATTTCAGAGGGAATGAATCCTGGGACTTGGACGATGATGATCTGAGTTATACTTGGACCAGTAGCATCGATGGAGTACTTGCAATGACTGGGGGCGAAGGGCCCTGTTCAGGGACCGCTGTTGGAAACGCCTCGAGCTTCATGGCCAATGACTGGGCAGGAGCTAGCCAATGCCTCTCAGATGGATTACATTTGATTACCCTAGAGGTGTGTGATCCAACTCATTGCATTACAGAGGAGAGAGAAATCGAACTGGTAAATCTCCCCCCAGTGCTTTCCGTCGGAACTTCTCCATCCGTCTCTTCATGGGGGACTTTGTACCTAGGGCAAACCGCCAATGTCACGGTCTTTATGTCTGGGACCTATGACCCAGAGGGAGATGATTTGGAATGCTGGATAGGCGCCTCTTACGAGGAAAATGCCAGCCTCCCACCCAATCCTCCAAATGGGTGCCCGCTGGAGTTGAACAGGTCTTTCCCGGGGGCCCCGAGTCAGTTCTCGGTCACCGTCTACGCGTCAGACGGGAACAATCCAGCCTCCACATGGACATTTGACGTCGAGCTATTCAATGAGATTCCGGAGGCATCAATGACAATCTCAAGGACTGGTCAGCTGTCCTCGGATACGGTGACAATCGACGGATCCGGTACAGCAGACCCAGAGGGAGACCCTGTAAAGTTCCAGTTCCTGAGTGACATAGACGGTATTATCTATTCAGGAGTCTCCTCTGATGGCACTATTGAGTGGACTGGGACATTGTCCAAGGGAACTCACACCATAACTATGCAGGCCAGCGATGACAGGCCGGCTCATGCAGGTCAATGGACGACTTACAGTATGGAGGTCCAAGTCAACAATTCACTACCCGTCTCAGTGATATCGAGTCCCATGGATGGCGATCTAACGGATTCAGGTACTCTGGTCTCGCTCTCCTCGATTGGATCAGGTGACTGGGATATATCCTGCTCCGATCTTCCCGAAAATGGTTCCGGACTGATATGCAACCCCTCGAGCTCAACTAGCTCCGACTTGGTCAGCGTTCTCTGGAAGAGCGATATCGTCGAAGAGCCCTTGGGAAGCGATTGGTACTTGGAGACCAGGTTGCCAGAGGGTGTTCACCAAATCACACTGACCATCGACGATGGCTCAGGAAATCCAGATATATCGGAGATAACGCTCAGGGTCGATGAAGCCGCGCCTGTTTTCGTCTTGGACTCGCCGGTTCCAGATGCCATAGTATATTCGAACCTACCAGTTCTTTTCGATTTCAGGAGGTCCTTTGACCCCGATGGAGATGACTTCACAGTAACTGTAACGTCCAATCTGATGGTGGAGCCCATTCTTGAATCCAAAACGACCGATTTCTGGTACAACGACTATCTGCCCCATGGAACCCACACTCTGACATTTGAGCTGACAGACGAGAATGGAATGGCCATATCCCATACCCAGGAGATAACTGTCTTGGAGACTGACCCAGTGGCTTCCATATCCGGGCTTTCCGAGGGCCAGTATATCCCTCCAGGTACAATTCTAGAATTAAACGGATCAGAGTCCTTCGACTATGACAATGACATAGCGCTGTATAGATGGACCCTTTCCGATGGAACAGAGGTCAGCGACAGAGAGACAGTAACCGTCCAGTTATCTCCGGGACCGGTGAGGGTCGATCTGGTGGTCCAAGACTCAAGGGGAGCGCAGTCTCTCGCCTCGGTAAATCTGACCATAGGCTCGTCATCACCAGCCCTGAGGGACATGACAGTCTCCCCAAAGGAATTCCGCATGGGAGAGGTCAATGAGATAAGAGTAACAGTGGTTATGGAAGACGCAGATGGTACCACAGAATCAGTGGGAGGGGAGATGGTCGCCGGAGGACTATCCAAGTCATTCCAGATGAGGGATGACGGGCAACTGGGGGACTTGATTGCAGATGATGGAATTTGGACTTATGAGACAAATTGGGAGATAACCTCTGGTTCCTCCGCCTCCATAGGTGTTTGGGCTCTGGATGGGGATACCGTGAGTCCTACCCTGATGTCCATCGTTCCAATAACTGAGGAACAGGGAATGGACATTTTCGGATGGATAGTGGGTTCGGGCCTGCCTGTGGTCATATTGGTGATATGTATGCTAACCTCGGTCGGAATGGTAATTGTATCCAATCGAAGAAGAGAGATAGAGAGGGATTTGGAGATGATTCAGTCATGGTCCTCTTTCGAGCCAATTGATAGTGATGACGACGAAATATAGGGCAGAAACAACAGCGCCCCTCAGCATCAACAATCAAGAATTTTCTTTTTTAGGGAGTATCGAAGACATGTTTGATATCATCCAAGAAGATGCTGCAATAAGCTGTAACCAATCTCCATTACCCTCAGGCAATGACCCATCAGAGTAAACAAATACACTGACAATCCAGCATAAGCTGGCTATCGTTTGTCCAAGCCACTCTACACCCATCATTTTCTCCACATTCAACACGTCAAACACTCCTGTCCACAGCACGACAAATCATCCAAATACATCCCCCAACTCCTGTAGGCTTCCACAAATTCATCCGTGGGCAGGTCAAATGATTCAGCGATAGCTTGTGCCACAATTGCAAATCGTTGGCGATATTTGAAAATGAAACAGAATATATGCCCGTCATGGCGTACCATTGGGCCGGCCAAGAATAGTCCGGGGGTAATCGTTGATTCGTCCTGATCGGTGAGTTCAGCAAACCCGTCATCTCGATGTTCAAACAAATTTGAAACAAATTTGTGACTGCCATCGAATCCATTGGCTAGAAGCGGTTGATTTTTGGATTGGAAAACTTCTCCATCTTCAGTTTTCAACTCATATATGGACCCATCAAATGTGATTGATTGAACTGACTTTTCACTGAATAATTCTACATTTGTTTCAAATTCTATACTTTTAATTCGTTCGAATGTAAATGTGGAGAGGGCCACACTGGGGTCGGAACTTTCCTCTCCCCATGGACAATTTTGGTCAAATACCCGAACCCTTCTTCCCTGTTTTGAAAGATGGTAAGCGGCATCAATTCCACTTTCATAACCCCCAATGATAAGGTAATCTTCACCGGTTAAGTCACCGTAGGACTTTATTTTGGAGGTATGCAAACATAATTCACTCCCCAAAAATGCACCTTGAGAAGGGTATTGATATTCTCCAGCTGCCCAGATAACCTTTCTTGCAAACAGGGTTCCTTCTTCGGTTTCTAAATGAAATAATCCACCGGCTTTACCGAGACTTAGAATATTGGTGTTTTCGCGAATAGGTAGCTCGAAAAAATCGGCGAGTCCTTGTAAATGTTCCGCGAATTCTTGCCCAGTAGGATGTTCAATCCTCATGCTGAAGGCGGGGGATACGCCCACAGCCACTGAATTCAAATCTAGCATGCCGATTGAGTTACTGGGAAATGATGGGGTGATGAACCTTGTCTCAGCCGGCCATGCTGCGAACGACGAACCTACACCTTTGCGATCCACTATTAGGAAATCCTCTACTCCCGAGTGAGCCACCGAAATCGCAACGCCAATTCCTGCTGCACCTGCACCAACAATTATGACGTCATGCACCTCTTTGGAATCAGTGACTGCACTTTTTGAATCCTCGTCCTCCGAAGGCATTTCTACTGAATCCATGTGCAGACGGCCAATAATAACATTTTAAATAATACTAATAAATATTAATTTTAAAATTATTATTATTAGGAATTTAACGCTAGATTTTGTATAAATTTCAAAGGGCTCTTTTGAAGTAGAATACCTTGAGTTTCCCCGGCTTTTTGCCTTTCGTTGAAACTAATTCCCAACCCTGACTTCCCAAATCATTCAACATTTCAGTAATCTGGCTATACGATGCATCTGAATTTTCTACAATTCTATACTCCCATTGTGTCATGACTATGATAGGACTCAATGAGTTATGAAATTATTCCCGAAATATTGGGTACTCTATGTCCCAGATAGATTTCAGGGATTTACTTCTCTGGGCCCCATGGCGTAACTTGCCTAGTTAACCCCAATCTGTGAGTAAAGAGGAACCTGAGATTCAGTAGACCATCCCCCCAAGTGTTGATCTCCGCCTCCCCAACCCTTGGCCTGTATGGAACACTGACCTCAGCAGTTCTCTTCTTCCCGAGGTATCTCCTGGCCCGGATTTTGAACTCCTGGGAGAGAGGCATTCCATCATGCTTGGGACGGACCCTCACATCTTCGAAGATTGATTTTCGGAAAACCCACATACCGCTCTGGGAGTCATGTATACCATACCAGTACAAGAGGGATGCTGTCGTAGACAGAACCCAATTGCCAAATCCATGAAGTCCCGGCATTGACCCCTCCTCGGCTCTCCTAAGCCTGTCGCAACTAATCCATGCTAGGTCTTCCTCTACCAGTTTTTTAACCAGACCGGGGACCTCCTCCCCGGGGTAGGTACAGTCCGCATCCATCGTGACGATGATGTCACCAGGAGCCATAGAGAAACCAGTCTTGTAGGCTCTACCATAGCCCTTCCGCGGCTCCAAGTATACAGTCGCGCCCTCTCCCTCTGCCAGCTCTCTCGTCCTGTCCGTGGAATTCCCATCTATAATCAAAAAGTCCAGCCTATCACACCATCCGTTATTTGGTATGGACCTAATCGTGTCAACTATCGCTTCCTCCTCGTTCCTTGTTGGGATAACGACGGTTACGTGTACCGGCAGGGCTTTGGTCATGAACGAGCCACAAGCCCCTATGTTTTGAATAATGCGAACACCTGACTTGTGGTAGTTCTCTTGAAATGCTGATACCGAATCGGAGATTTGAGGGACCATGCACATCGCAATGCTTTCCGCAGAGTTTCCACCAAGGTGGGGGGGCATGGGATCGACGGTTTTCCATCTCTCCGCAGCTTTGGTCAATAGGGGCCATAGGGTCACTGTCATTACCCGATCAGGAGCAGGTAAACCACCTAACCAAGAGGGTGTGGACGTGATAGAAGTGGGATGGATGAGAATCCCTATGGAGTTCACACGTTCCTACGGCAGGAGGGCAATTTCGGAGTTGGAGAAACTGAATGAGAGACTGAATGTGGATGTTGTTCACCTGCATTGCCCCATGATATCGTGGGCAACCCCTCAGTTTCATCGATGTATCCAGAATATCGCCCCAGTCGTGTCCTCCCTTCATGGCTCATGGCTTGGTGAGCGGGATGGCTTGCTCGAAGCAAGTATGTCAAAAGAGGCAGCGGTATGGGCCAACGTAAATGACATAGCAATCAGGTTCACGGCGGAAAGATACGCCAAATTTGAGAACATCGCCATAAGGGAGTCATCGATATGTGTAGCCAACTCCCGTGCGACCAGAGAGGACTTCGAATCCAGATATAATCCACCGTCGAATTGGGACTGTGAGGTAGTTCACTGGGGCGTTGACACAGAGATGTTCAGACCGTCAGATATCGAAAACGAGGAAGAGAATCGGAAATTTACTGAAATCAGAAACAGGTTTGGAGCAGTAAGCCCTAGGTCTAAGCTTTTATTGGCAGTTGGAAGGCTTGCGGCAAGGAAGGGTTATGGTACTCTGATTCGAGGGTTTTCGGCGTTGAACAAGGAGATGCCAAACACTAAGCTTGTGATAGTCGGTAGGGGGCACTTGAAGAGGAGATTGATGAGGTTGGCAAAGAGCCTAGGAGTTGGAGAGGACGTGACGATAGAGTCCAGCTTATCCTTCGCAGAACTAGCACAACTCTACCGTTCTTCGGACTTAGTTGTCTATCCCTCATTTTATGAGGGACAGGGGCTGATTCCCTTGGAAGCAATGGCGTCGGGAGTCCCTGTCGTTACAGTTGATCATGGGCCACTTCCAGAGATGGTCGACGAATCTGTAGGCGCCCTTTTCACAATGGGTAACATCGAATCCATGGTCTCTGTAATGAAAGAAGTCCTAAAAGTAGGTCGGAAGAAGGGGGAAAAGGGTAGAGCCAGGGTCCTTCAGAAATTCACCTACTCAGGTAATGCTGAATCCTTCGAGAATATCTATCTTGAGGCCATAAATCGATAGATTAGGCGAACCATTGATGCGCCATGACTATTTCGGAATACTGATAGTCATGGCGAAGAGCACCAGCCTAGCAAAGGTCGACTCCGGAACCTTGGCCAATATCTCTATTGTGTTATTTGTCAGCGTTCTAGCAATTATCCACCTAAAAGCAGTGATCCAACCACTGGTTGTTGCCACGCTAATCTTCTTTTTGATTAGGCCTCCGGCACAATGGCTGGAGGAGAGGATTGGTGGTCACCCATTAATCGCTTATGGGGTTCTAGTGGTGGCAGTAATGGGGTTCCTTCTGTTCGCGTCGAATTCAATGTATGAAGCAATGCAGAGTTTCACAAACGATGCCCCTGAGCTACAGAAATCCTTGGATGAGAAGGTAGCATGGGTAGAGGAATTATCGATATTCGGATACCAGCCCAATACCTCAACCCTCACTGACTTAGTCACTATCGAGACTGTTAACTCATACGCCGCAGGTTTTGTGGGTACACTGGCAGGATTTACTACTGGACTTGTGACAGTCCTCATTTTCCTCCTGTTCATCATTCTAGAGGCAGAGACCCTCCCAAAGAGAATCAAAGCAGCATACCCCGATGATGTAGATAGGGTAATGTCTGTGGCCTCTGACTCTGGAGATGGAATCAATACCTATGTCATAACCAGAGCCTCAGTTGCTTTCGGTCAAGCTGTTGTCGCCGCAGTCGTATTGTCTTACATGGAAATCCCATTCGTCTTCCTATGGGTTTCAATAACATTCCTGATGGATTTCATCCCCTATGTCGGAGCACTACTATCGATCATCCCTCCCATTCTCCTGGGCCTAATCGTACTACCTCAGACATCAGCCTTGATTCTGATCGCTCTGTTAATTGCTAATCAGCAGGTTTGGGGCGGTATAATCGAGCCGCAGCTAGCGGGACAGAGACTGGACATGTCCCCAATCGTCCTACTCCTGCTGGTCGCCTTTTGGGGATGGGCATGGGGAATAATGGGAATGGTGCTTGGAGTCCCGCTTGCAGTCATCATGAAGATTGGGTTAGAGAGTGACCCAAGGACTAGGCCGATAGCAATCATGCTATCAAGGGATCCGGATTCAAAGTCATCTTAACCGCTCCACGTACACCGCTACCACACCATCCGAGGTAACTCTGACCAAATCCCCCAGCCCCTCATTGCTGAGTCCCTTTGTCGACAACTGGAGTTGCTGTCCTGCCAACTCCCATTTCCCGCCAGTCACATTCACTTTCATGCAACTTCTTAGTGCAAAAACTGAGAATTTTCGACCCTTTTCCATAGGCTCATTGAAACCATCATTTGAGGGGCTCACCAGGTGCAAAACTCCAGATTCGTAATGAATCCTGACTTTCATTCCATCTGGGACCTCATTCAATGTAGCGAAGGCGCCAAAGACATGCCCATAGTCCCCGCCCTCAACACCTATGACATCAATATCTGTAACCCCGAGGGAGCTAACGTAATGAATTGATTTTGAGAGGTCACTCTTACTTTGATCCTCGAGAAATATAGATTGATCCTCCCACTTGGAATGTTTCACTGAATCCAAGTCTCCAAGGACCTTGGAGACGTCATATCCCATCGACGAGGCTTTATCAGCACCGCCATCAACTCCGAAAATGAGAGATGTAGAACTTATGATTTCGCGGGCTATGGTCTCACTAGGTAACTCTCCATTGCACCAAAGTATGACCTTCATTCAATCACCGCTTTCTTGCAGTTACCTTTCCTTCCAAGACTAAGTCGACATCTTCCAATTCCACTGTGGGCTTCACCATCACTCCCCTGATTTGGTATCCTACCCTAGAACTTCCCCCAAGGGATGAGTTATCCCCTATCGCGACATATGAGGAGCCTCTCACGACCTGATCCTCCAATTGGTTACCGGATAGTCGCGATCTTGGGTTCATCCCGAACCCGAATTCCGCTAGAGTGCCGACCTTGTCAATTTGAGATATCTTCACCGAGGATCTAATAGAATCCATCTTGGATATCAGTTCCTCAGAAACAGAGCCCCCAGAAATTTCGATCACATTGCCTTCTTCGACCAATAACGTCACTGGCTCATCCAACATTTTACCATCAAGTGATCCGTCAATCACAATCTTCCCATTCGCGCTCCCCTCCTTTGGAAGGACGAATACCTTACCTGTTGGGAGATTCGTTATCTGTCCGGGACGATTGCAGATTCCGTTGTCCTCGAGTATCCATCTTGCTCCAGTTGTGAAAGTAAAATCAGTCCCCGAGGATGACTTCACTCTCACTAGGGTTCTCTTCCTGAGTAGGCTGTTTAGTCCTGATATCTCCTTTTTCATCGCCCCATAATCTGCAGTCATCCCTCCCTTTGATAGAATTTCTGATGTTATGCCCGGCATAGATGCAATTCTCGCATTCTCCCTGGAAGCGTTCCTTCTAGCTCTGGTATGAGTCAGAGAGCTCTTTGTGGCGATTAAGACAACGTCCTGTTGCCTCATTAGCTCAGCAACGGGGTCTGGAGGCTCTGCCCCTTTCTTGTGAGATGGGGGCATCATCATCAGCAGAACCCTGTCGGTTACCTCGGCGGCCGCTTCATAGAGAGATTGCCCTACTTCTGAGCATTGAGGGTCAGTGACAATTAGCACATGTTCTGAGGGCCTAATCTGCATACAAGTCCTGACAACGGACCTAGAAGAAGTTAGCATCGCCTCTGCCAATTCTTCAGAATCAGCGATACCTATTTGCCCCTCCTCTGCCATCTGAACCGTATCGCGGAGTGGGTCGTTGTTCAAGGACACTCCGAATGTCAAATCAGTTAACCAAGCCAGTCAAATGGAGATATGCATTGTCGATAGTGATGAAGGGAGTCGCGACGGTCAGAGCAGTCAGTTTACTAGCAGTTGTTGCAATTCTATCGGGGTTGTGGATGTCACATGGTTTTATTCAGAACTCAGATGCGGTTAATCAGGACGAAATGGAATCAAGTCTTGCCACAATCGAGCATGACGAAGCTTCCTCCGAACAGGGATTGGATTTAGAAGACGACAACAAAGAGAACCACGATGGCAGTAACAGAGAGCTATCGGATGGCCTGATAGTCAGTGGCTTGGGAACTTTTGGCTCAATCCTTCTTGGATCAGTTCTACTAGAGTTTGTCAGGGTAATAGTATTGATGGCTTTACTGACTCCATTATTGTCTAGACTCAAGGGCACTAGAGAAGACCTACTCACAAGAGGTAGAATAATGGGTTATCTTGAAGCCAATGCCGGAATTCATTTCTCAGCATTGAGGGATGCCCTAGGGTTGGCCAACGGCGTCACAGCCTACCATTTGCAAGTTTTAGAAGCAAGGGAAGATGTCTACTCTTGGAGGGATGGAAAATTGAGACGTTATGCTCCTTCTGGAATCTCGAAGTCTGAATTGGGACAAATAAAGAATCCGATAATCGGAACTAGGCTAGCTATCCTTGAGGTACTCGCAGATTCGGGCACGCTCGGAGTTTCCGGTAGCGAAATCAGAAAGAAGACTATGATTTCAAGGCAACTCCTCAGCCATCATCTGGCCGAATTGAGGAAATCCGATATCATTGAGCCCGCATCAGAGAGGAAGAGGCCGAATTGGAAGCTATCCCACAAGGGACTACAGTCATTGCAGGCCTCAAAGAAGCTCTCTAATATTGAGTCGTCAGCCTGACTACGGTAACCTAATTGCCCCAATGGAGGGCTTTGTTCAGTCCTGTTCAAGTACTATGTCTGACTGCCAGCGGACAATGGCATTAGGAACAGTAAAGTGGTTTAACTTCACAAAAGGGTATGGGTTCATCGAGCAGGAAGAGGGTGACGATTTATTTGTACACAAATCTCAAGTTGAGGGACAGATAAGAGAGGGAGACTCAGTTGAGTTCGAAGTTGGCGAAGGGCCAAAGGGACCAAATGCCATTAATGTGAAAAAGGTCGAATAACTCTTTTGTCAACACTCAGAACAACTCTGAGATTCTTTCGGACTCATCCACAACGTGTACTATTGATACGCCACTTCCACCCCATCCGGTAAGGGTGTAATCTAAATCTACAGTAGAGATTCTCTTCATGTATCCTGGTTCGTATGCAGGAATTGATCTATCGCCTATTTTTTCAAACATAACGGGGGCTACATCGACAAAATTTTCCGTTAGGCAGTCAATTATTTCTTGCTCATCCCCATTCCATCGGGAAATTGGTACCATTAATCGAAATAGCCTATGTCCATCAGGGGCTCTCCTACCGACATGAACATCGCTTTCATGTAATATCCCACTAAATACTATATCAGGCTC
Organism: Euryarchaeota archaeon UBA28; assembly: GCA_002501605.1. Lineage (GTDB taxonomy): Archaea > Thermoplasmatota > Poseidoniia > Poseidoniales > Thalassarchaeaceae > MGIIb-O5. The sequence continues at coordinate 52,553 of DANW01000030.1, forward strand.
AGGAAAAAGAGTCCCATATCCGATAGGGACTTCCACAACATCCTCCTCTTTGTAGCCGACAACAAAAACGGATACCTCAGAATCTGCATTTTTCTGTAGAATCCCTGGGGCCGACCAAATTATTGATTCAGTTTTTACACCGAATTTCTCGGATATCTCTGTCAAGCTTTCATATTTCGATCCAAGAATGACAGTAACGTTAGGCATGTCCGCCAGCTCTTGACCTAATTTGTCAATTAATTCGCGCATCCCGTTATCAAATGAGCCAAAGGAACCTTTTTCCGGCTCAAATAAAGGAAATGTACGCCTAATTTTTTTTGCCAATCTCATCGAACCCATATTGGGACTCTCACCAAATTTAGTCAAAGAGGGAAATAGAAAATCAGCATCTACACTCTCTGAGTATTGATTGACTATACCCAGAGTAATGGCATCAGCAAATGACTTATTTGGTATTAATTCAGAAACTGACAAACCTCCTTTTTTTGATTTAATTAATGATTTTAAAACTTTAATTACCCCTATCCTGAAGATAATCTTCCAACTCAATTTGATGTACTTCCCATCCAAGAATATCCATCTTTCCTTGGCCTCCCTTTTTGACCCCTGAAAGCTTCCCCCAAGATTTAGGTCATTCACTAGCCTCCAAAATGCCGGGTGAGGACGAGCTGAACTTACGGCGATATCACAAAGCCAATCCCCACTTCTCCATGTATCTATTACTCCTCCCAGACAGTTCTCCTTCTCAAGGATAACAACCCTCCTTCTAGGATTTTTTTTCGCTATACGGAAACCAGTTACCATTCCCGATAAACCGCCACCAACAATCACACTGGTATCACCGTCTACGATAGAGGGATGTACAAGTAGAGGCCTCCTGAGCTCTTGACCATGTTTCACCCAATCTTCGGTATTGTATTCCACTGGCAATACCCCGTTTATATCCAATCCTTGGGAAATCTAAGAGCCTGCAACATCTCTTCCTCGGACGAACCAACATCGGGCTCATGGCAGTATTCCCAGCTAGCTGTTTCAGGCAGAGACATAAGGATACTCTCTATTCTTCCATTAGTATTGAGTCCGAACTTTGTTCCTCTATCATAGACAAGATTGAATTCAACGTATCTGCCCCTTCTTATCCTCTGCCAATGCTTATTTTCAGAATTAAAATCCATATCCTTCCGTCGTCTGATTATCGGCAGGTAAGAGTCAATAAAGCCCTCTGCACACTCTTCCACGAAAGAGTAGCAGGAGTCTTTGTCTATTTTATCCAAGCCATCAAAGAATATCCCACCGATTCCCCTGTGTTCATTCCGGTGATTTATGAAAAAGTACTCATCGCAATTCTGTTTAAACTCATTATAATCCGCCACTGGATGTCTATCACAGATATCCTTGTAAGTTCTGTGAAAGTGACTCGAGTCTTCCGTGAAAAGATAGGACGGAGTAAGATCTGCCCCCCCTCCAAACCACCAGCTCCCCGGGGTCGTACCATCTCCTCTTTCGAAATATCTGTAATTAGCATGTACTGTCGGAGCCATGGGATTTATTGGATGAAGTACAAGACTTATTCCAGTCGCAAAAAACTCTCTCTCCTTTCCACCTGTTATCTTTCCCCCCGCCAGATTATCTGCCGCTTCCTCACTCAGCGTGCCATACACCTCGCTGATATTAACACCGGCTTTCTCGAAGACGATACCTCCGGAGAATACTCTACTCCTTCCTCCTCCTCCCTCTGCCCTCTTCCATTTGTCCTCTCTATATTCCGATTCATCAAGGACTTGTATCATATCACATATTTCCTCTTGGACTCTACGAATCATTGACACCATTTTCTCTTTCATGGTATATCCCCGCATACAGTCCTGATTACGGCCTCAACACAATCTATCCTTGCGCTGGGAGCAAAACCGTGACCTAGATTGAAGATATGCCCGGGTTTCCCTCCTGCCACCTTGAGGACCCTGGCCGCAGCTTCCTTTGCTACATCTGTAGAGCCATGCAATTTAGACGGGTCAAGATTACCTTGGAAAGCTATCATTTCTCCATAATTTTCACGATTATACCTCATATCATCTCTCCAATCTAAGGAGAGTCCTTGTATGTCCATATCTCTTATCTGGTTATGCAAATGACCAGACCCTTTGGCATAGTGGATTAGGGGGACGAACTTTTTTGATTTCTCTCTGAAGACTTGTATGGCTTTTTCTGTGGCTATTTGAGATAGATTCCTGTAATCCTCATTGGAAAGAAGTCCAGCCCATGTATCGAAAATTTGGACAACATCAGCACCTCCTGAATTTACCTGATCTGCGAGCAAGTCTCCGACAATTTCCCCCATTTTCATAAGGAGCCTCTTTGAGTCCTCTGGGTTTGATGAAACTAAGGCTCGAGCATTATTGAAATCCTTGTCTCCCGTACCTCCTGAAAGCAGATACATGGATATTGTCCAAGGTGAGCCAACAAAACCTATTTTCGCCTTTTCATCGCCTATTTCTTCCCCGATAGCCTTGAGTCCATCGGCAGCCCAAGGAGCATGTTTTCTGGAGTTAAATGATGCCCAACCATCCACATCATCGAATTTGAATGGATCGATACGGATCCCTCCGCCATATTCTACATCATATCCTAAGCTTGGCAACGGTGTGAGAATATCACTGAAAACAATCGCCGAGTCAATCTGCTTGTACCTGACCAACGGCTGTAACGAGATTTTTGAGCATAAATCAGAATCTTTACATCTCTCCCAGAAGGAGTGGGATTTGGCGATTTCCCTGTATTCAGGAAGATGTCTCCCAGCCTGCCTCATAAACCATATTGGTACCCTATCGACCTCTTGGAGAGACAGCGCGGCATTCATTCTCTCTAGTCCATTCATAGAAGATCCCCCAGGTCTCTCAATACCCCGTCTAGTGCTTTAGCAAGACCGATAACATGTTCCTCATTGTGTGATGTGGAGAGGAAACCGATCTCATACGATGATGGTGCCATCATGTATCCACGTTGTAGAAGACCAAGATGCACATCCGCGTAAAGTTTCGACCCATTATCGGGAATTTCATCCGAACGTCTGGGGAGTTCCCCAGGGCCAGGAGATAGCCAGAAAAGACTCCCTATTCTGACTAACCTCATTGGGAATGAATGTTTTTCCAAAACAGAACCAACCTCTCTTTCTAGTAGACTCCCGAGCCCTTCTAAAAACTCGTAGGCATCATCGTCAAGAAGATCAATTGTTGCAACTCCAGCAGCCATAGCAAGTGGATTTCCTGATAAGGTACCGGCCTGATAAACAGGCCCCATCGGCGATAAAACGCTCATGATTTCTCTTGAGGCTCCGTAAGCTCCAACTGGCAAACCTCCGCCAATAACCTTCCCTAATGTAGTAATATCTGGCTCTATTCCAATATGCCCGGCGTATCCGCCTACAGGGAACCTGAAGCCACTTATGACCTCATCAAAAATCAACAATGAACCATACTCGTCACACAAGCTCCTTAATTTCTCAAGAAACTCTTTCCTTTGTATTAGCAATCCATTATTTGCAGGAAGAGGCTCAATTATCACAGCTGCGATATTCTCGCCATTATCGTTGAAAACATATTCCAGAGCACCCTCATCATCTAGTGGCAAAACAATTGTCGTTCCAGAGGTAGCGTCTGGAATACCCGGGCTACTAGAAATTCCAAACGTTGCCAAACCACTCCCAGATTTAACCATAAGTGAGTCCACGTGACCATGATAACAACCCTCGAATTTTACTATCGCATCTCTACCTGTGTACCCCCTAGCTAGCCTGACTGCACTCATCACAGCTTCTGTACCAGATGAAACAAATCTAACCAAATCTATTGAGGGAAATCTTTCCTTGACTCTCTTGGCTAGCTCAATTTCACCGATATGTGGAGCTCCAAATGATGTTCCTTTCGCCATTACCTCACTTATACTCTTGATTATTTCAGGATGTGCGTGACCATGTACCAAAGGGCCCCATGATTGAACGAAGTCAACTAGGCTGTTTCCGTCAGCATCTTCGACTATCGCTCCTGATGCGCGATTGAAGTATATGGGGTCACCATGAACTGATTTGAATGCCCTAACAGGGGAATTAACACCTCCAACAAGATGCCTATTTGCCTCCTGATGGAGCTGACTAGAGGTGCTTCTATCCATGTTCATTACCTCAGTAATTTTCCAGAAAAAGCCTCTCTTGCATGATATGTTACGATAATGGAGGCCCCAGATCTTGCAAACGAAGACAATACTTCGGCAATCATCAAGCCCCTGCTCTTGCTGTCTGGACAGCTTTTGTGGACCATTGAGTATTCCCCACTCACATTGTACACGGCAACGGGCCTCAATACTTCATCCGAGACTACCTTCAGAACGTCCAGGTATGGTAATCCAGGCTTAATCATGATAATATCGGCACCCTCTCTTTCGTCCTGTAATGCCTCTAGTAACGCCTCATCATAACCTGATCTTACATCCATTTGATGGCTCTTTCTATCGCCGAATTTTGGGGAAGATGAAGCGGCATCTCGAAATGGTCCGTAAAATGAGGATGCATACTTTACCGAGTATGATAGAATTCCCGTTTCATGGTATCCCCTCTCTTCCAGGGCGCCCCTAACCTCTGCAACCCTGTTATCCATCATATCCGATAATGAGATGTAATCGACTCCAGCTTCAGCATTGGAGAGTGCGATCCTTACCAATTCCCCTACTGACTTGTCATTGGCTATCTTTTCGCCTTCAAGGACTCCACAATGTCCGTGGTCAGTCCCTGTACACAAGCAGACATCAGAGAAAATTACAATTTCATTCCCGTGTCGCTTTCTGAGCTCTCTGATAGCCACGTTTAGAGGGGAATCAGGCTCGGAAGCCATCGTTGCAATAGGGTCCTTCAACTCCTCATCCATTACGTAGAATAACATGTGAGACGTTAATCCCATGTCCATGTCTCTACCAATAGTATCAAGCAAAACATCGACCGATTGACGGTAAATACCTGGCATATCGTCTATCTCCTCGCTCCTCAATTTTCCAGATACTACAAAATGAGGCTGTACTAAGGACGCTTCAATATCCCTAGAATAAATCAAATCCCTCCTAGAGGGCGTGAAACGATTGATTCTTAGCCTCATTTAACTACTTCCTGTTGTCTCTCCACCAGAGTGTAATACTTTCAGTTACTGGGCCATCTAGAACGATTAGCTCGGTGTTGTTAAATCTCTCTATGCTTTGAATTTCTGTTTCTGTCGTTGTTCCCATGCAAATCACAGTATCCGGTACGGGTAGCTCGTTGTAATCCCAAGACCTGGCAGACGAGGGAGAGGAGATGAGCAAGACATCATTTCTTTCCATCCCATCAAACTCCACAATCTTTCTCGAATTTTGATATCCAACCCATGAACTAACCGTAAAACCTGACTTTCTGAGATTATTCACCATATCGTCAGTACCAACGTTGGATCTCGGTATGAGAAGAGGAACACGCTTAGAGATATTTTTCTTGATGTATTTTTCAAGCTCTTTGGAGTTCTTGGCGTTGGCGCATATTGAGGCAGGGTTTCCGTGTTGGAAACATGATCGCGCAGTCCCTGCCCCTATAGCAAGCCACTGGATTCTACCAAGATCAGGAATTACTTCTATCATCTTCGAAGCACACTTTGAGGCAAATGGAGATGTAAGCACTAATATCGGCCATTTATTCCTAGGAATAGAAAAATTAAGACGAAACTCGGGCCAATTATCTTTAATTTCTGTTAATTCAATGACCGGTGTGTTTAGAACCTCAATACCGATATCTCCTAGTTTCACCCTCATTCTATCAGAATTCAACGTTGAGACTAATCTTGAAGAGCCTCGAAAACCCATATCATGTTTAGTGTCCGAGTCGGTTTCTGATTCCGGAAGAGGTCCATTTTTATCAATTGCCAGAAGCTCGAAATTCCCTCCGGATGAATATCGATCCCTCCAATCTTCAGGGGCAATGTATCCATGCGACTCACCATCCACACACTCTACTCCCACTGGAGTTCTGCACCCTCCTCCCAGATATTTCAGAATCCTGCGTTCTTCACCTACTGAAACTTCGGTATTGTGATGATTTAGTATTTCTCTTACCCAACTAAACTCTGTCAATTTTTCTGTCAAACAATGTACGACTATCGCTCCCTGTCCCGGTGCAGTAGGCCAATCTATTGGATTTATCCTCATCGCATGTATGTCAAGGCTACCCTCTGGCAGTGCATCTAGTTGAGCAAGTCGCTGAATCCCAGCTTCAGCTAGGATGATACCCTCAACTCTCCCTTGGAGAAGCCTCTCAATTCTTGTCTCCACTCTTCCCCTTATCGCCAATGGAATAACATCATCCCTCTTAGACAAGAAAAATGACTGCCTCCTAACAGATGACGTACCTATCCTTCCACCTTTAGGAAATGTATCCAAGACCATATCCAAGTCACTGGACTCAGATGAATTGATAACTTCGCCCAATCTCTTAGTTCCTTTTCCCTCGTATGAAAGCAGAATGATATCAGAGGTAACCCCCCTCTCTAGATATGCCAAAGTCGATATCCTATCATCGTAATCGACCGGGACATCCTTGCTAGAATGCACCGCAATATCTATTTCGTCAAGAAATAATCTTTCATCGACCGATTTGACAAATTGTCCAACATTCGTCGAAAGATTACCTCCTAAGGACAGATCGCCGGTTGATTTGATTCCGATCATGTCTACCTCAGCATCATTATCCCGTAATTTTCCGGCGGCTAGCTCTGATTGCCACATCGCTAACTTGGATGTCCTACTTCCAAGCCTTATTTTCTTCAAGCGCTAGCCCCCATGAGAGAGTCTAAGTTACTCATACGGACCATTTCTCTCATGACATCAAATGAAATTTCTGACAGGAGATCAGAATTGATATCCCTATCTGTGTTCATGACCATATTTTGCAGATCATTTTCATTAAAAATACTATCCTGATTACATATCCATGTTGCTATCTCTCTTGAGAAAGCCTTCATCTGAGATGCCTCTGAGGACCGACATTCCAGAGCCCCCCAGTCTTGAGATTTAGATTCAAGAGTCGAGTAGACATGCGCCCTAAATCTTGATTGAGTTCTTCCATTCAAAGCCTTCATGAACCTCTCTTCTATTGCAGATATGATAAGATTGCCGGAGTCAACGGTCTTCTCGTATTCCCACTCCTTCCCAAGCTTGTGAGCTGACCTTATCCAATACTCCATATCCATTAATCCCTGTTCGGTGCTAAGACCATTCCTATCAATGGAAGGTGGCCATGAAAAATCCATGACCTTCGTTGTTTCGGGCACGGGTAGAGGATTCTCGCGATTGAATGTGGGGAATGTGTTTCTGATTGTCGATATTACGATTGAGGGGTTCTCTTCCCCCTTCCATTCCTCAAAGCTCTTGAAGTTGATCAAGTCAACTAATTCAGGGGTTCTTTTCGAAGACTCTTCTTTTGACCGTGTCACGACATGAATATTTTTCTGACCCAACCCAATTAGAATTTCTACAGCCTTCCTGCCCATCGAGCCGTAGCCGATTACGGTGATCGATCCTTGGTTATCTTCGCTTATTGCCTGCTGTATAGCAGTGGTGCCAAGACTCAGCATTGATTCCGGGGTCTTAGTAAAACCAAGCTCCTTCCTCAAGCCTCTATTGGCCGCTACGGCATGGTCTAGGAACGTTGCGTTGTGCGTACTCAAAAGCTTTGACTCCTTATGCCATGCTATGGCGTCTCTGAATTGGCTCATGACCTGCAGCTCTCCGATTATGAAGGAATCTAATCCAGAGCAAATCTTGACTAGGTGCCTCCAAGCTTCCATCCCTTTGAAGGTATCAAACGGGGCATAATCTAATACTGAATTACTGAGGACACTATTTTTGAGATGACTCACAGAGCAATCGAACCCCACGAACAGGACCCTGTTACAGGTTGAGAACTCAAAAACATCACATCCGGCAGCCTCGGATAATCGCATTACATGGCTTTTTCTCTCCGGCTCGTTCATACCCTCACTCGTTAACTCCTTTACGAACTCAAGATTATCTTTGGATAATCTCATACCTATCATTGACACACTTTCAATTCTCTTCGCTATATGCTCATTTCCATCAGTGGGAACGCTATCCTTCAGAAGTCGACTGAAGTCAAAAGTTACACTCATAGCAATCACCGGGGCTACACTCCCAGACTCCCGTCTAACCCACCCCTTATGAACATCGTTTAACGAAAATCTGTGACGATGATTTGATTTCCATCATCCGGAACTTGCTAGAGTGATGCGGCCTTGATGCAAATTCGCACGCCCTTTATGTGTGGGTCTGCATAAGTCATGGCATGGAGCAGAGTTTGGACCTACAGATTGCCGCCCTGATTTTTCTTGGCGGCACGAAGAACCTCGTCTCCGAAAAGGAGCATGGAGACGTTGAAAGAATGAGTGAAGACGAGGGCATTGAATGCGATCCGTCAATCCCGCACACGATACTCAATACAACTACCACCAGTTTCTTCCCATTCCGCACACCTCTAGATTTTCCCTAGCCGGTTAGACAGTAGTTTATGAACCGATTTTGGTATCGATAGCCACGAAGACAATTGAGTCATGTCGACGCCCTTGCTCTTCCATGATGGCATTTTCAAAAAAATCTGACAAGCAGTGTGATATCATGAATCCAAATTTCATTCCACCCAAGAGGAAGACAAAGGTTGTCTTTGTGCAACTGGGATCCCCTGAGAGCCCGACACCAAAAGCTCTCAGAAAATACCTCAGGGAATTTTTGGGCGATCCAAGGCTAATAGATCTCAACCCATTGCTGTGGAAATTTATATTGAATTTTTTCGTGTTGCCATTCCGACCAAAAAAATCCGCAAAACTGTACGAGAGAATATGGGATGGGGAGAGTTTCCCACTCATCACCAACACTGAAGAGTTTACGAACAGGGTAAGAGAGAACCTGAAAGAGATGGATCCAGAAGGATATGTAGAGGTCAATCATGCCTTCCTGCTTTCCCCCCCATACGTTAACGAAGTCTACGATAGTTGGGAAGAAGATCTCAGGAATGGAAGAGGCGCAACCAAGCTAATGGTAATACCAATGTTTCCCCAATATTCTGAAAGCACAGTAGCATCGGGAATTGATGCACTTGCTAAGGAATTGTCAAAGAGAGTAAAGATCCCTACTTTTGAAGTTATAACAAACTTCCACCGCACACACGCTTTCGTGGACAACTCCGTCAAGATGATTGACACGAAACTGGAAGAACTCAAGTCGAAAGGGATTGAAGCAGATAAGCTACTCTTGACATTCCATGGCATGCAAAAGAGGCGTGTCGTGGAAAAGGGTGATGATTACTATCGTCACTGCTATGAGACATTCAGACTGATAGTCGACAGACTTCAAAATATTGACCCTGACAGAGCAATAATGACGTTCCAAAGCAAATTCGGCTCTGAAGAGTGGATAACTCCCTACACAGAGGACACAGTAGAAGAACTAATTTCAGATGGCGACAAGGAGATAGTAGTCTACTCGCCTAGCTTCGTAGTTGATTGTTTAGAGACAACAGATGAACTTGGTTACGAGCTAGCAAAGGATGCAAAGGAATGGGGAGGCAATATCCACACTGTTGATTGCCTCAACGTAGAGAATGATTGGTGTAGGGACTTCGCCAAATACACGTTTACTCAAGCAGAAGGATCTGCTCAGGAAAAAGAAGATATGGAGTATCAACTAGTACCATCAGATTACGAAAGCATGCCTCCCCTGACTATGGAGGAGCCAAGATTCTCAGCATCAAAAGAGGTCCTCCACCACACTCTGGAAAACGATTAATTTCAGTTAAACGTCCAATCAATGTACCATTCTCTTGATATGTGGTATCATATTGGGGTAACTATGGCCTACAGCAAGTACACCTCCATTTTCATCCTGTCCATGATGCTGAGTGCGGGTTGTCTTTCCGCAATGGATGATATAGCTGAAATTGAGGAGGAGGTAATCGACTCGGTACTAGATTGGCTAGATAGTGAGTACCCCCATCTAGATCTCCCAGCTCGTGAGAGGTCTTCTCCAGTACTCGAGACTTATGGCCAGTGCGAACCTCTTCTGGAAGATCTGAGGGATTCGATATACAACGAGATGCTAGTCTCCCTAGATCAGCATTCATACTGGCATTGGGCAAGTCCACAGTGGCGTAATGGAGTTGTCTTCGCCGAGGATGATGTAGCGATGATGGATGGTGCTACCGAGGCCATATCAGCTGAATCTGGATCTAATTCAGGAGCGTCAACAGATAGTAATTCGGGACGCGAGGGGCAGTTCTCTGGAACCAACAACCAGGAGGATGGTGTTGATGAAGCCGATTTTCTTAAGACAGATGGATACCACATATACATGTTAAACGGAAACCTTCTGGTCATAATGGGGGTTCCTGAGTTTGGCGAACTCACACTGGAGTCCAATATCAGCATACAGGGCTCTCCGATACAGATGATGCTTGAGGGCGATAGACTGGTCATTGTGTCTTCCATCTATCTACGAGACTTGGCACCCGGCGACCCACTAAGGGACCTGATGTCCAAAGAGGTCACAGTAAGCTACCCTGGCGAGGAAGAGTACTCCTACTCTTACACGCGCGTTCAGAATCTAGTAAAGTACACTGTAGTAGACATAACTGACAGAAACGCTCCAGAAGTAGAGAGTGAACTCTACATCGAAGGGAACTACCACACTGCCAGATTAGTGGATGGAACAATGAGATCTGTCACCCATCTATGGACCTACATCGACGAACTAATGACATGGGTATATCTTCCGGATACATATTGGATGACGGAAAATGAAGAGGATAAGATGAATATCTGGAACCAGAGCATGGAGGATACCATCGCCTCCAACCGGGCAATTATCGATAATCTGACCATGGATGACTTCGCGCCTCACGTCTACGAGCTAGGTGAAGAGGGCCTCTTCCAGCACCCAATCACATCCGATGACTGCGGCGAATACTCGGCTAGTGCAGACAGTGCGGGCCGTGGATTTAGTACAATCATGACCATTGAGCTACTCGGAGAGGAGCCTCAGATGCAATTAGACCACATCACTTCAACATGGGCACACGTCTACGCCTCTCAGGATGTCATGGTGCTCGCAGAACCAGCCAATGACTGGTGGTGGTTCTGGAGAAACTTCGACTGGGACGACGCAACTAATATTCACGTATTCGACATCAGTGACCCTTCTGAGACTACTTATCTCGCATCTGGAAGAGTTGATGGGACAGTCCAGGATCAGTTTTCCATCTCGGAATTCAATGATGTAATCCGTGTAGCCACCACAGAGGATGCGTGGGGGCGCTGGTGGCTAGAAGGTACCGAAGAGTGGACTGGCCCAACCAATAATGTGTTCACTCTCGCAGTCGCAGAATGCATGATTCCAGAGGGATGCGATGACTCAACTACTGAATTGGTCCAAATCGGCCACTTAGGAGATATTGCACCAGATGAGCGTATTTGGAGTGCTCGATTTGTTGGAAACAGAGCCTATCTTGTCACATTCGAGATTATTGATCCTCTTTGGGTAATAGATCTGACTAATCCATTCGAGCCAGCGATATTAGGAGAGCTCGAGGTCCCAGGAGTTTCTACCTACATACATCCTGTTGATTCAGAAACTCTCCTGACAATCGGAATCGGTCCCGGGCCAGATGGGCTCGGACTAGACTGGTCCATGACACAGGTTTCACTCTTCGATGTCAGTGACCCAACCAACCCCACATTAGCGGATTCACTACAGTTGTCGCCTGCATTCGAGGACGATTATTGTGACGAATGGGGATGTGGATGGTCGTGGTCACACTCAGAGGCCACATATGAGCACAAGGCATTCACCTACTGGGCCCCAGAACAACTTCTCGCAGTCCCACTGTCTACTTACAGGTACATCTACGAACAGATCGAGATTGACGACACCACCTACACATACTCTGGATACGAGTTTGTCTCGACACTTGAACTGGTCAATATCGATGCGGAGAATGGAACACTATCTACTCATGGAATGGTTAACCACTCCGAGTTCTACAATGATGACGGGCTATCTAGTTGGTGGAGTGGGTCAACCAGTATCCGTAGATCGATTTTCATGGGCGACTACATCTATGCCTTCTCTTCGGCAGGTGCCTCTGTTCACAGGACCGGTGACCTCACTTCCATGGTCGAACTTGAGATTCCTGGATACGAAAATCCAGCCATTTACTACTATGAGACAGAGGGTGAATTGGAGTCAGAAGACTCAGCAAATAAAGATGATGACGATGGAGAGTCCCAATCCTCATCGGGAGATAGCGAGACTCATCCTTGTAACGAACCAGATGCCGAAAACTGCGATGATTAGTATAACTCCCTCAGGACTTGTCACTCAAACCTAAGAGCCCTTCCAACTGTTCCGGGCTGGGCGATTGGAAGCCCACGTAGATCTCCTCCCACTTTCCTCTTATGTACAACCTTGCCATCGACGATGGTGTAAATTGGCCAACCGGTAATCTCCCTTCCTGCATAAGGCGTCCATCCTACCCTCGTCCATGTGTCTGAATCAGAGACTATCCTCCTTGTATCAAGATCTACAAGAGTCAAATCACCATCAAAACCCTCGATAAGTGAGCCCTTGTTTTTTATTCCGTAAACTCTAGCCGGGCCTTCGCACATCCATTTGACCACGTCAGAAACACTACATTGCTTATCCATGGCATGGGTAAGCATCATGGGAAGGGAGGTATCTACTCCAGGCATTCCTGCAGGAGCGTTTGGATAACCTACTGATTTAGATTCCAATGTGTGTGGCGCGTGATCGGTAACTACACAGTCGATCGTGCCATCCTTTAGCCTCCTCCACAGAGAATCCTTGTCATCAGTATACCTTATTGGAGGATTCATCAAGGCACGAACTCCAAGCTCTTCCACATCATCTTGATCGAAAGTAAGATGTTGGGTACAGACCTCTGTGGTTATGAGTTCGCCTTTGTTCAAGGACAACCAATCTGCTTCAGCACCACTAGTCAGGTGAACTATGTGTAGCCTATGATCATGATCTTTAGCCAGTGCAGAAGCTCTTTTCGTAGCAATTAGTGCGCACTCCACATCCCTACATTCGGCATGGGCGGCAATATCTTCCCTATGTTTGAACTGTGGTATTCTAGACTGCAATCTATCTTCATCCTCTGCATGGGTGGCTATCACTCCTCCCGTGTTGGCAAAAATATCCTCAAGATGCTTCTGTTCATGAACAAGCAAATCACCAGTACTACTGCCCATGAAGACTTTGATACCACAAACACCGTCCATTCCCTCAACACTGCGCATCTCCTGAACATTGCTCGAAGTGGCCCCAATGAAAAAACCATGATTCGTAACAGTTTTCCTTGCTGCTAATTGAATCTTGAATTCTAGCTCTGCTCTACTAGTCGCATTAGGAACAGTATTGGGCATATCAAGAAACGATGTGATTCCCCCAGCAGCAGCAGCCCTGCTCCCACTTTCCAGATCCTCCTTCTCAGGATTTCCTGGATCTCGGAAGTGAACGTGTGGATCGATAGCTCCAGGGAGCATATAAAGTCCAGTAGCATCAATAATCAGTTCTCCGGGATGATGATCCAGCCCGCCGTTTGGAGCTATAGTTTTGATAATTCCAGATTTAATCCGGAGATCCCCCTCTGCAATACCACTTGGAAGAACCATTGCTGCATTCTGGATTAGTACGTCCCCGCCCATGGTACCACTGGTACTTGGCGTGTATTCTAGCACATCACCATTGCCGTAATATACGGGCTGGGAATTGAGGTTGTGTTCATATATGGCAAATGCACCGGGCGCACAACGGGTTGGAGTAGTCAGGTTATCTCGTCGGGCTCATAACCCGGAGATCGGTGGTTCAAATCCACCACCCGTTACCAATAGTAAATCTAAACTGAAAGTGAAAAAACGTGTTACTGCATATAAATTTGACAAAATAATCACTTTCAAAATACAGATGCACCCCATCGTTTGTTCATATACCTCCGTGTACCGGATGGGCTCATACAAGGTGAGGAAATGGACGAGAAGACAGCAAGTGAGAAACTCGATGAGGAGGAAGTGGTGATTGATGTGGACGAGCCTCAGGCTACCATAGAGGACCTCCCAGGTGTGGGTCCAGCAACGGCTGAGAAGTTAAGGGATGCTGGATTTGACGATCTACTTGCCATAGCTGTGATGAGCCCCTCTGAATTGGGCGAGCAAGCTGAACTTGGAGAAGCAGTATCTGCGAAGATAATAGCTGGTGCAAAGAAATTAGCCAACATTGGAGGATTCATCAGCGGCGTAGCCCTCCTAGACAAGCGCAGTAAAGTCATGAAACTAACATCCTCGACAAGTGCATTGGATGAGCTACTCGGAGGCGGTTTCGAAACCCAATCGATAGTCGAAGTTTACGGGGAGTTCGGAAGTGGAAAAACTCAGGTCGGACATCAATTAGCTGTAAATTGTATACTTCCTGTCGAACAAGGTGGATATGGTGGCGAGGTTTTCTACATCGATACTGAAGACACATTCAGGCCAGAAAGAATCACCCAAATGGCCGAGGGGATGGGGTTGGACGCATCCGAAGTCTTGGAGAGGATTCACGTCGCTAGGGCTTACAACTCAGCTCACCAAATGTTGCTGGTCGATGAAATACAGAGGATGGGGAGAAGCATTGATGTTAGACTGATCATCGTCGACTCACTTACAAGCCATTTCAGAGCTGAATTCCTTGGACGAGGGATGCTCGCCGCCAGGCAACAGAAGCTCAACAGACATCTCAAAGATCTGAAAAAGCTGGCCGATGTAAACAATGCACTTGTTTTGGTGACCAATCAAGTTCATTCCAAACCCGATGCAATGTGGGGGGACCCAACAAAGCCGATCGGTGGACACATCGTCGGGCACGCAAGCACATTCCGCCTGTACCTTAGGAAATCCAAGGGGGGCCGTAGAATTGCTCGCCTAGTGGACAGTCCTAACCTACCTGATGGGGAGGCGGTCTTCAACGTGACAAGCGAGGGTCTGCGGGATTGATCACCCGCGGACCCCGTGTCCGACTTAACTGAGTTCGGCCATCGCCATTCTGACTTCACTAATTAGTGAGTCCAGATGCTTCTCCCCAAATCCAAGCTCTATATCCGCAGCGGAGAACAGTTCTGGGAGGGTCTTTGTATTTCCCAAGGTCATTGCATTAGAGTAGTCAGAAAGGGCCTTTGCCGGATCATTCCTTTGAGTTCTCCATAATTGTAGGGCACCCAATTGTGCTATTCCATATTCTACATAGTAGAACGGAACCCCAAATAGATGGCCCTGCTGTTGCCAAGACGTATCCCTGTGTCCCTGATAGTCACCCCATTCCATATTGGACCCGAACCTGTCCCTTATCGAATTCCAAACGGCTTTCCTTTCATCCCTAGTGTGCCCTGGATTGGAGTATATCCAATGTTGGAAAGAGTCTATTGTCGCAATCCATGGTAGGAGGAAGATAATACCTTCAAGATGTCCTAATCTAGCCCTATTTGCCTCCTCATCATTATAGAATTCCCCCCATTCATTCTGAGTCATCAATTCCATAGACATTGATGCTACTTCGGCGAATTCTATTGGATAACTTCTCTCTCCAATCAACTCCAGATGGCCACAGTATATTGAGTGGAATGCATGTCCTGCCTCATGAATCATCGTCTCCAAATCGCCTTGTAAGCCAGCCGCGTTCATGAATATGAATGGTACCCTACTCTTCTGTAAGTAATACTGGTAACCTCCGGGCGCTTTGCCCTTTCTTGTGTCAAGATCGAGAGTATCCATCTCCACTAACATGTCGAACTTCTCTCCTAAATCTGTAGACATTCTGTGAAATAATCTTGAAAGCTTGCTGACCATCTCATTCACATCGGCAAATGGCTTCAACGGAGCCCTCCCATCAAGGTCAGGTCCTACCCCAGTCTTCTCGTTCACATCCCATGGCCTCAAACTCCCAAGCTCGAGAAAATCTATTCTTCTAGAATTAATCTCTCTCATCAAAGGGACACAAACTGCTTCGATTGCATCATGGAATTCAAGACAGTCATTCTTGGTGTAATCAAACCTCTCCATTGCTCGGAACATATAATCGGTATATGTCTCAAACCCAGCGTTTATTGCTATCTCATTCCTTATCACAATAAGCTGATCAAATATCTCAGAGAGCCTCCCTTCGTCCTGTAGCCTCCGATCGGCAACTGCCTTCCAAGCTCCTTCTCTGACCGACCTTTCATTTGACTCAAGAAAAACTCGCATTTCTGGAATTGTATATTCTTCCCCCTCGTACTCCACGCTCATTGCACCATTTATCGTCTGAGCCTCGGTAACCAGTTTTGTCTGCTCCACGCTCAGTGGAATGTTCTCCTTCCTGAAAATCTCAACATCATTTTTCATTGACCTAATCATCAGATCATATCTTTCCGGCAAGTCCTCTATGGCTTCATGACTAACTATTCTACGATTAAGAGAGTCCGAGAACTCGGAAAGCTTGGGCCGAACATTCTCCACGAAATCTAGGAAGGCACCCTTCTTCTTTTCGTTCTCCGTGTCACAGGTCATACTAATGTACAACAAGGCACCTTTTTCGGAGATATGTTCGGATAACTCAGAAGCATCTCTGATAATGCCCTCTAAACATTTTGAACAAGAAATCTTCCTATTTAGAAGCTCTTCAGTATATGCTTCAACTTCTATCCAGCTACTTGGATCAAAGCCATCTTCGACATATGAACCAGAATTCTTCCCAGCACCAATATTCACCATATAGGTTCCACCGGGCATGCTAATATTACTCTGACTATCAGATATTCAGAAATCACTCATTGATGCGTGCAATAGGAATGATTGCTCTAGCATAATGTCTTCTATCGACTCCCCATCAACAGTATATCCTATTTTCATGAGACCTTCTCTAGAAGGACAAGGTCTCGTCGGTATCATTGAACCGTCCAGAAGCTCTATCATCTTCTCCGCTTCCTTTGAGTAAGTATTGTATTCCTCGACTGGGAGATTTGTATCACCAATTAATTCCCCCACATCTAATTCGGGAAGACGAAGTAGCCAAGCCTTGCAGTCTCCATTTGAGACTCCAGATCTATCTATAGCAGTACTAATCTGTCTAGTCCCAGAAACAATCCTTAGAAATTCTGCTCCTAAATCCCTCGCGACCATGCTACCCCGATCTTCGTTGACTCTCGCCTTGTGCCATACTGACCATAAATGAACCTCACTGGCAATCACATCGAAGGAGACCATAAACCAGCGATCATCAGGCCTAAAATTATTGATTTTTGAGATCAGCGCGGGCACATCTTCTATCATCGATGGGAAACTGACCGCCCAGGCTGGAAACCAAGGAACGGTTCTCATCAACTCACGGGATGCCCGGAGTTCAATTGTACTTTCTCTTATCTCTTCGAACCTTCCGACCCGCTTCTCTTACAATATTTTCAACCAATTTATGACTCCATCCCCTTAGGTCAGAAAGCCTCTCTCGGTCTTTCTCTGTGAGCTCCGCAACGTCTGAAACCATACTCACTCCCAGTAGTTCGGACATTTCTCTAGCCCTTACTCTTCCTATTCCTTTGAGAGATACTAGTCCGAGAATATCAGATTTGCAACCATATCTTACTCTTCCATGGACCTCTGCTATTGATTCGACAAGTGCCTTGTGAGCGTCCTTGTTCATACTCGCAAGCTCGTCATCCTCAATTACAATCCTCCTTGACGCATACAGTAGCCACTCAGCTAGCTCTACCCTACTTCTGAGATCCCCTGGCTGGACCCCCCACTCCCTCTCAATATTCTTCATAGTTTCCTCATCCATCCATGATTGTAAAACCAGAGCTCCCTTCATTCGCCTATCTTCATCGTGATCCACCGCAGTACAGAGCATTTCCCTCTCATGAATGTGTAGAGACGATTGAATTTTTTCATAATCGGACTTTCTTAACCAGAGGGGCAAAAAGTCTGGAGTGCAAGAAACCAGATGCAACAGACTCATCGGAGAGTACTGCATAAATTCATCATGGCCTGAAATAATTGTCATTGCTTTTCCTAGGCCATCGCGAATAATTCTTCCAGATAATGGGTTCAAATATAGTCTAGAAATTCTAGAGCCTAGTGAGGTTGGAGAGTATGTCATAATTTGGGATTCTTGCAAGCCTACTTCCTCTTCACTTATTGAAATCGCTTTCTTGAATCCAAAAACTGCGGGGCCGCTCCGTTTTTTTGCAAATACCCTCTCTTCACTTAATTCAGACAACTCGACCCCCAATACCGAGGCAGCTGAATCTGCCCACGATGGAATTTCATCAGACCAGCCTTCATCCTCTGTTGAAGAAACGGGATTCTCACGTACTTTGTCTGCAACAGCATCAGATTCCCCATCTCTAATTATCATCCCATTCTCAACCAGCCATCTGATGGTCTCGTCCAGTTTCCCACTCAGAGTGTCAGAACTCATCTGAGTAGCAAGGAAAGTACTTCTAAAGAATCCCCCGATGGAGTACCTGTCCCTGACTATTCCACTTGAGATGAGTGAAAGTACGTGAGTAAGTAGGGCCGGGTCTTCAACCGCACTCCTTGCCATTGGATTGGCTAATTTTGATGTAACTTTCTCAGGCTCGCCTCGCAAATATAGATCAACTAGCCTCTTTTCCTCTTCAAGGTCCTTGGAAAGGATCCAAGCATCGCCATAATCGTCATACTTAGGCCTCCCAGCTCTACCTAGCATTTGCCTCACTTCCATCACCGATAGAGGCATGGAGGCACTAGCCGAAGCACTCCATCTCCTGAAATCCCTGATTACGACCCTCCTTGCGGGGAGATTGACACCTTGAGCTAGTGTTGGTGTGGCAACTATGCATTTGATATCCCCGTTTTTGAAGGATCTCTCTATCGCCTTTCTCTGTCTGTTGGTAAGGCCAGCATGATGAAATCCTACTCCTCCCTTCGCAGATTTAGCCAATGAGGACCCAGTCGAAGAGTCCTCACCTCCCATGGAAATTTCCTTGGAAAGTGAATTCCACTTCTTGATATCCTCCTCAGAAAATACACTGCAATCGTCTTTCGCTAGCTTCAACATAAATTCTGAAAGAACTCGTGCTTCCTTGGCAGCCGACGCCCGTGATGAGACGAAAACAAGTAATTGGCCACCAACTGACAATGTATCTCTGAGAGCCGCCTGAAGCCTTCTATTTTTCATTCCAGATAAGGTTCGTGATTTTTGTAAATTATTCACATCGGATCCCTCAGTTCTGTGGATATTTACATCTAAATCAGTCATGATCCCATAATGCAGAGGAATTGGACGCCAATCCGACCTCACATGTTTTGCGCCCAGCCATTTAGCAAGCTCCCCAGAATTTCCAACGGTCGCTGAAAGGGCAATGATTTGAGCCTCTGGCCTGATGTGCATTATCCTTGAAATTGTGACTTCCAGAGTCGGTCCACGGGAATAGTCATTCAGAAGATGGAACTCGTCAGAGACTACTACACCCAGGTTCTCCAAGAAACCTGTTCTGGTTCTAAGTATGGAATCAAGTTTTTCGCTCGTACAGACTAAAATATCTGAGTCATCTACTCCATTCGACTCACTTACTCTATCGCCAATGGCCAAGCCAACAGTCAATCCAACTGCCCCGGCAATTTCTCTCAAGTCCTCAAATTTCTCACTTGCTAGAGCTTTCAGAGGGACAACATAGGCACCCCTCATTCCTTTCATATCTCCAATCAGACGATTGATCATGCCGATGTAGGCAACCAATGATTTGCCACTAGCAGTAGGAATGGTAAGCATGAGACTCTTACCCTCAAGGACCACGGGCAAAGCCTCGAGCTGGGGCGGAAAAAAATCCTCAATACCCCATCTTTCCCTCAGGAATTCGGTAATCCTTGGGTCGATCCCCAAGTGCTCCGATCCATGATTCTCGGTCGCCATGATTATCCTTATGTTGGGCTGTTCTAAAGGATACCGTGGATATGAACCTAATTCCATCGGTGATATGCGGGATGGCCTTCCGTAACTGCGACGAATAATCCCTCACCAGTTGCGCACAGCTTGTCGTCGCAAGTCAGCCTCATTCTTATTTTTGCTCTGTCCGGAAGAAGCTCAATAACCTCTGAGTCTATTTTCAGTTTCTTATCATTGGGAGTCGGTCTTCTTAGACTGACGCTATAGGAGGCAGTGACAGTACAAGGGGGCTCAGTCGAACCTCCTCGATCCATCAATGCTATTGCCGCAGTCCAATTTCCATGACAGTCCAGTAGTGAACCGATTATTCCCCCATTCACCATTCCAGGAAAAGCCTGATGATGGTCCTCTGGGTCGAATTCCATTGTAAGCCCATTCCCCTTTCTGAAAGACCTTATCTTCAGCCCCTTTTCATTGGAGGGGCCACATCCAAAACATATGCTACTGGGCGCGTATTCTTCCTGTACAGAGAGGGGGGCTCGGTCTTCCATGCACATTGGACGGGCTTGTAGGAATTGAATAATTCCCAAATTCATGCTAACGTATCCTATTTATGTCAAACCTACTGGGAGGTCCGTTGACCGATTCCACAAAGGGCTCAGACAATGAGCAAAGCTCCGAAAGGCCTGAGAGCCTACTTCCTAGGTCGAAGAGAAGAAGATTCACACCACTGAAGGTGGCGAATCAGATCCCAAAGAGGCGCAGAAAAGAAATCGAAAAGGCACTCGAGGGGAGCTCTGGTACGCCGAAGAAGTGGTCCCGTCAGAACGGTCCGAAAAATCACGCTTTTCTAAGGAAGAGAATCCCACCCGGTTCGATCAGAAGATTGGAATTCGATCTTCTTTCAGTAGACATTGGCGAATCCTGGCCAGTCCCAATCACGGTCGTTCATGGGGCTCGCCCGGGCCCAACAATAACTCTACTTGGAGCTGTTCATGGTAATGAACTGGTGGGGCCTTTAGCACTTACCTATCTGTCTGGGCCTAATTTTATCGGAAGTGGAAAGGCCATTGACCCAGATGTCTTATCGGGAACAATAAGGATTGTTCCTATTGTCAATATGCCGGGTTACAAGATGAAGAGTCGCTACATGCCGGACGGCAGAGATCTAAACAGATCATTCCCCGGAAAACCCGATAGTAACACTTCTTATCGTGTAGCGAACAGATTTTGGAAGGAGATTATTGCCGGAAGTGACTATGTTATCGACTTGCATACTGCAGCTGTGGGAAGGACAAATATGCCCCAGATTAGGGCAAATCTTGCTCATGCTTCCAGTAATAAAATAGCTAGATCATTCGGAATTGAAGCAATATTGGACAATGTCGGCCCAAAGGGGTCTCTCAGAAGAGTTACCAATGATGCCGACATAGCATGCGTGACCTTCGAGGGAGGAGGTCCAGACGAACTAGACCCGGAATCGGTACAGGTCTCTTTGTACGGGATTCTAAATGTCCTGAGATCATTGAGAATGATTCCAGGTCATCCGAGCAGGCCTACCTTCAGGATACTCGCATCTGGGTCTCTGTGGATTAGGTCTGATCAGGGTGGTTTACTGGATGTGCTTGCGCCAGCTGGAAGCTTCGTAGATGAGGGGGAGGTCGTTGCTACGGTGACTAACCCGGAGAGGCCCTCAGAGTCTCATGACATTATATCTCCAACAAGGGGGCTAATAATTTGCTCTGCAACCAATCCTTTCGTTACTGCTGGAACTCCTGTGGGGCATATTCTACCTGTCTCCAAAGGAGTTCAAACCATCAGGAAGAGACTCGATGAGGACGATTGTTTGGTGATAAGTGGTGCTGATGGTGATCCAGTTTGGAGAGATGACGACGAAGTTGAGGACATTACCGTTGGAGGGGAGTGGTCCGGTGGAAATGTAGACGCTGAGTGGTCAACGAACCCTCCAACAGATTCCGACGAAGAGGCCGCTGAATCAGACCCTTCTCAGTAACTACCTGGAGGTGGAGGAGGGGGAAAACCATCCTCATCCAATGCTTGTTGGGACGGTGAGGGGGAAGAAAAAGAGGACAGATCGGGAGCACGGGGTATAGCATACAATTCACTGTCATTTGAGGTGTAATCTCTGTCTGATTCTGAGCCAACTTCTCTCGGATTGATCTGGTAGAACTCGTAGGCCTCTTTCACCTTTCTTCTGTAGGAAATCTGAGATGTCAAAATATAGCTGGCACCTATGAGCAGGGACAGAGATACAACAAACGAAACTATTCCAAGCGGGGTTAGGATGTATGAAACCAATCTCTCAGACAGTGTGTCAGGCGTCTTTGAGATAATCACGTCAAAGCTCCAAGCAACCTCCGTTATCACTCCATTCTCGATTATTGAGGCAGATACTCTTTGCTCTCCACTGCCTCCCGAGCACAAATAAATCTCCAAATTCCCCACGGGGGAATCGCAATCAAGTTCAGGTATCGATATATTGTCTCCTGAGTAATTTTCATCTCCAGAAAATGAGAAGTCGCCAAATGTCCAAGAGACGCTATACTGCACTCCCTCTGGTATTGGCCCGATATCTAATTCAAGGGTCTGGTTTTTGCTGTACCATGTCTCGATATCCGAATCTGAAGGAGAGGAGGAAAGATACGACAGTCTTGAAACGTCATCATCAACTAAATCGTTGCAGTTGTCGTCAGCACCATTCCAAGTCTCTATTGCTCCCGGATAGGCCGAATCATCATTATCATCGCAATCCTCGAAATCTAGGTAGCCATCTTCGTCACTATCAAAATTGAATACTAGTGGGTCAGAACCGATGTCCAAGATTTCATCTCCATCAGAATAGCCATCGCCGTCAGTGTCGGATTGAGTTGCAGATGTCATGTAGAGGTGGAACTCATCATAATCCTTCAGAAAGTCTCCATCAGTATCAATGTCAACGAAGTCTTCGTCTACAGATTCGTCACAATCATTGTCCTTTCCATCAAGTGATTCGGACAGATAACCCGCTCTTTCGGAATCATTGTCATCACAGTCTTCGAACCAGTACTCGCCATCTCCGTCTTCATCGGGATCTGCCATGACCGGGTCAGTCTTCGTGACACTAATTTCGTACCCATCAGGTAAACCGTCCCCATCAGTATCCCCATCGTAGGGATTTGTCGAGATATTGTGGTATTCTTCATAATCACTCAGCTGATCTCCATCAGTATCAATCAACTCGAAACCATCGTCCATGACCTCGTCGCAGTCATTGTCAATTCCATCAAGAACCTCGCTCAGACCAGGGGATCTGAAACTATCTTGGTCATCACAGTCTTGGAACCAATACCAACCATCTCCATCGTCATCAGAATCAGCGGAATTCGGGTCACTCCCAAAGGTTAGAACTTCGATCCCATCACTAAGTCCATCATCATCAGAATCACTGTCTAGATATTGTGTTTGATGTATGTGAAACTCCGGCCAATCCAGAAGACCATCCCCATCCGAATCGGTGAAATTGAAACCCTCATCTATTTGCGAGTCACAATTATCATCCACCCCATTCAGAGTTTCAGGTCTTCCCGGGTTTATCATCGGGTCCTGATCATCGCAATCATCGAAATGGTAGAAAAGATCTCCATCGTCATCTGGGTCGAACAATAACGGATCACTGCCCCAGAAGTTCACCTCCACTCCATCTGATAGCCCATCGTTGTCGGTGTCGCTCTGTAGTGGGTTAGTCCCGAATATCATTATCTCATCATAGTCGTTTATACCATCTAGATCAGAATCTGGAGACAATGGGTTGGTACTGTGGTTCATGACCTCTTCGTAGTCACTCAATCCATCATCATCTGTGTCGGGGTCATAGGGATCAGTTCCCCAAATCTCAGTCTCGTTCACATCCTCCAATCCGTCATCATCATGATCCAAATCCGCATCGGTCCCGTGGAATATAAGCGACCAATGATTCAAAGTACCATTATTTCCAGAGTCGCTATCTCTAATTCTGAGTTGCCACTCCCCGAGGGAAGACTCGTCCCAATGATGAACTGTATTGAAGGTCCAATTGTCATAATCGTCTCCGCTGTCGCTCCTTTCTTCTGCCAACCAAGATTCCTTTCCAGAGGGAGAAACAAGAACAATCTCTAACTCTCCCCTGTAGTCATGCGAAATGTCAACAACCACGTCCACACTTTCGATTGCCAGGTCATCTGTGACTGTTATGTTGAAATCATCCCATCCAGATATCCCATCTCCCAGATCGAAATTTGGATTCATCGGGCCAATGCTGACGTTAACCTCGTCCTCCACAGTGGTCCAGTTGGAGGACATGGCAACCGCTGCACTAGCATCTACGGCACCAAATCCATATTTGTGAGATACATCGTGGCCAGCGCCGTTTATTTCCCAGGAAGAATCTGCAGGGTCATTGACCCTAGCGGTGTTGACCAGAATATGTTGCACATCCCTCCAGGTTAAATTTTGATTTGCCTCTAACATCAGGGCGATCACCCCTGAGACGAGTGGAGTTGCACTAGAGGTACCGCCAAACGTGTCTGTTACATTTCCAGATGAGTTATATCCACCCGAGCCAACAATGTCAGTGGTTGTTATGGCCTCTCCATCTCCATTTGAATGAGCGGCAACTAGGATATTGGCCCCCGGTTCAGCATAATATGACTGTTCTCCGAGATGAGTTATCGCCGTCACGGCAATCGTATATCTGCTGTTAGCATAGCCATCGTAGTTCGAGTCATCATCATTTGTGAGGCCATTCCCTGCGGCCCATGTGATTATGTTTCCAAGTCCATCTCTCCCTTGGAAGACGTCATTCTCGAATGCCGCGGTCATTAGAGGCCCTGGTCCATCCAATATTCTCCCTGTGTCGCTAGGACCCCATGAATTGGAGTAGATGTCAATGTAGTCATTTTCATAGCTAAGGGCCTGAGACTCGTCGAAGTCGTTGATTGAGCAAGCTATGAGCGTGGATCCTGCCAAACTAGCCCCGAAGGCCGCGCCCGAGACATAGACCGAATTGTTACCAGCAGCTCCTGCGACTCCTGCGGCCGCAGTCCCATGACCATCGAAACTCAATGGGGTCGGATCAGAGTCATCATTACACCAATCATATGAGGCTGATTGGTCGTAGTTGGGCGATATATCTGGATGAGAGATATCCAACCCATCGTCCACTATGCTGATTACGACGCCAGAACCATTGTACGAGTCCCAAGCACCGGTTAGGTTAGCGTCTTCTCCGGATAGCCCACCGGTCTGACCACTATTTTCTAGGTGCCACTGGGATCCGAATTCTGGGTCATTGGGATAGAATTTCTTTGTATGTTCCATCTTGATTACTGGAGAGAAACTCTCGATTTCTCCAATCTCCATGGCTTTGGTAAGACTCTCTACTGCCTTTCGACCGTCTTCCATCTCCCAAATGTAGGACCCCGGTAATACTTTGCTCTCAATACTCGAAATCGGATTGGAGAGAGATTTTGTGTGTTCTTTCTGGGGAATTCCAGTTACAACGAGCCACTCCTTGGCGCTAAATATTTCATCCTGTGAGTAAAGCGATAAATCTTCAGCTCTATCGAATGCGAGCTGGACCGGAATTGAGTAACCCTCCATAATCGAGGAAGACTCGAATTTTTCTATTCCATCTTGCTCATATTCACCTGAAACGATCCCAGAAAATGGAGACAAAACAACAATCAGGACGATAGCGACTGCGTAACGCATGATACTACTCGCCGAACCAAGACATATAGCCGTTCGTAATCGCCGTTAGGAACTTGACTCATCAATCTGGTTGAATTTGGAGATTTCAGCATGTACCTCAGAATCGGTCATTAGCCTTCTTTGTGTCTTTGCAATTTCGAAAAGAGTCTCTACAAGTTCTCCTGTGGGCTCATATCCGTTCTGGCTTAGCCACCATGTGATGTTGGACCTTCCACTCATATGCCCTATTCGAATAACTTGGCTCAGCCCGTAGTCTCCGGCAGGCACTCCAGAGTACACTCTATCTGCAAGCCAGTGATCCCCCTTTTCCATTGCCTTGACAACCGCACTCGCATGAACTCCAGTGCCAGTCTCAAACGCATCCTCTCCAAAAACCGGATAGTTTCTGGGGAGAGCTACACCAACATATTCGTGAGCCTTATTCATGTACTCACTTAGCGATGTGAGGTCATTATTTATCACTCCCATCAGACTCAAATTCACCAGTGTCTGATCAATGGGTGCGTTACCGGATCTCTCTCCAACCCCTAGGGCAGTACCATGAATAACATCAGCTCCGGCTTCATATGCTGCCAGATTGTTTGCAACTCCAAGACCCCTGTCTTGATGACCATGCCAGTTTACTTCAATGTCCCTTCTCTTGAATCCGGAATCGGGAATCACTTCTTCCTGAATGAAACCAAGCAACTTTCTGACGCCGTTTGGAGTCACATGGCCACAGGTATCACAGACACATATCCTGTCTGCCCCTAGCTCCATTGCTCTAGTGTAGACTTTTTTGATGTCTTCAGGCTTACTTCGAGTAGTGTCCTCCGTTACGAACATAACAGGTATGTCATTGTCGACCGCAAAGGAAACGGCCGACTCAGCTGTTGCCATTATCCTGTCCATAGTCCAACCTTCAGCATATTGCCTGATAGGGCTGGTCCCGAGGAAAGCACTCGCCTGAATCTGACGCTCATGTTTCGATTGTAGATCCACCAACGGCTCAATATCCGTTACCAAGGTCCTAACTGCACATCCCGGACGGAGCGAGTACCCCATCTCGCCCATATGCATAAGCATCGAGTCAATGTGTTTTATGTGATGGGGGCCTGCACCGGGAAGCCCGAGGTCAACCTTCTGTATCCCCAGTTTCTCCATGTAATCAATAAGCTCTATTTTCTGGCTAATCGTGGGATTAACCGCACTAGGACTCTGTAGTCCATCTCTAAGGGTCTCATCGTCGAACCAGAGCCCATGGGGGTGTTTAGAAGAATCTCTGGAAATCTCGTAATCGATGGTGTTCCAATCGAAGATTAGCTCCCTCTCCTCCATCGCACCACCTACCTTTTCGCCTTGCAACTAACTACCAAGTGCTTGAATCCATCGGGACCGGAAGGTCAGTCAGTCAACACCCGCCATTCTGTTTCTGCTGTCACACTCTAGCTTGAGAATCAAAACTCCGCAAATCAATATCCCAGCACCGACGCCCATAAAACCCCACCCAGATGAGACTAGGAGCAAGAAGAACATCGCTAGGAATGCCAATGAGAAGTAGAACGACCGTGCTGCAGTCGGCATCCTCCCACTTCCATCTAGCCCCTCATCAATATCTATTCTCCACACAGTCGAGGCATACCACATACTCAGGAGGAAACAAGACCATCTCAGGGCATGGTATGCCCTATCTTCATCATCGAGGTTACCGTTTGCTATTGGCGAGTAAAATGATGCCAAAATCAGAAGTATTGAGTATACCTTCATTTCAGATAATGTTCTGGCATTTCCCTTTACATTTGGTAGCATGGGCACTCCCGCTTCCCCGTATTCCTTCGACCTGTATAGTGCGAGTGCCCAGAAATGAGGGGGCGTCCACAAGAATATGATCAGAAACATTAGCCATGGCATAGAACTGCCTAGATCAGTAACTGAGGAGATTGCAGATTCGACTGACTCCGTTGATATTCCAAGAGAGTCATCAGAAGCAGACCATCCAACCAAGGGTGGTGTTGAACCAGCTATTCCCCCTATCACAATATTCTGAGAGGTTGTTCTTTTCAACCAAATACTGTAGATGAACACATAGAATAGCACACTAAATACCGCCCAGAAAGCTGCAACAGAATTAGACATTAAGAAGAGCCACAAAGTTCCGATTATAGAAATCGAAACTCCAAAAACTAATGCGCTTGAAGGAGATATTTCCCCCATTGGGATTGGCCTACCAGAAGTTCTTGGCATCAATGGGTCGATATCGCGATCATACCACATGTTGATTGAATTGGCCCCTCCCGCTGTTAGAAAACCTCCAATAAATACTACGATTATTGTCCCGGCAGTCTCTTCTGTAAGGCCCCCACCTTCTAGTAAATCATGTGAAATAACAGCAAGAATACCGGTAATTTGTAAGAGAATCACCACATTAGGCTTGGTTAGAGTGAGGAAACTCCCAATTTTTCCGCCCATCCATCCACCTAATCTTCAACAGTAATACTCGCTCCTCTGGGGGAGGACATAACTGTAACTCCGAGCCAAGCCGTGGCAAGAACAGTGAATGATACCGTTGCAACCATCAGGTGCGCTAGCGAGAGGTACTCTGAGAAACTCCCGGAATCCCACGATATGACGTAAGAAGCACCCAGTAATCCATTTCCGAAATATGTAGCAGTTGACGCCCAAACCCAGTTCCTCAGAGTGATGCCACCTTGCCCATCTTGGCAATCTCTCCATATCTTGTATGAGCAGAATGCGAGCATCGCTCCAACTATGCTTACCAACCATCTGTGAACAATCTGGGATTGTAACTCCCAGTTTTCGATATTCTGGACTAACTTACCGTTGCAGAGGGGCCATGAGTCCAGCATCCCATCTACTCCGCACCCATAGTTAGCACCCGGTGTTGTAGAAACATAAACTCCTGAAAATAGGGTAATTAGAGTTGATATTGACAGGATCCCAACTAATTTCCTCCATTTCATCCCAATCAGGGGATCAAAGCTAATCCAATCCGGAAGCTCGTCCTCATCTCGCCTTATCTCCATCCATAGCCAAATTAGTGAAAGCAAGAAGGCCATGGCAGATCCAAGATGTATGGCTACACTCCAATTCTCATTATCCATTTTTACGGTGAGCCAACCAATCGCCCCTTGCCACAAAATCAGCCCCAATGTCAGACTCGAGACTCCCTTAACTCGGGGGCTAGTCCAAGCCTCTTTCCTGATTAGTAGCCAGTTTAGGATCACCAGTGGGCCCACAAAGGCTCCCGCTAGTAGTCTGTGAAACCATTCTGTAAATATTTGGAACGATGAATATCTGTGCCCGGAACCTCTGGAATCTGCCTCATCAGGATTTTCTTCCCACCATTCCCCCTGTTCTTCCTCTGAGATATCAAATCCCCAAGTCCCAAAGCAAGTTGGCCAATCGGGACAAGATTCACCAGCATCATAGATTCTTATCATCCCGCCCATTGAGATCACTAGGATTGTGAGCACAATCAAAACTTCAGTAGCCCTTCTGGGACTCACCGAGGAAGTCAGGGGATCACCTCTTGAGAGTTCACTCTTCTTCTAGGTGCGGGTCCACATCTATAGGTATGCGTTCCTGCTCGTATTCTAAGGTAGCTATCTTCATTGGGTCAAGAACTACTCTCTCCTTTGCCTCGTCAACCCCGTATAGTTGAACTAGCTCGTCATTGAAGTTCTCCCGTAGCTCGTTTTCTGTTACATACAGAGGGGCTCCCATGCTAATCTGAAGTGCTCTAGCGCCTATAATTCGGGCCTTTTCAAATCTTGTGTGGTGTCTAAGGGGCTTAACCATCGGCCGACCGACCCGAGTCTCCCACATAAGGCCTCTTACTCTTATTCTCCTTACTGGAGCGCAGAAAACTCCTAGCTGGATTTAATCAGCATGGCCACGGCGTTACCTCCTCCGAGACAAATAGTAACAATCCCAGAACCATGACCATCTCTGTGCATAGAGTTTACCAGAGTCATCAGACACCTAGCCCCAGTCGCGCCTAATGGATGGCCGATTGAGATTGCCCCTCCATTGACGTTGAAACGCTTTTCAGGAATCTGAAAGTGCTTCCTTATCGAGCAAGAGGCAGAAGCAAAAGCTTCGTTGTGCTCAAATAATCCAACATCTTCAACACTGAGTTTGTTCCTTGTAAGCAGTTCTTGAACAGCGGGTATTGGTGCAGACATGACCCTGTTTGGCTCAACACCCGATGTAGTGTAGTCCACTATCCTGGCTAATATTGGTAACCCCATTCTATTGGCTGTTTCTTCTGAGGCTATCAAGACAGCCGAGGCTCCGTCAGATACTTGGCTCGCATTTCCCGCAGTTACCTGTCCATCTTCAGAAAATACCGGCTTCAAACTAATCATAGTCGACATATCCGCATCCATTCTTATCCCCTCATCGATAGAAAGCTCCTCCATGGAAACGCACTCCTTTCCAATCCCTCCATTCTCCCATCCTGCTGCGCTCAACTTATGTGACCGAATAGAGTAAGCATCAGATTCCTCCCTCGAGATTCCATATTCTAGGGCACAGGACTCCCCGGTATTTCCCATCAGCTCCCCTGAATAAGCATCCGTTAATCCGTCATGTGAAAGAATCGATAAAAGTGATTTGAAGGGAACATCCTCTCCTCTACTTGCGTCTCTGATAAATCTTGGAGCATTGGACATAGACTCCATTCCTCCCGCTACCACTAGCTCTGAAATCCCTGCCCTGATTTCCGTCGCGGCAATCATTACTGCCTTCAAGCTTGATCCACAGACCTTGTTAATTGTAGTGCACGGAGTGGAATTGGGCATCCCGCAACCAAGAGCAACTTGTCTGGCTGGGGCTTGACCAGCTCCAGCCTGCAAAACCTGTCCCATGTACACCTGATCTATCGCCCCTCCACTGGGGTCTATTCCGGTCCGACTCAGTAGCTCCTCTACTGCCTTAACGCCTAATTCGACAGCGCTGTAGGATGACAGAGCACCTCTGAACTTACCGAAGGGGGTTCTAGCATATCCGCATATAACCGCATCGGGCATGAACGTTCCAGTGAGCTATCAGACTTCAAAGGTCCGATTCGAGGAATACAGAAATCATCTAGTTTGCCGAGTTAAATCCATAGAATTCAGATCCCTTCAACTCCGGCCGAGATTGAGGCTTCACCAGTATGGTTCTGACAGACCATAGATCCTTGAAAACTCGATATTTTGATGTTGCATCCAGATAATCCACCCCACTCGTACCACCGGTACCTATCCTCCTTCCCATTATTCTCTCGACCATTCTAGCGTGAGAATGTCGCCACTTGACCATCGACTCCTCTAGCTCAACAATCGCGTCGATTAGCTTCCTAGGCCAAGCCAGGAGTGGTAGCTCACGATAAGACTCGATGAAAAGGAGGCCTGCCCTCGCCCTGCTTACTCTACCTTCAGGCCTTAGGAAAGACTTCGCCCCCTCGTGCACAGCCCTCATTCTTTCAGCCATCATTTCTGAGGAACCGGAGGCTGAATTACATATGTCCTCGTGTGCCTCGAGATGAGCATCGACATATGCGGACACTGCCTCCTCATCTCCTTCAGAACCATAAATAGAGCCCATTATGGGGGTCCTTTCAATCCAATTCATAAGTGACTCACGCAGACTAGGAAGCTCCTTCATTTTCTCTAAATGAGCTAGAATGCTAGAATCCCCCTCTTCATTTTCCGCCATTTTCCTGAAAGAATCCAACGGATCCATCCCCCCTAATCTGTCTGAATTTTCCAGTCCAATTAGGATTTCAAACTCCCTCATTTGATAGGATTCGAATCCTGAAGCGGTCCCGAGACCGTCTCTGAATGAAAGAAATCCCTGGGGAGTTAGTGTTTCAAGAACGGTCCACTGGTTGGCCATGAGTCTGAAGATTTCCGTCGTCCTGCATAAGTGATCAACAGCCACTGGAATATCATTTTCTGGCACGTTCTCCTGACCGAGAATGTTTCGAGCCTCAGAGAGCTCTCTGATGATTTGCTTGAACCAAAGTTCGAATGTCTGATGGACAATAATGAAATGCATCTCATCAGAGCTTATGCCTCTATCCTCTCCCTGGAGCTCCAGAAGCTCTCTTAGATTGAGATACTCGGAATAAGTCCAATTACGCTTCTCGGCGTCATCCATACCTTTCCCTGTAAGTCACAGCTTGAAGTATTGTCGCTCGTTTATTCGATGATTATCTACAGAATTATCTAAATTTGACAATAGTGGCAGAAAATTGTGACTGAGGCATCCCATCCGCAAACAGGAGCTCATAACAAACCAGTAGAATCTCTGATAGTAGATACCGATTTGTGTCTGGATATACTGAAAATATCCGATGCAGAGGAGCTATTTGCCCTAGTGGAAAAAAACAGGCAATACCTGAGGAAGACATTACCTTGGCTGGATGAAGTAACGAGCTTGGATGAACAGATTTCATACATCGTTCATTGTGACTCTGACTATGGGCTCGGAAAGGGAGTAATGTATGCAATCAGAAACGGAGGGAGAATAGTGGGTACTATCGGATTGAATTGGTTAGATTTCGAGAACCGGAGCTGTGGAGTCGGATATTGGATTTCTCAGCACCAGACTGGACTAGGATTAGCAACTCGAAGCTGCTCCAGATTAATAGATCACTGTTTCATGGACTTGAATCTACATAGGTTTGTCCTCGAGGCATCAGTGGAGAATGTCGCCAGTTGTAAAGTCGCGGACAGACTTGGTATGAGAATGGAAGGCATAAACAAAGATAGAGAGTGGCTTTACAGTCGATACGTGGATGGAAAAATGTATGCTATCACAAAGCCAGAGTGGCTTTCTTCTTCTGACTAGCTATCCCTCTTCAACAGGCCGAAGTCCTCAATGGAGCACCCTCCTGGAGGGAGAGCGGATAGCACGTCATCTTGGGCTAGCCCCGTAGCTTTCGAGATGGAGTTCGCAACGCTCTCCTTTTTCGTAGTACCAGGGGTTATTCTTGCCCATCGGCCAAACGAATTAGAGATTGACTCTGCCGTACCAATTACGGGCAATGGGACACCATTAACTATGCCCATACCTAAGCCTAACTCCAACTTCAGATCCCTGAACCAATGCCTTTGCCCCCTTACAACAAACGACCCCCTGCCGAGGGACTCGCCACTTTCCGTCTTCTTGGAGACCTGGCTGGGCCTCACATAGAAAGAAGTTGCAGCAGCTCCCCCACTCCCCCATGCTCTCGACCAACAAACCGCAATTTGCGCCCCCTCTCTGAGTATCTCCTGAGGGAGCTCAAGACCCTCATCGGGACCGTCGAGACCTTGGGTTATTTGCAAAGAAGAAACCCCCTCGGGCAAACCTTCTGCAACTTTGTCTCTGATTTCAACTCCCTCCTTGATTTTCAGGGCACAAGAAGGGGCCCCATGTAAGTCAGCATGGAAATACAGGTCCTTGGGCCCTAGGTGTTTCTTCACAACGGAATCGTTTCCTTTGGCATCCCGCCCTCCGATAAACATCCTGCCATCCGAAAGTATCGCCCATCTGTGTTTTTCAAACCAAAATCTTCTGCTTCTTTTGATAGACCTCAAACGTCCACCAGAGGCGTCTTTAGCGGCTCGCTTTTCTTCTCTATTTTGGGCTTCTAGCGTCTTAGCAAGAGCTACCTCGGCCCCTGCCGCTTTGTCTTTCTGAGAACGACCAATCTCAAAATATCTCTGTGCATTCTGGTGCACGGTTTTGTTAACTTCCAGAGTAACGCTAGTGCCCGGCCCCCCTTCCTCATCCGGCAGATAAGCCACTATTGTCTTCTTGTCCATATTTACGCCCCCTATCCAATCTACCTCCTGACATATATCCGAGACCTTCTGCCAATTAGTCTCTGAAACAGCCTTGTTGAATTGAGTGATAATGGAGTTAACGTGCTCCCAGTTTTCCTGAATTGACTTCCCTAGTTCCTGTGATATTACGGCTTTCTGCATGAAACCTTCGATAGCCCTCCTCTGTTGCGCCGCCCTCCTCTCAAGCTTGGCTTGTGACTGCTCTAGACTGGACCCCTCCTGCACCAGTTTCTCTTCCTCTCTACGCATGTATCCCGCGGAATCATGCTCCCCAAATACCGTATCCAGAGCATCCGAGAGGCTCTCAATTTCTATGAAAGGCCTGTCTTCCATGCTGTTTAGCCAGATAGGGGAGACGAGCATCGCCCCATCCGGAGGGCCTGGATCTGAAGTTTCTCTAAGTGTCTGCCACCTCTCCATACTCTCATTATCCTCCATCCAGAGAAAGCAAACCTCCCCTTCCTCCAGCTCTTCCATCATCGACCTTATCGAACCCAGAAGTGACTCCCTCTGTCCAGAATTCAGTGATGACGCTGGAATTTCCTCGGATAGCCCAGCTTTCGAACAGATGGCCGAACCATACACACGCCCCAGATTCAATCTGGATGCGACCGTCCTAATCAGGTCGCTCTCGCTCCCATCAAGGATCTCATCAAGGACCCTCTCGTCAAGTTTCCGAGGGTCCAGAGACTCAGGAGGGGGGGAATATCGGACCCCCTTCTTTAGTACCCTACTAGCATACGTGGCATGGGTTAGCGGTTGAACTATAATCCCAGAATCGTCCAGGAGGAGGACATTTCCGTCTCTGAAGAGCTCTATGACGAGTGACATTCTTCCCTTGCCATGTTCAAATTCTAGGGACAATACTCTGTCGAATCCGAGTTGCGAGACCCCAATGAATCTGGAATTACCAAGATGTTTTCTAAGTACCATCGCGAATTGGGACGGATTTGGGGGCATGGGCCTGTCCCTAATGGAGTTGTACACCCTCTTCCCTCTGATAATAACCAGATCCGTATTTGCATGTCCCTTCTTGCTCATTCTTAGCACGACTTGTTCATAGTGTGGCTGATACGCCTTCCTGATTCTGGACCCTATCATCTTGCTGAGCTCAGTGACGGTTCTTGCAACCTCGAAAGATGACGTCTGCTCGCGCATTGTACCATGCCTCCGTCTTGGAGGTACTTCATCAGCCAATCGATATATTTCCTAGTTTCTCAAGCCAATGCCTGGAACTCCTCAATTTCTGAGAGCACAGAAGCCTCGTGTGCGTACTGATTCGAGGGGACCTCTATGAAAACTGAATCTGGAATGCTGTCGACAATTCTCAAAGCTTTCTCCATCCCATGGAGTTTGTCAGAGGATGCGGTCATAATAGCGCAGGGAAACGAAATATTACTCAGGTCGCTGGGAATGGAATATCCCGTTAGAAATCTAGCAGATAGATGCATTTTGTGCAGGTCTTGCGAAAGCAGTGTCCTCCTGTATCTTATCTTCTGGCCTTCCTCCTTCACCTTCCTCTCTATTGCCGAAATAACTAATCTTTTGATGAATGAGTGAGTGAATTTAGGAATTGGTGACATTATGAGAAGCCTGGCCCAAATCGGGAATTTGAATTCTGAGTTTGGGGCGAGAAGGACGGAGGTTCTTCCTGATAGCGTCCCTTTATTGAATGCATCAATCAATACCGTGGATCCAAGAGATGACGAGAACCAGTCAACCTCAGAGCTTTCTATGTCATAATGAGTCAGAACTCCCACAATATCGGATGAAATCCTCTCGACACTGAAATCAGATTTTCTAATCTTGCCATTTATTCTAGAGCTACCTTTTTCCCTGGTCTCAATGTAAACTATCTTCCTCCTACTTGACCACTCGGCTATCAGTGGTTTCCAGCCCTCGAACACAGAACCCCATCCAGGAACCACGACTACTACTCCCTCCTTGGTAGGAGTATCGGGAGTCCAAGTGATTACCCTCAATCGAACATCTTCATTAGTTTGTACCCATTCTTCCGATACCTTGGAGCCTTTGAAATCTGGAGCATCTGACCAGTAGGATTCCAAACGACCCTACCTCCTCCTTCCGCCGCCAGATCTTCCGCCGCCAGATCTTCCGCCGCCACTTGAGCGACTTCCTCCGCCAGAGCTTCCTCCTCCTCCGGATCGTCCCCTGCTCGAGTGTCCACCGCTTGAGCGACCTCCTCCGGTGGATATTCTATTCCGGCGCCTGCTCCCTATTCTAGTTGGTTTCCTGTAGTGAACACCGGGGCCTTCACTGTATCCCCACCTATTTCCATAGTGATTGTTGATAATCGTGACATCATTTCCGTCATATCCTCCATGGTGTACAACTCCGTTTCTGGTCACATAAGAACCGGGTGGGGTATTGCTGAACCTAATCCAAACAAAGGAGAATATGACCAAAAGCGCCATTAGTCCAAGACAGCAGAACCAAGTTATGGAAAAGAATCCTTCGGGGGTATTTCCTGGTTGGTATGCCTTCGATGTATCAGTCTCATCGACCATTACGAGAACCTTCTTTCCATCACTGTATTCATTCATTATTTCAACAATACATGGTTCTCCGGAAAGGGCGAAGAATGTTGCAGGGCCATTATTCCCATCATCAAGTACTACGGTGGTTATTTGACTAGAGTTGTCCGAAGGGTCGAGATAAGTGACAGTAAGTATTGCTTCACACTCATAATCGGTCATCAGATTTGGACCATCGGTATAATGGAACATTGTTTCTGTCCAATAAGTGGAAGCATCTGGATTGCCCAATCTAATGGTGAATGCCTGAAATTGACTGGGTTCAGAATTGGCATAATAGATTGGTACAGAGTCTCCAATTTGATATTGTCTTTCCATAATTTCCAAGCATCCGTATGCTGTTACTATCGATGGTGTGTATGCCCAACCGTTGTACTCGGTACCACTGACATTCCACGTAAGGTATAGATCGGCATAGCATTCGTACTCGACAACATAGTAACTATCGCAATACTCGTATCCGTCCTCGTCAGTCCAGCAATCCTCGTACCAACCACTCAGATCATCCATGAACCAGCCGGTTCCGACCGTCCCATTTCCGGTAATCTCCGCCTCTCCTTCAACCCAGAAACTATCTTCTTCTGATACAATGGTAGCCGAAACCTCAACATATGTGGCCTCATTCATCAATCCAATAGTCCATATTCCCGAAATAACCGCTGCAAAAACAGTAGCACAAATCACGAAGATAGCTTCTCCACGAGTTAGCCACCACAATCCCAAGAATCCGCTTCTCGCGGAGACTATCGGAGGCTCTGAACCCCTCTTTTGGCCCATAGAGCTCTGCTCTGCTGAATGCTGAGAAGACGAGACACTTCCTTCCAGACGCTTCTTCTCCGCTTCCATTCTCGCTAGCTCAAGCTGATGCTTGGCCTCGGCAATCTCTTCCTCTCTCTCAATCCTCTCGGCCTCTGCATTATTCAAGGCCTCTTCCACGAGCTCCTTTGAGTTGGGGGGCGGGCTCTCATCCTCCTCATCCCACCAACGCTCGGTCATAATGGCTCCTAAATGGGCGTCCGTTTGAATGTTGACCCTAATTTGGTAGGAGGTAGATGCCGTCACGTAACTCTACCTTGCCAGACGAAACCAGTGACTTGAGGTGGGACAAAGTTTGATCCAACGAGAGAATTGGATGCGCGTCAGGAGTGTCAAGATATGCGTATTCTGCTATTTCGCCCAATGAATCTATCCCCGAGGCTACGGCCTCTAGGACCTTCTCGTGTCTGGAAGTCCTGTGTTTGATGTATCTTCCTAATAGCCTTCTGGGATTTGTGCAAGGGGGCCCATGGCCCGGGAAAAGCATCGGAGGGGACATTTCATTGAGCCTCTTCAGGCCTTTGATGTATGATGACATATCCCCTTCAGATGACGGTACAAGAATCGTACCGATGACCACGCAGTTATCCCCACTCACTATTCCTGATTCGCCGACTAAGCAGATGTGTCCAGGGCAATGACCGGGGGTTTCTATGACGTCCCACGAGGACCTTTCACTAGGCCCCTCAAGGACTATTTTGTCTCCTTCGCTTAGGATTTTGAATGGATACTCCTGGGGTATCGATTGAATAGTCTCACGACTAGCCCAAACAGGAGCATCATAAACATCAGATATCATTTCTAGGTTCCCGACATGGTCAGGGTGCCTATGAGTGAAAACAGTCGCAATAATGACCGAACCCATAGAGGTCACAAGATCGATTTTCTTCTTCAGAATCGCCAAAGAATCGGGTGTTTTTGATGATGGATCAACCACCACACACTCCCCTCCTAATTCCCCGATGATGTAGCAGTTGGTATGTGTCGAAGGAGGAATAGTTTCCGTTCTCAGCGGAAAGGCTTCTACACCCGGAGCAAACTCAATCCTATGATCACCAGAAGGGGGCTCAGAACTAAGCTTGTCACAAGCCTTGAGGAGATCGCCGCTGTCAGATATCCCATAGGCCAAATCTCTGATTAGTGTCACAATTGGAGGAGGTATTCTGATTTGGTTTCTCTCCCACTTTTCTATCAGAACATCAGGCCTCCACCACTTGAAGTCGTCGAATTCGGACCTGCCCGGCGGGAATGAGGGAGAGACGGTCGACTTTCCCATAGGGACATGGAAAAAGTAGTTCTGGAATCTTCTGGGCGAGAATGGGGGTGTTGTCCTGTCTGTTACCATCTGGGACTGGAACATATCGATACTTATCGTTCCGTCTTGGACTAGTCTAAGCCACTCCCCTTTGTCTCCACAAACTAATTCCCTTACCTCAGGCGTAACTTGGATAATGTTACCTTTACCGTCAGGAGATAGGCCGACCTCCTCGACCATTTCCCTTAGCAAAGCGAAGCAGGCCAACTCGTATTTGCCCTCAACTCCCAATTTTCCTCCGAGGACCCTAGCTGAATTGCTATCTTCATCACAAATCCCTCCGCCGGGAAATGCCCAATAATCAGGGAAGCTCACAAGTTCAGGTACCCTATGGCCTAGCAAAATTTCGTGCCCATCTTCGCATTCCCTGCTGAGTATAACAGACGCTGAGCGAATGATTTCAGGTGTCTTCATAGGAGGTAGATTCACGCCTTCCGGTAACTCGCCCATGGTCTTTCGAAGAGATACGTGCCTTCAACATGGCGCGGCAATGATTGATTAGATGCCCCGACTCCACAAAGACATGAGTTGCGTGGTCACGATAGGGCACAAAGATACCAAAACTGGAGAAATGACATCAGAATTGGAGATGCCGAACTTCGGACTTGGAGTCTATCTAATGAAGGAGCCTGGAGAGTGCAAATCCGCTGTATCCCATGCCATTAATTCTGGATATAGGCTGATAGATACAGCCATGGCATATGGAAATGAGCAGGAGGTAGGGCAGGCAATCAGAGAATCAGACGTTCCAAGGGAGGAAATTTTCGTTGTCACAAAACTCCGGAGGCCCCACGCCACGGGATATGAAGAAGTCTTGCAGAGATGCCAGGAGAGTATGGAGAACCTTGGTATTGGCCCAATAGACCTCTATTTGGTCCACGCCCCCCCGGAGGATATTACTGCCAGAGAACCAGTCTGGAAAGCAATGGAGCAATGCCTGGAACGGGGATGGGTTCGTTCCATCGGGGTTAGTAATTATGGCAATCACCACCTAGAAGATATGCATAAATATGCCAGAATAATGCCTGCAGTCAACCAGATTGAGATCAACCCATGGTTGCAAAGACCCTCATTGATTTCAGCCACAATAGAATCAGGAGCTACACCAATGGCGTACTCCCCCCTAGCTAGAGGGCACAAGGTGAGAGACCCCTCACTTGTTCAAATTGCGGATATCCTAGGGTGCACCCCTGCCCAAGTAGCCATAAAGTGGTGCATAGATTCAGGAGCGATTACGATACCAAAATCAAGCAACCCCGATAGAATCGTGGAGAATTTCCATTCTCAGAACATCGATATCGCACCAGTAATTGAACAACTCCAATCCATGGACGAGAACTACGTCTCCGGCTGGGATCCCACGGTCGAGATATGAGGTTTAAACATGAATCAACCAGAGACTATAGAAGAGGAGTTGGCAATAATAGCCGAGGCCTTGGACGCCGGGATAGATCCATTCCCCCCGAAGAAGGAGGATTCCGGTTTTCTGAGGGCATCCCTCGGGTGGTTCATGATTATCATAATCTTCAGTTGGGTATCACAACTTCTCTACAGGTCATTGTGATTGGTAGTCCCTCCCGGATTCGAACCAGGGTCATGGCATCCAGAGTGCCATATGATGGACCACTACACTAAGGGACTAGCGTCAATCCGACACAGGTCCAATATTTCAACGAATCCGAGCGATTCAATAATTATCTGGCTCTGAAACCAGCGTTAACTTCCGCCAGACTTTCGGGGCTAGGCCTCAGTTCACTATCGGCCAGATCCATCAGTGGGGTCTCTGTCAGCCCAAGATTATCGGTAGCTGTGGGCTGGTTCGGATTGTAGTAGAGTAGGCCTGTGACGTGTCGCCCCTGCTGAGTGCCATCATGAATGGCTTTCAAGGCAGCAACTGCATCCTCGGGGTCATGGTCAGAGGCAAGAGTCTCTAGCCTTAGTGTGGAGCCGTCGAAAAGTGGGATGTCACTGTACTCGCCTTCTGGAACTTCGACCTCTGAAAGAGGAGAGAAGTGAGAAATATAGTCTACGATGTGTAGAACTTCATCGTTGGATTTCACATAGTTGTAAGACCTGTAAGACTCATCATTGTTGGCGAAAGTAACACATGGAGATATGACATCTATGATTGCCATTCCCCTATGACTCATCGCGGCCCTCAGCAGAGCAGTAAGCTGTTTCTTGCTACCGGAGAATGACCTAGCAACAAATGTGCACCCCAAGTTTACTGCCATCGCGCAGAGATCTATTGGGGCCTGCTCATTAGGAGTCCCCTTCTTCTTCTTCGATCCCTTTTCTACAGTAGCACTGTATTGTCCCTTGGTCAGTCCGTAAACGCCATTGTTTTCGATAATGTATACCATGTCTAGGTTTCTTCTAATTGCGTGTATGAACTGTCCAATCCCGATACTGGCGGTGTCGCCATCTCCTGAAACAGCAATGAAGGACAAATCCTTGTTAACCATATTTGCACCAGTTGTCACTGAAGGCATTCTACCATGAACTGTGTTGAAACCGTGACTCTTTCCAAGGAAGTAAGCGGGCGTCTTTGACGAGCATCCAATCCCGCTCATTTTTGCTATACCTTCTGGCCTGATTCCGTTTTCCCATGCCGCTTGAATAATAACGTTAGATATCTGGTCGTGACCACATCCCGGACAAAGAGTTGATTTCCCCCCTTTGTATTCAGATTTCTCCAACTCGATAACATTCAGCTTAACCATACATCATCCCTCCAGTACCTCTATTACTCTATTTGCGTACTCTCTTGCCTTTGGGGGTAAACCGTCACTGTAGGCCACAGAAAATAGCTTTGGTAGCAAATCAGTGGGGAGCTCTTTCCTCAGGATTCCATAGAGTTGTCCATCCCGATTGATTTCCATGACAACCACCTTTTCATGTCGTTCAATGAATTTTTCCACATCTGAATGATATGGAAGTGCTCTAACCCTGCAGGTGCTCACAGACAAACCCCTATCCTCCAAAAGGTCATCGATTTCAACAATGGAATTCTCCATAGAGCCATAGAATATTATGCCAATTTCGCCATCTTCTTCCTCCCGAATGATCGGGGCAGGTAAAATATCCCTGGATCCGTCTATCTTTTTCCTCAATCGCTGCATGGCCTCATAGTAAACCTGGGGGTCTTCAGAGTAAACCCCGTCTTCATCATGACCAGTTCCTCTGTAGAGCATGGGAGCTAGACCGCTTCCGGGCAGGGTTCTGTAGGCGATACCGTCCCCATCTACATCCCTGTATCTACCGAAGTTGGGTATCGCATCCATCTCTTCTTGGGTCCTGATAACCTTCCCTCTGTCCATCACTTCGCTAGGATATTCGAAGCCCGAGGTACTCCATCTGTTCATACCAAGGTCAAGATCCCCAAATCCGAAAATTAGAGTCTGAAACCTCTCTGCATAATCGAATGCTCTCCATCCGAATTCGAAACACTCATCTACGGTCCCTGGGATTAAAACGATATGTTGCGTATCCCCATGGCTCGCCTCGTAGCACATGGACAAGTCCCCTTGTTGAGTTCTTGTGGGCAGTCCGGTTGATGGCCCGGTTCGATTGATATCCCAAATTACTCCAGGAACCTCTGCGAAGTAGAAAAGGCCAATGAATTCGGACATCAGTGATATGCCTGGCCCACTGGTACAGGTCATCCCCCTGCCCCCTGCCCAGCCGGCACCAAGGACCATGCCGGCGGCGGCCAACTCGTCCTCGGCTTGAACCACTGCACAAGTGAGCCCCCCATCCTCGCCCTCTCTGAGCTTGGGAATCCAACTGATAATTGACTCAGCAACTGAAGAAGATGGTGTGATAGGGTACCAGGATAGCATGGTTATCCCCCCATAGATGCATCCAAGTGCGACGGCTTCGTTGCCCTCTATCAGGTATGTATCCTCAGGCTTCTCTCTTCCCACGGCCGCAAATTTACAAACATCCCCCCAGTTATCCGCAGCGTATGCTCTAGCTTCGGATATCGCCTGAATATTCATGGAAATTGCCTTTTCCTTCCCTCTGAATTGTTGTTCTACAGCACTGGCTATTGCTTCCTCATCTATTCCCAGCAGGTAGGCTATCCCACCAACATAGTACATGTTCGCCATCAGTCTCGCCATCTTCGGACTTATGCCCCTAGCCATGGATGTCATCGGCATCCCGAGACA
>DANW01000030.1:95388-121403 GCA_002501605.1 Euryarchaeota archaeon UBA28
TGTGCCAGAATCCAGTGATGAGAGGTCCTTCTCCCAAGTGTCTTTGTTCATCAAAATCTGTATGTTCGTGTCGTCTCCAGGAGCTTGATAACCCCTGTCACTGGCTCTGATGATGAACCATGTCGGTAAGCCGGAGATGTTACTCGGAAAGAGATTCTTTCCGCTGACCGGGACACCCATCTCAAAAAGAGAGTGAAGTATGATCAGATTGGCTGATTGTGACCCAGTACCATTGGCGGTTGCAACGTTGATTGTGAAATCGTTGTAGATTTTGTCCATTGAACTTATTCCCCGCCGCCTTAATGCAAGTGTCCTCGCAACCCCCTGCGACATGAGCCCGGTCTTAGCCGTTCCCCCGCCATATGCTCGAATTTTGCCTCCATGACCTTCCGTTGCCGTTTTGAAGGAAACCAGCCTCGCGCTCCTCATGCCCGCACCGGTAGAGCTCGCCAATTCTTGGTCCTCAGCAGAAGTAATGATGGAAAAAGGAGACCATAGTTCAGCTTTAGATGAAC
This sequence comes from Euryarchaeota archaeon UBA28, assembly GCA_002501605.1. Classification (GTDB taxonomy): domain Archaea; phylum Thermoplasmatota; class Poseidoniia; order Poseidoniales; family Thalassarchaeaceae; genus MGIIb-O5. The sequence continues at coordinate 95,904 of DANW01000030.1, forward strand.
TTAGAACTTCGTGGGATCTCTGTGAGAACGACACTCAGAGGGCCAAGACTCTGAAGATGGCTGGTGATGCGGGTACTGCTCTGGGAGAAGAAGATCCAGATATGCAGAGGGTTCACTGGAGGAAGGCCTTGAAGAGCTACAGGAACTCAATGAAGATGGACCCAAAGAATAAAGAAACCAGAAAGGCCATGAATAATCTCTCGTCCATGATGGATGCCAATGCTATCTCAAGAGGAGTTGGTTTCCAACTCATGGATGAAGGAAACCCCACTCCATTCGGCCTATTTGCTATAGTTGCAGTGATGATGATGTCTCTGGTTGCGGTAAAGGTAATTTCAGATATGCTGACTGAGGAAGAGGCAAATCCAGTTGTTTCAATGGAGGTCTCCTACGTAGATTCTGACACCGGTCAGCGTACTTTGGGGACTATCGATATTGAGCTCTTCCAGGACGATGCCCCAGTCCATGTTGAGAACATGGTATTGCATGCTTCTCTGGGAAATTATGACAACACAATCTTTCACAGAATCATTGAGGATTTCATGAATCAGGGAGGGGATATAGACAACCAAAATGGCGCTGGTGGTTATGCTGCAAAGTGGTTTGGATACTGCAATGGAGAGAGCAGAAGCAGCTCATCAGCTTGTGAACAGAGCCAGTGGACGATACCCGATGAGGCAAATAACGGCCTCAAACATGGCCCCGGAAAAATAGCCATGGCTAAGACACAGGCCGAGAACACTGGCGGAAGCCAGTTCTACATCGTGCCAACAGGAAGTACGCCCAGCCATCTCGATGGTGTCCACACTGTGTTTGGAGAGGTAACAAGTGGAATGTCTCACGTGGATGCAATCAACAAGGTAAAAACCGGGAATAATGACAATGATAGCGGTACTAGCGGTGACAAACCTATCGAAGATGTCGTACTGCTGTCAGTTTCTGTGAATTAGTTCCCCTATTCGTTGCGTAGTCAAGTTGATGGGCAACCCTCTCGCCCCTTGCAACGGGTGCACATGTCCACAGAAGATCCGTTCAATAGCCTCTCGACCTTCGAGACAGCCGAGGGGGAAGCTGGTGAGTATTATAATCTGAAAGCACTAGAGGACCTAGGATTGTGTCAATTAGACTCTCTCCCGTTCACGATACGGTGCCTATTAGAAGCGGCTCTTAGAAAGTGTGACGGCTTCCTTGTCACAGAAGAGGATGTGAGGAAGATTGCAGACTGGTCCCCCGAGATGAAGCCATCAGAAATCCCATTCTCCCCTAGCAGAGTAATTCTTCAAGATTTCACTGGAGTCCCCGCAGTCGTTGATATTGCAGCCCTGAGGGATGCAATGGTTAACTTGGGAGGGGACCCCGAGAAAGTGAATCCGCAAGTCCCGGTAGATCTGGTTGTCGATCATTCCGTTCAGGTTGACTATTCCGGCCTATTCCCTGATGCGAGGGAGAGAAATCTGGAAATGGAGTATCAAAGGAACATGGAGAGGTACAAGTTCTTGAAGTGGGGCCAACAGAGTCTGGACAGTTTCAGAGCAGTTCCCCCTGGAAGAGGAATTGTCCATCAGATTAATCTCGAGTGGATAGCGTCTGTCGCGCGCGAGGAGAAAGGCAAATGGATTCCAGACACCCTAGTAGGGACGGATTCCCACACTACCATGATCAATGGACTAGGCGTTCTAGGTTGGGGCGTCGGAGGAATCGAAGCCGAGGCAGTGATGCTCGGTCAGCCAATATACATGCTATTGCCCGAGGTAGTTGGCTTCGAGATAACCGGTAAGGCAATGGCAGGAGTGACGGCCACTGACGTAACTCTGAGGATTGTCGAGCTACTAAGAGAGCACGGATGTGTAGGTAAGTTTGTGGAATTCCACGGAGAGGGCCTCTCAAATCTCAGTCTCCCAGACAGGGCCACGATCGCGAACATGGCTCCTGAATACGGAGCTACTTGTGGTTTCTTTCCAGTCGACGAGATAACTTTGGACTATCTGGCACTGTCGGGAAGAGACGATTCCCATATTGAGAACGTAAGGAGGTACCTTTCGGCTCAGGGGCTATTCAGGACTCAGAATACCCCCCCTCCAGAATTCACAACATCTCTGTCGCTGAACCTAGGAACAGTCACTCCCTCAATGGCAGGGCCCAAGAGGCCCCAAGATAGGGTCCCACTCTCCGGGATGAAAAGCCATTGGAGAGAAAGTCTGAATGCACCAGTGGGCCATCAAGGCCACGGTATCGATCCATCCAGAAACTCCACAAGAGTAGAGGTCAGCGGGAAAGACTGCACTCTAGGACACGGAGACGTAGTAATCGCAGCAATCACCAGTTGCACAAACACGAGCAATCCAAACGTCATGGTGGCCGCTGGATTAGTAGCTAAGAATGCCCATGAGAAGGGGCTGAAAATCAAACCATGGGTCAAGCCCAGCTTAGCTCCCGGAAGCAGGGTGGTCACTGAATACCTAGACGCTAGTGGGCTGACTCCTTATCTGGAAGAGCTAGGATTCAATATTGTCGGCTATGGTTGCACAACCTGTATAGGAAATTCCGGGCCACTTGATGAGAACATAGAAGAAGCGATCGACAAAGGCGATCTTGTAGTCGGAAGCGTACTATCTGGAAATAGAAACTTCGAGGGAAGGATCCACCAGAAGATTCTGGCCAATTACCTCGCTAGTCCACCTCTAGTAGTCGCTTACGCGTTGTCTGGAACTCTAGACATGGACTTCGATAGTGATCCCATTGGTGAATCTGAGAGTGGGGAGCCAGTCATGCTTGCAGATATCTGGCCTAGCGATCAGAGTATCCGGGAAGCAGTGTCCTCTTCCATAGGTCCCGAGATGTTCAAGGATAGGTATTCCGATATCCTGGAAGAGCCGAAGTGGGATTCTATCCCTACCTCACCATCCCCTCTCTTCCCTTGGGACGAGGAATCGACCTACGTCAGACTACCTAGTTTCTTGGAGGGAATTCCCCTCAGTCCTCCCATTGTCGAGCCAATCAATTCTGCTAGAGTACTACTAATGCTTGGAGACTCAGTAACCACTGACCACATTAGTCCCGCGGGCGCATTTCCAGAAGACGGACCTGCGGGAAAATATCTAGTTGAAAGGGGAGTCGAAAGAAGTGACTTCAACTCATTTGGAAGCAGGAGAGGTAATCACGAAGTCATGATGAGAGGGACTTTCGCTAACGTCAGGATCAGGAATCATCTTGCTCCCGGAACAGAGGGGGGATTCACCACTCATCTTCCGACGGGGGAAGTTACCACGATATTCGATGCAAGCAGGAGATACATATCCGAGGATACGGACCTAGTAGTCCTGGCAGGCTCCCAATATGGTACTGGGAGCAGTAGGGATTGGGCCGCCAAGGGCACACTCCTCCTCGGTGTTAGGGCTGTCATTGCAACATCCTTTGAGAGGATCCACAGATCTAATCTAGTGGGCATGGGAGTCCTCCCTTTGACGTTCCAAGAAGGAGAGAACGCAGAGTCGATCGGGTTGGACGGTACAGAGGAAATCAGTATCCCATCTTCTGGAGAATTGGAGCCGTTATCAGAGATCGTTGTCTCTGCGAGAAAGTCAGACGGCTCGGTATTGTCTTTCCCGGTAACTGTCAGGCTCGACACCCCCGTGGATGTCGAATACTACAGAAATGGAGGAATTCTCCAAACCGTTCTGAGGAAGCTAGCAAGTCGGTAACGGGTTAATAGGCAATGAAGTAAACTGGACAAATGGAGGGGAAACGTGGGGGGCTCAGACAGAATTAGATTTCGATTCAGATCCAAATCTGATGATATCGATATCATGCTGGAGGGAACTGGAAAGCTGGTCAACTCGGCCAGATCTTCAATAGGCATAGACGGTGCTATGGGATTTGTGAGGAATATTTCTCCCGTAAATGGTACGGGCGGAAGAGGCAACTCTCAATCGGAGAATGGTCGGATTTCAAACCTCGAAGAGTCTCTGCCCGGCCCCCCTCCAGACCCCTCTAGAATACCCTCTGTGGTTAGGACAGTGGGTGAGCTGGATCTAGAGGGAGAAATTTCGGCTTTGGGGACCTCTAAGCAAACCGACCCAGACATCTCAGCACTCGAGGAATTCCTATCCGAGGTCGAGCCACCTGAGCCCCTCGCTAACGTGCTCTCCGTGGATCCAATGGCAGAAGCGTGGCTCCAGCTTGTCCTCACGATGGTGGTTAGAGAACACGGCCATACCTCCCTTTCCATTTCCGACATAAACCGATTGCTGGGCGACAGAGTCAACAAGGGTGAGGTCGAGCTCAAGGTGTTTCTCGATGGCCTGTGGAAACTTGGAAAATTGGAAAGAATACACGGAGGCGCTGAAGACCATTACTCTCCTAACCCAAGCTGGCTTGAATCCCATTGACGTTTTCTGAGGCACATTGTAGGGTCGTTGAGATGCTTTTTTCGATACAACCCCTATGGGGTTGCCACAATCATCGTTAGAGAAGGCATAAGAGCGGGTCGAATGTCCCGAAGACCATGTCGCTTAGTCCGCAGACCGCACAAGATAGATTCAGAGAAGGGAGGAAGGCACTGTTACTGGTGTTCCTCTTGCTAGCAATGCCACTCGCATCCTTCGTTCCGGGTGCCAGTGCATCTCACATTACCCAGTACGCTGTTCAGAGGGATCCCTCGGACATCGCAGTCGGGGATTTGGATTGTGATGGCGACAATGATATCGTTTCAGCCAGTGCAATGGGTCATTTCATTACGACACTTTACAATGATGGTTCTGGAGGATTCGCGGACAGGCAGGACGTATTCATTTCCAACAACAACTCACAAAGAGCTGGTTTCGTTGATACAGCCAACGGTGTCGATGTCGAGGTCGGAGACATTAACGGCGACGGAACGAACGACATAATTTACTATCAAGAGAATATCAGATTCGTCGGGGAAACCTTCGTCAGGCCCGGAAATCTAACCGTACTGTGGGGAGATTGCAATGGTGCCGTCAACACTTGGTCGGATACAGCGATTACCATCTCAAATCCCTACCACATAAGCATGGAGGTCGGAGACATTAACGATGATGGGAACGATGACATCGTCCTAGTTTCAATAGATGGCACATTCTCCAACCAATACATCCAGGTTTATCGTGGACCGGACCCAAGTTTACTAACTAACCAGCAGACCCTTCCCGTGCCCTTGACAAGTGGTCTTTACACAGATGTTCTATTGGGACACTGGGGAGAGACGGTTCAAGGAGGGGGAATCGGGACGCCAATTGGCGATTGTGAGGATCTTGATATGTGGCTACTTAGAACCCCTCCCTACAATGCAGGTGTTGGATATTCAGTAGGACATTACGACAATATGACAGTTCTAGAGTACGACTGTCTCCAAGACCAATTCCCAAATCCAATGACTCCAACCGCACAAGGAGTCCATGAGTTCAAGCTGGATGCGGAGCATAACTATCCGATGGGTGGAATGGATATTTCAGACATAGATGGAGATGGTGAGGTAGATATGATCGCCGTCGTTGACGGAATCACAGGAAATATTTCCTACGCCGAAAAGGATGGAAGTCAGTGGAATACGCAAAACTATGTCGCTCTTGGCAACTACAAGGGCGCATCAATCACCATAGAGGATGTCAACAGGGATGGTGAGGCCGACTTCTTCGTTCCGACCGAGCTAACTCTGACAAGGTTGCAGGATTCTAGCGCTCAGAATCAAACCTTCCTTCTATTGGACAACCTGAGGGAAATTAACACCGTAGAGATTATTCTCGCCAATCCAGATGGGCCAGGATACCTGTCTTCACTATCCTTTGATGTTGGACGAAGGCCAACAATGGCCATTCCTGGGCAGCTACAGGGCGGCGAGGATAGCGCATTTGAAATTATAATCGGCCAGAGAGACTACTCTTACCGATTCGCCAACAATGCAATGTGGCTAGACACTCAGGGATGGGGGGGAGCGGGAGACTTCCTATCCGTTCTCTCGTTGGATAACGAAGATATGGGAATCACTGACGTTACCATAGCCCCTGCATCATTCAACCCTGCCACAGGTGAGGCACAGCTTGGTGAAGGTACTAGATACGTAAACGTGACCGTCAAGAACACCGGCCTTAACCCTCTATCGGGGTCAATCGATGTAGACCTCGAGGTCAAAGAGGTCCTAGGTGGAGTTGACACTGTTGTATACAGTAACGACTTTGATGGAAACGAGGTTGATACTAACTGTCCTGCATGTTCATTCTCTAAGGTTTCATACACGGGAATGTATGGCGATGGGTCTTCCTCGTGGCATGAAGAATCGAACGCTTCAGTCGATGCAAATGGTTCCGCAACAGACGACTGGTATGAAGCAGACAGCAATCCAACAACCTACATGTGGGCTGGATTAGACTACCAAGGGTCGGACAACCAGTCTGGATACTTTAACAATATGGACGAGGCAATAATTCTTGAGAATGTTGATTTAACAGGGGCAGATGCAGCCTACCTCGATATCTCCCTGTTCTGCTCCACCGCATTCTTTGAGCTGTACCTAGCAGAGCAATATTCTGTAGTCGAGAGATGGCTCTACGAAGACTCCTGCGGAATAGAAGTATGGTCAGAGGGTAAAGGTTGGGAATCGGTCTTCTTCAACGGGGGATGGGATAACGAGAGGTACTTCAGACTACTTTTCCAAGGAGTAGATCCTGAGTACAACACCTACAACGGAAACCAATTCTCTGTCACAGCCACAGGTTGGGAGGACTACACAGAGGGTGGCGGGGAATCAGATGAAGCCAATCAGCAGGAGTCAATAGATCTCACCCCCTATGCAGGACAAATTGTGGATATTAGATTCAGATTCAGGAGTGGCCTACTCGGAAGCGTCGGACCCGAGGGCTCATCTCAAGATACTGAGTGGGATGGTTTCGCCTTTGATAACATCACAATAAGAAAGAGAGACGTAACATTTGGAACTCAAGAGGTCGTCTCGGATACGTTAACTTTCACTGATTTAGCCGCAGGTGCTTCGGAGGAAGTGAGCCTGACTGCAGATTTCGTGGACAACACAACGTATTTTGTCAAAACTGAGCTATCGACCCCTTCAGGATTCCAGAATATGGACGCAACCAACGATGAAGTAAGGTTCCAAACCACAGTAGCCAATCTATTCGATCCAGGACTAGCAGAGGAGCCATGGAAGAATCTTGAGAATGGTGTTAGATATGCTTCAGGAACGAGGGATGTCGAAGTTAGAGCCACCAACTGGGGTAACACATTGACAGATTTCTCAGTCAAAGCTGAGATTTACAACGCAGAGCCAGACCTTGTGGGAATTGAGGACTTCTCTGGAGTGGACCCAATTTGGACTGATGACGGAAACGAAAATGGAAGCAGGATCGATGACTCTTCTGGGACAAACGATATGCTTCCACAGAATGTTGGAGTCTTCAAGAACTTCGCTTACTGGCTCGGACACCCCGATACAGGATATGGAGATGGTTGGAATGAAACCATGACCCTCGACCCCATACCGATAGCAGCAACAGGTGCAGACTTCACTTACCTGACCTTTGATTATTATGCAGAAGGAGACTTCCTACAGGACTCAAATGGAAACATTCTTGCTATCAGGGACGCAGCAAATCTCGAGATCTCTTGGACCAAGGAGGGGGAGTTATACCAGGGAGTGGTTTACGGGAGCTGGAACGACCTGAACGAGAATGGAATACAGAATACCAATCCCCAGGACCCAAATTTCCACAGGTGTGAGGACTTCGATCTGAATGGATACGATGAAGTTGAGTATTTCGGCGACCATTCTGACAGGCTCAATTCCGTTGTCTGGTTCGATACTGAGAATATCATGAAGTCAGTCACACTAGATTTAACGCACATAGTCATACAGAATAGAACTAGCTCTGATTCTACCGATTGGAGGGACGAGTGTACTACACTAGCTGGATCCGAGGTAAGCCTCACATGGAGATTCCAGTCGAACGAGGATGGAATTAACGGTAATGCCGGACTTGCAGGATTCGGCATCGACAACATAAGAGTAGAAGAATTCACATTCGAATTTGATGCGAACTACACTGAAGAAGTAACGGGATTGGATGCCGCAGAATCCTCGACAGTCACTATCGCCAATCACGATTTCAGGAGCGGCATATACAGAATTGATGCTATGACCATGATGGACACAAGCGATCCAACAACAGCATGGTACAACGCAGAAGAAGTGAATCTGGCTAACAACATCTCAAGCATAATGTTCAGCATTGCCAGTGCAGAAATTACCCTTATGCAACCAGATGTTATGGAGTGTGTCACCGACATTACATACGAATGCGTTTATCCAATTGACGATCAAGCAATGCACAGTTTCTCCGTTCCTCTTCTAAACGGTGTAATTGATGGAGATTACACACTTACCATGTCAATAAAGGATCTCACGACAAACCAGCAGGTATTCGAACAAACCGCTGATAATGGTCCGTTTGCGCTTGAGCCACATCAGAGAGCATGGGCCAACTGGTCGCAGCCATTCAACTCATGGGCTGACACGCATACCTACAACATCAGTTTCTCAGCAGAGGTAACCAAGGAAGACGGGTCAATAGAGCCATCTGGGAACGTCCGCTTCTTCATCATTACATTCTATGACCAGATAGATGTTGCAATCCTATCCAACCCCACGGATCAGAACCGTCTGCAGATGGTAAAGTCCGACCTTGAGGCAATGGGGATGAGATATACGCAGATGAGGCTAGATAACTGGGACGAATACGCCACGCCTTCTTGGCTGGAGCATTACGACAAGGTTCTACTGCCTTGGCAGACGGATTACAACGTCTACTACGGAGATTATTACGAGAAGCTAGCCTCTACTAGGGCATCAGACGGACTGTCTGTTGTAGACACCTTGGAGCAGTTCATGGTACAGGGAGGAACTACCCAGATTCACCTAGGGCCATACAGGGATGCTTACCAGCCAAGCAACCTACCATTTGGCATGGACATAGCAATGAGGAATCAGGTGAACTTCACAGAGGACAACAGGATCCTCAGTGAAGACATCACAATAGTCGACCCGTTCCACCCTATTATGGAAGACGTCGACTCGGCCGCATTCAGTGCCATAAACGGAGGAACGCATGTCGCTCTATCAGGACTCGATACCGCGCAGGTTCAGTTCACACAGATACCACAGGTATGCGGCGGACGAATCAGTGATCCATCGGGCACATTCCATACTCTAATCCGAGACAATACCTACGAATCCCAGTCTTTGCTATCGATATGCAACAGGGGAGCCGGAGGGATGATTGTGACCACTATAGACGTGGAAAACCCCAGTGTTACCCAATCATTCGGTGGCGAGCAGATACCAATTCTCTCAAACCTGCTGGACTTCAGATTGACTCCTTACCCAGCAGACTTCGGAATTGCAGGCGAGGGATATGATTTGACCGTTAATGGCCAATCCCCCTCTATCGACTCAATAACAGGGGCATACTCAACTATGTACATCAAGAGCAACTCTGATCTATCTTTCGACTATGTCACCAATGTTCCTGGAGTCGTTGCAGACTGGACACTTTCATCTGGAAATAATGATTCAGTGACTGGCTGGGACGGTGCCATAATCGATGCTGGAGAGATTAGCCATACACAACAGAGTGCTCCAGAAATACCAACATTAGGATCTTTCTGTGTCGCAAACACCTCATCCGATACTGGATGCAGAATTGGTGCAGAGTGGCTTCTGACTCTATACCTGCACGATGAAGAGGGACATACTAGAATCACCTACATCCGACTCGTGACTGACGATACACTGGCTGATGAGTTCAGACCCATGGCCTCTGCCTCGATAATATCCAATCCATCAACATCCGAGTTCATCTCCATGGATGGAACTAAGACTGTAGCAGGAACAGACTGGCCAATATACAGAGTCAGACTCACTGAAACAGGCGACATCAGCTTAGCATTCACAGCCGAGAATAGTACGGATCCCGATGCTCCAGAAGGAGAGTCAGGAATCGAGCTGTTCGAGTGGAAAGTATTCTTCGACTACCCTTGGGATAGCCAGAGCCCGACCTTAGAGGGTCACGTTTTCCAAGTCCCAGCATCGGTTACCGATGAGTGGACTTACACTTTTAGGAATCTAACAAGCAATCCAGATGGGACTCTTGAAAATGAAATCCGAGTTGAGCTTATTGTCTACGATAAAGCAGGAAAGCAGAGTGAGAAACACAGGATGTACTTCATTGTCGTTGGTGAAAACTTCGGTGACGATCCTCCTATGGTGCAGTTCACAGCCCCAAGGCCGACAGACTCTCAGAGAGATGATCTCGTAGTCGTTACCGGCAACATGCTAACAGGTGCGGAGAATGGCGACGTTAAGGTCGAGATAGCCCTCAATGAATCAGTACTCGACTACTCCACGACTCAGAAAATAACCCAGAGAACCATTGGTAAATTCAACCAATCTGACATGCTTAGTGACGGAGATACGTTCTCACTGACACTGGACATCTCAGATCTCTACCAGATTGAAACTGGTAAATCTGCAACGATATACATCCGTATCACCGAGGGAGATGGCTCACGCTACGTATTATCCGAAACGATAGACATCAGCTTAGTGCCTCGTGGGGGTGACTCCAATGGAGGGGGCTCATCCGAAGGAGGCCTTAGCACGACAATCCTTGTCGGAATTGGCGGGGCCCTACTCTTGGTACTGGTAGTCGTGGTAACTCTGGTATTACGCGGAAGATCCAGGGGAGATGTAGAGACTGACACTGTCGAACAATTTGGAGGTGTGGAGACAATGGATCCGGTCGAGGCGTATGTGCAGCAAATGGTCGCATCGGGTTACGACGAGCAACAGGCAAGAGCATATGCAGAGCAGTACTACGCAAGCTATTATGAGCAACAGAGACGCGGTGGGGCATAGTATTGGACGTATCTGGAGACTTTACCATAGCCGATATTGGTCTGGCAGATTCTGGCAGACTCAAGGTAGAGTGGGCTAGGAGTAGGATGCCTGCTCTAGCCTCCCTGAGGGAGAAGGCAGAACTTGAGCGACCTCTTGATGGTCAGAGAATCGCTGGATGTTTGCATGTAACCAAGGAAACGGCTGTCTTGATAGAAACGCTTCAGGCGGCGGGCGCTCAGATATCCTGGTCAGGATGCAATCCCCTATCAACACAGGACGATGTTGCAGCATGGCTTGCCTCCGAGGGATATTCGATCCATGCATGGCACGGTCAGGACAACCAAGGATTCTACAATTGTATAGACAGAACCTTGGATTTCAAACCGACACTAACTCTTGACGATGGTGCAGATCTAATTTACCGTGTCCATTCAAAATTCAAGGACTTGGCTGAAGGAATAATCGGTGGGACAGAGGAGACCACAACAGGAGTTCACAGACTCAGGGCAATGGCGGATGCCGGAGAGCTGCTCTATCCAGTAATCGCAGTTAACGACGCTGAGACCAAGTGGGATTTCGATAATGTCCACGGAACGGGGCAGTCCACGATTGATGGTATCCTAAGGGCGACCAGCGTCCTCATTGCAGGAAAGAACTTCGTCGTAGCGGGGTACGGGCATTGTGGAAGGGGCTTGGCAATCAGGGCAAGGGGAATGGGCGCGAATGTGATAATCACAGAGATTGACCCAATCCCAGCTCTGAAGGCCACAATGGACGGTTTTAGGGTAATGAAAATGGATGATGCAGCCCCTCTTGGGGATATTTTCTGTACAGCTACTGGCATGAAGGATGTCATCGTAGGTAGGCACTTCGACTTGATGAAGGATGGAGCAATAATCTGCAATACGGGGCATTACGACTGTGAGATTAGTATCACTGACTTGGAAGATAGGGCAACAGAGGTCTTCACTATCAGGGACAATAACGAGGCATTCACAATGTCAGATGGCAGGAGACTGCACCTTTTGGCTAGAGGGAGGTTGGTCAACCTAGCTTCTGCCGAGGGACATCCCAGCGAGGTTATGGATATGTCTTTCGCGAATCAGTTCCTAGCCCTGTGCAGACTCGCCAAGGAGGGTTCTAGCTATCAAAAAACAGTTTATGACATCCACCCAGAACAGGACAGAGAATTAGCATCATTGAAGCTATCATCCTCGGGAATAACCATCGATGAGCTGACCGAGGATCAGAAATCGTATCTGCTCGACTTCTCAGCCGGAACCTAGTCCTGAAGCATCGGGATTGACAAGTCCCACTTCACCGGAATTTTCTCGTCCGATTCGATAATCAAAGCCACTCTCTCTCTAATTGCTGGCATCTTGCCTTTCATCAGGGACGAATACAGGGGGCTCTCTCTGATACTATTCGGTATACAGACTTGACCCGTGGTAGTTTCGTAATCTATCGCCCTTTCCAAATCAAGCGCATGCCTATTTATCGATTGTAGCAAATTCATACTTAGCCTACTTATTACCATCACCGCTACGAGTAATATGATGAAAACAAGTGGCAAGGCCCAGCCAGAGTTACCTATGAAAATCATACTAGCACTACCAATGAAAAATGCTAGTGGAGCAACGAAAAGCATCAGGAATAGACCTTGCGAAATAGGCTTCTTTTTTTTCAGCCTTTCAATTATATCCCACCTAGGATGCTTGGGTTGATTGGGTCTGAAAATCTCATCCTCCTCCATCTTCGAGGCCTTGGAGACAGTCTGACTGACTCTGCCCATCCTCATCCTCAACCCTCCGTCAACAGACTCCATCTCCGGTGAGAACATCTCCTCAATCAAATCAGCGCACTCTTCGTAGTACCCCATTCTAACAAGTATGGAGACTTGCTCAATAAGGGGGGTTACCTCAGTGGGCGCATGCCCCCTACGTTCCTCCCACCAGATCAATGCATCTTCCATCATCCCTAAGTGATCCACAAGCAAGGTTCCACCAAGATCCCAAGCCCTCCGATTTTCGGGATCTAGCTGTACTACTTTTTTGAGTGCCGTTACTGACTTTGCTGTTTGAACGAGACTGGGCATCTCTTGCTTACCTTTGGTTGGAGCTGGTAGCTCCATCCTCGCTATCATCATCCATGCATCGGAGTTATCTGGTTCTCCAATCACAAGCTCTCTGCAGACTCGAAGAGACTCCTCCCTGTCGCCCCTCTTTTCTGCTTCTATGGCATCCATCCAGAGGTCACCTTTGCCCCCTGTATCAACGACCATGTCAACCGGGTGAGGCATCAGTGCTTGAAGGATACTATTTCTGATCTATGTTTTACCATTTATCATCACGATATCCCCGGTCCAGTGGAAAACTAATATCTCATCATTAAACCCTTTACCAAAACCAACTATCATCCCCCCGGAACTTCCTAGATACCTCTCAATCCATTCTCCATCTGTTTCTTCAAGTATCCAAATTGATCCAGTGCAGAAGTCGCCATACAGATACCCGTCACGAAGATTCTCAGGCCCCCAATCCATCCAGTACCCACCAGTTATTGAGCAGTTTCCATTTTCATGAGAGTAAGCCAATAACGGGTCAGTCAATCCATTTTCACTGTTATCTCGTGCACTTGAACAGCTCATTTCCTCTTGGAATTCCTGAAATCCTTCCCTCTCACTCCATCCCAAATTAGCTCTTTCAATTAGAGAAACCAGATTTACTTCCTCCCAGCAGTTCTGCCCCACGTCAGCAATCCATAGATCATCTGAGTTTCCAATATCGAAGCGCCATGGGTTTCTCAACCCACTGTGAAGTACGTACGGGTCTCCCGTTGAATTATCAAGAACCGCCAAAACCTCATTATCCCTGAATTCAAACAGGAGAATTGCGCCTAGGGGACTGGACTGGTCCTGCCCGTGGGAGTGAGGATCATTTGCAGATCCACCATCGCCAAGCCCCCAGAGGTAACTACTGTTGCCTGCGTGAATTAGGAATCCCCCATTGTGATTCCTGTATGGTTGCTCGATTCTCTTCAAGACTGTAATTGAATCGGCATCAATCAAGCCATTATCCCCCACTTCAGCCGATGACAGAACCAAGTCAGACTGATTTTCTCCTTCGCAAGTACCATCCTCAACATATGATAACAAAACCAATTTGGAATTTTCAAAATCCTCATCAAAAGAAAACCCTAGCAATCCCTGCTCCATATGACACCTACTAACTATCCCACTTAGATCTGCAACATCTTCCAGGTTTTGTCCATCCCAAGATTTTATAATCCCGCTTAGGAATATCACCCACATTTTTCCATCCAGTGGGTTTAGTAGGGAATGATGCGCGGTCTCTCCAAGTTGCAGAACAGTTTGACATTCAAGATCGTAACTCATCTGGCATCCATCAGAGATTGGGTCAGGCCACTCAAAACCATCATCGGAGTCTCCTCCAAAGCATCCCATGCTCAGAGACGAAAAAAGCAGTAAAGTCAACACCATTGCTGATTTCATGGTATCACCGTTGCAAGTTTTTCGGTGATTGTTATATCTCTTTGTTATGGACTCAAGAAAAATATGCCTGTATTCCTGGGACATTGGAAACCGCATCTCCATAGGTTCCTAGGTGGGTATCAGCATTGGTTGCTACCATTCCATCAGTGTTTAGTAGGTCACTAAGGATTTCACGGCCCTCTGCATCTTCGTTCAATGAAACCAATGCATTCTGCACCTTCTCAACAGTCTCGATGTCCATGGTATCTGGGTTGTAGAGAGCTGGGTGGCTTGGTGCCTTACCAAATGAAGGAAGCATGACAAGCTCATCCAGATCCATGCACCAATCGTCTCCATCTGCAACTCCGTCATCGTTTTCATCGCAGTACAAGCGGTAGGCGGTATCCTTGACGAGTGCTACATCTCCATAACCTGTCATCATGCACTTCATGGCTCCCTTGTATCCGGAGTATTGGGTCCCTCCTTCTGGGATGCTCGAATCTTCGCTGAAGAAGTTAGTAACTGTCGCTCTGAGAGAGTCGATATCATTGGGGTCTCCGATAACATCCGCGTATCCATTCCCGATCAGGTATCCCATCGGAATGAGCATCCCCGCGCTCTTTAGCCATCCTGTGTGACAGGACTTCTTGCCCTCCATCAGTGCGAATGGGTCGGTGTCCGGATCATCATCCAAGTGGGCCGCTGCTATATCTGAGTCAGCCTTGACCCATGCAGCGGCATTGTAGTAAACCCTTCCATCGGACTTCCACTCGGCTGCCAGAACATCCAAGTCGTATACTTCCCATGCTAGCCACGCTGCGGCGCCGTCAACGAATCCGATGTCCGCATTTCCCTTGTCGATGGCCTCGATGATACCGCCTGATCCGGTGACTGGGTAAATCTCAACGTCCATTCCGGTTAGAGAACTCATCTTGTCAGCTAGATGCTGAGGATTTTTGTCCCATATCAGGTAGGTATCCTGTACCTCAAAAGCTATTGTCAGACAATTCTCTTCATCCTCACAAGCTTCGTAGTTCACGTCAAAAATTAGATACAAAACTGCGGCTGAGAATACAATCCCTGCCATCAGGAACGCCTTATTTGTAACTGCCCAACTCTTGATTTCCTCTGTTCTCATGGTGTGGTCGTAAAGAGGTTCAATGATAAAATTTAGGGTAGCCTAAACTCTTTTAGGAGACTACTCAAAAACCAAAAAACCACTTCATCTGAGCGAAAATCCACATAGTCTTAGACTTAGAAGCTTGAAACAGGTCAATCCTGTGCCTGCCCACCCTAACGAGTTTGATATCCGATTCATGAGCCCTTTTGCGCCAATAATCCCTAGATTCTGATGGGAACGAATCGATGAACCTACTCGGAGTGCACATCAACATCCAATTTTTCTTACATTTTACGGCATCGAAAATCTCATTTCTACAGTCATCAGAATGGACATACTTGATTTCAATCATTACTCGCTCATCCCTCTTTTTCAGCTCCTCGACTATTTCTCTGAATTTCGGAATACTAATCCCAAGAGAGAGTCCTGCCCGAAAGATATCATCAAATTTCATGTTCTTGGTATGAATCAACTCTCCCCGACACATGATCAAATCATCATGAAATACGAATAAGACGCCATCACCAGACTCTCTTATATCAAATTCCCAATACCTAAATCTTCTGTCCGATACTAGTTCAAAAGAACTGAGAAGTCCTTCAAGCGTATTTTCCAGTTTCGTGCCAGAGGCTCCAAGCCTGTGACCTAGATTCTTCACCTTCTGCCACGCCCTCTAGAATGCCTTCTAGTCCCTCTTTTGTCGGATTTCTGACCCCTTCCTCTGCGTGGCCCCGAGTTCCTGTTCTGACCTTCCCGTTTTTTTCTGCCCCTTCCGTTGTGAGCTCTACTGACTTGGCCCCGGGACCTACCACTCCTTCCCCTCTGGTGATTTTCATGTCCCCTCGCGTTCCCATGAGTCCTCTTACCAACCGATTTACGTGGGGCAATCTCAACCGGAGACCCCATCGCGCGCTCGACCTCCACTCCCTTGGAAATTGGAAAAACATGAACCAAACCCGAATCAACTGGCCCCAAAACAGTGTCTACTCTTCCTAGAATCTTACCTCCTTTGACACGAATGGTATCTCCGAGATTGGGTGACCTTCCTTCAAAGGATACCAATAGCCCCCTCATGTGAGAAATGTCCTCAACTCTTCCTGAAAATGTCATATCAAATCCTCCTTCTAGGTAGGATAACTCCAAGTGAGAATGCAATAATCAAACTCATCAATCCACTAGCCGGAAGTATTCCTGGAGGTTCATCAGCTGGTTCTTGTGGGCCAACAACGACTTGTTCGAATAATCGAGAATTATTCACCATCATCTCCACTTCAGAGCATTTTCCAGATTCATCACATCCCTCCACGATTACCCGGTGCTCCCCAGATTCCCAAAGTGTGAAGTCGATATGAGGGGTTGACCAAGAGTTTCCAGATACGCTCACAGAACCTGCCATCGCACCATTTAATTTCATCGTGAAAGAGACGGATTCTCCATCGGGATCGCTGTATTGTCCTCTCATCAACCAACAGCACCCTTCCCACTCAGAATCCGTGATAGAAATCAAAGGAGGTGTACTTTCTTTGACAATCCCTAACATGTAAGTGTAGTCCATCGGGAAGACCTCATCACCTGTGACAGTGATACGAATATCTACCAGTCCAGGAAGCATGTTAGAAGAGTCCCCTACTATATCGATAGAGTCCGATGAAATAATTTCCACTGTCCCTATTTCCTGACTAACAGGTCCTTGAACTAGTTGAGCCACAACACTCAACGCTGGCCAGTTGGCTTCCGAATGAACAGTAATATGATGGGGATTGGTTAATGTATCAGAGTCAGAGTAAACTGAGAATGGGACTCCGATGTGCCAGGTCCTCTCACTTGTAGCTAATCCTTCCCCGTCCGTCGCTTGACATGTGACATCTAACGTACCAGATTCTGGAATAATCGCCCTAATCGATCTGTCGGGCTCCTCATCCAACTCCATGCCTGATCCATCTCGGCATGATATTTGCAGGTTTGAGACCCCATTTTCATCGTAGAACCATCTTGAGACCGCATCATTCCAATCGGCCCAAATCACATCCCCTGAGAAAGGGACAGGAAACCACGTGCCGTTCGCTGGTGCATCATCCGTCCAGATGGGAGGGGCTGGTTCTGGAATTGGTTCGGTAGTGAAGTCGAAAAACAAATCTTCTCCCAACGGCCAATCCTCTCTATACCCATTAGGGCTAAGCTCCAAAGTCAGTTTACCATCTTCGTTTTCAATGAGATCGAAGGACGATGATCCATCGCCGATACAACCCCCAACTGTCGGCGCCAATCCTCCAGCAGTAGACTCATTCAATCCAACATCCCTGCCTTCACATTCATCCCACATCTCCAAACGCAGGTTCTCCATCTCTGGGAAAGTGAAGTCAAACCTTGCTCCTGACAGGTTCGAGGCATTCATTGAGAATGTGAATTTGTTTGGATCATCCACCCCAGAGATGGATAGCGTGGCATTGAGCCAGAGCTGAACCCTGCATTCGTCCATTCCAACATCGAATGAGACATCCGTATCACAATCCCTATCGTCGTCGGGAATAACTGGGACTTCATTGCACTCGCTTCCGATGGATGAAGTACAGCTCCTCATCTGGGAATGCCGTGGAGGAACTATATTCCACTCCTCGATCTCAACTCCATCCTCCTCCCAGCTAGTGTTCTTCCAATCGATTCCAACACCTCCTCTGTGTGCTGGCCCATCCCTCAGACCAATCCTAGTCAAGGTGTGCTCGATACATTCGCTAGCTAAGGCCCTGAAGAATTCCCTCTCATCCGTGGAAAACCAACCGTCTCCTCCCTTGTTAGGGTCAAGCAGTTCCATGAACTCATCCATAGTTAGTCTTAATTCATCAGCCAAAGTTCCGTTGACCCAAGCTACTGCTTGGACATCGGCGCTTTCCCAATCGTCGTTGATGATGATATCAAAAGTGGCCTTGGAATACTCAAACATGTTCTCGAAAGTTATTGAGCCACATTGTTCCTCCAGACTTCCTCCACCTCCGCCGATCTGAAACATTTTGTGCGGGACTGAATCCACATCATTGCTGTCGGCAACATCATTGAATGGCATTGAAATGATTGATATTACAACCACTAAGCAGAACCATTGACCCTCGGATATGCTTCTCATATCCTTAACAAGAGGGGCCATTGGACAAGACTCTATCGCAGGTAAAACCAAAGTTTAGGGAGACCTAAAATACAAATACCAGAGTCTCTCGCGAAGGCCCGAGGATGATACTATGAATCTGAAAATGAAAAGCACAATGATGACAATGATGTTCCTACTCAGTGCCCTTGCGGGGTGCGCAGGTGGGGATGGCGCGGTTGACCTGGATGACTCTGATGGAGGGTATGATTACGCTTCCAACGTAGACAACCACCGCATGCTGATGGGAGATGTCTGTGACATCAAGGACCTATCCGGAGCATACGACTGGGATGGCGTCAAGGACATCTATGAGAACGGAGAATACGCAGAGAAGTCTGACGGTTCCTACAGGACACTGATGGGCTTCGCTGATGCAGCAGGCAAGAACCACGCATATGATGACTACTACGGAGCCGATGGCTCATGGAACGACTTCGTTTCCGCTGCTATCGACGGAACTGGACCATTCGATGGTGAGTCTGATACAGTAAGGGACCAGGCAGTCGAGAAGGGAATCCAGAACGGTGTAATGACCGCGTACGCGATCCACGAGCTAAATGCAGCTATCATCAAGGCCGAGGCAGGAAACTGGGGCCCAGATGACGCACAGCACGCTTGGGACGAGGGATGGGCATTCTACCACGGACCGGATGACGCAGACGCAGACTTCGATGGATGTGGACCATTCGCCACCGCAGCAAAGAGAGGTGGAAACTTCGGGACAGGAGATGCAACCAACATCGCTACACTCGCGGCAATGAACGATGGACTAGCCGCATTGGTAGCTGAGGACATGCAAGGAGTAATCGATGCTCGCGACGAAGTCTTGAAGAACGTCGTAATCGTTTACTCACAGGCTTCTGTAAGATATGCTTCCAAGATGACCGTTGACCTCGATGAGGCAAACGGCGACTACGACAAGCACCAGGCTGAGGGCCATGCCTTCTTCAGAGTGATCGAGGCTTACGTGGCCGACTACACAGATGCTTGTTACAATAACCAGACTCACGGTATGGCATACCTAGGAGCTGGTGTTGCATCCAACTGTGACGCGTTCGTATGGACACAGCACAACGGTGAGGGAGATTACATGTGCTACAACACAGACCTACACTTTGTTTATGCTGAGGGCACAACCGAGGAAATCTGCGACGGCTTCGCCTCTGTTTTCCCTGGTAGCGGAATGCCAGGCTACTACGCTGACTACGGCGCATCCAAGATCGTTGAAATCTTCGACTTGAAGAACGACGGCGACACAGACGCAGATTATGAGGCCCATCTACGCATGTACCTACAACCTGTCTGGGATGCATTCGGCATAACAGCTGACGATATCGGAACACTTCAGTGAACAATTGAACTGGAAAGATATAGCCATAGCTCTGCAGTAAACTGCAGATGACACAACTTTTTGTTGGCAGGGGGCGCATTAGCGTCATACACACACCCAATCATCAATTTCGAATCCGCAGTTCGGAACGCCCCCTGTCAACACCTATAAAATGGGATATTAGAAACTAAAAGCGTCAAATACCACAATCCTTGGTCATTGGCGTGAAGTCATCAACAGCTAATCCAAAGCTGTCAACCGGTACCGGGGTTAGAGCTTCAATGATGGCTGTTTTAGTTATATCATGCGCGGTCTCTGGTTGCATAGGTCAAGATGTACCTGAAGGGGAAAGAATATCCATCACAATCGCCTACGAGGTTTCTCCAAACGTGGTCGATAATGTCTTGAGTCCGCAGATTTTTTCCGACCACATTTCCAAGATCTCAAACTTTGACGTTACAATAAATATAGTCGACTCCAAGGTGGCCATGTTAGAGGCACTTAGGTTTGGAAATGTCGATGTCGCGTACATGGACAGTGGTAACGCGTGGATCGGGTGGAACCAATATGGAATAGAGGTTCTAGCCGCCGACCAAAAATCTGATGGAAGATCTTACTACAACGCGAACGCATGGGTATTGAATGATAGTGACATGGCAATTGCCCATCTCGACTCAGATCAGCTCACTAACCCATTTTCCCTCATGGAAAGTAAGGTGTCATGTCACACGGGTTGGCTAGACTCAGTTGGAATGATGCTTCCAATGGGCTTCCTGC
Source organism: Euryarchaeota archaeon UBA28 (assembly GCA_002501605.1). Classification (GTDB taxonomy): domain Archaea; phylum Thermoplasmatota; class Poseidoniia; order Poseidoniales; family Thalassarchaeaceae; genus MGIIb-O5. The sequence continues at coordinate 116,687 of DANW01000030.1, forward strand.
TAGGTCTGGGATATGCGAATATTGTGGGTGATCCAAACGATATCGAATCACTCAGGGGAACAATCCATGGATTCTTTAGCCAGAACTCTTCAATCCCTGATCCAGGAACGTCGCTATATGGATTCTCAGGAGCCCTAAAATGCCTCTCAGAAGGGTCCGGGGACATAGCATTCGCCAAGGAAAACTCAATCCAAGATTTTTGCCCGATAGGAAATCATGAGATGAGGGAAGACTGGTGCTTAGACAATAGCAGGTACGTACCCCTTCCTGCCTTTGCAAAGGCACCCAGTGACGTTTTCGTTTACAATCCAGACTATCTCAATAATGAGACACTCGAAGAGCTAACCATGCTTCTGACAACTCTCGATGATAACGACGAGTCATCACAAATACTTTCCAATACTTTCGGAACCGAAGGGGTCGTCAAAACCAACTCAGATGAACACTTGGGAACCTACTCTTCTCTAGTAGTGGGTATACCTGGCATATCAGCTTATTTCATTGACGAACAACCCCCAGGAGAAGACATCACCATAACAGTAGAGGAGCTGAGAATAGCCTTCCAAATTGAGGATTCTACCGGTGGAACCAATCAAGACCCAAATCTACTGGCTGTATTTCTGAGTGAACAACTCGGAGTGAATGTATCAATAGTCTACGTTGATTCCGAATATGAAAAAATCATCTCTCTTGAATCAGGGGAGTCGCACATAGCATTCATGGAACATACATCTTCTCTTGTTGCATGGAAGAAACACGGGTTAGCAGTTCTGGCAGCAATACAGAACGACGACCAAACCACATCTTCGGCGATATCTGGATGGTCCTTATCAGGAAGCGGAATTTTAGAAAATGATGAATCAGACAGTAGTATAATTGACCCCTATGGCGCAACAAAGGGGGTTGTCTCTTGCCATACTGGTACTGATCCATATACTAGTTCAATAGCATCATTATCCTACCTCATCGATATTGGACAGATATTGAATGATAATGAATCATCATTTCTAAGTCAAGAATCACAAATCATGTCTCACTTCAATTACAGCTCCTCGATACCAATGCCCAATTCTTCGTATTTTGGTGAATCAGGCGCAATAAGGTGCCTCTCTGAGGGATATGGAGAGATCGCGTTCTTAAGTGAAAATTACATTTCCAACGAATGTTCAGTATCAATCCAAGAAGGAGAGGACTGGTGTCTGGGGGAATCCAACTACACATCACTTGGAATTATCGGGAGCTTTCCTAGCACCTCCGTAATGTACAATCCACTTGTCCTAGACACCAGAAGTAGGGCGTCAATACTGAACTCCCTAATCGATTTGAACTATGATATGTATTTGGAGAATTATTCCCGTCCAGGTTTCGGAACATATACCGGATGCTACGATATATCGGTCCACAAGGTATTCGAGAATATCCCAAAACAGAGCTGTGGAGACGAGATTCTGAAGAATATCTTGAAAGGGCCTGGAATAGTTAGAGCCAACTCACAAGAACATCTCGGCGAATATTCTGAGGATGTTCTGATGGTACCAGGGGGTTTCTACGCCGTTGAGGAGTACATGTTGACAGAGCAACCCAATTGATGTTGGATAAATTTCCCTCCATCAATACCATATATGGGTTTAGGACCGCCTAAACTATACCTTGGTGGGCGATATGCAGGCAGGCTCCAATCCCGACCAACCAATTTTGGTTTTGAAGGATGTGGCAATAGGATATGATTCCTCAGATCCACTTGTCAAAGTTCCTGATTTGCATGTCTTCCCCGGAGAAATAATTGCAATCGCAGGACCCTCAGGCATAGGCAAGTCAACCCTTCTAAGGACAATAGCTGGATTGGTGAGCCCTATATCTGGAACTCTCAAAGTGTGTGGCAGAACCCTTCCAGAAAATCCTCCAAGAGGACATCTCGGCTACGTCCCCCAAAAACTAGGACTTGTCCGGCACGCTAGCGTAAGACACAACGTATATCAGGGTGCAAGAGCTGGTACTAACATACGGAAAGAAAGGCAAGATCGGTCTATTCGAGCCATAGAGGAAATGAAACTAACTGAAAAGTCCAGAGAACCGATTAGGAGGCTCTCAGGAGGGCAGCAGAGAAGAGTAGCGACCGCCCGTACTCTGGCCCAGAGGCCGAGGCTGATTCTGGCAGACGAGTTCCTCAGTGAATTGGATGAAGAGACTCTTTCATCCGTTCTGGAAGCCGTAACGAACTATGTAAGGGAAAACAACGCATCATTGATAGTTGTCGAGCACGATATCACCAGAGCCAAGATGATGGCCGACAGGCTCCTGATAATCGACGATGGAAGAATGAACCCGTTCATTGAGGGAACCCAAGCATTGGAGGTAAATCCATGAAGGTAGCCATCGACAGTGGGATCTTAACTAAATCCTTTCTTTGCATACTAATTTTAGCATTCCTTGTACTGAACGGTATGGTAAGTGATTGGGGAAGGCTAACTGGAGGTTTCGGAAATCTGAAAAATTTCTTCTATCAGTCACTTTGGCCTCCTGACTGGAGCGTTCTGGAACCCCAAGTGTACCCGGTATGCACTGCAAGATATCCCTTTGAGTTCACCTGTTCTACCGCGTGGATAGGAGTCATAGAGACAATCAAAATAGCGTTTGTAGCGACCGTCTTTGGTATGGCTTTGTCTTTTCCCCTCTCCCTTGCCGCTGCTCGAAACCTCAGTCCAGGGTGGCTATCCTTCTCATCTAGATTTGTCCTATCAGCATTTAGAAGCCTCCCCAGCCTCATTTGGGCAATATTCTTTGTAATCCTAATTGGTATGGGGCCACTTTCAGGAGTTTTGGCAATGACAGTGTATACTGTGGGATACTTGGGTAAATTGTGGTATGAGGCGATAGAGGGCCTGAATAAGACTCCCTTGGAAGCCGCACAAGCGATGGGTTTGAGTCAGTATGAGACTGCCCTTGGTGTGGTAGTCCCCGAATCAGCAAACGAATTGATTTCCCACTCCATTTTCCTATTCGAGTACAACTTCAGATCCGGGACAATCATTGGCATAGTTGGAGCCGGAGGGATTGGGTATTACATTGACTTGTATCTAAGGTTCCTACAGTACGACAAGGTAATAGCTTATCTTCTCATAATATTCCTAGTGGTACTAATAATTGACTTCTTTTCCATTTATGCGAGGTCTTTCTTCACTGAAGATGACGATCTCAAGGCTCCCTCATGGTTCGAGGTCATATATGGTCTCGGAAGGGTAGCTAGTAATCCCTCATCCCTGTTTCGTGGTCGGCGATGAAATCAGGAATCCGCAACAATTCTGATCGCTCCGTCTTCATAGAATATCTGTATGCTATCTGGTACCTTCGTAGTAAGGGAGGCTAGTGCTTGGTAGACTTCATCAATCTCCACCTTGAACGCATCGGCCGCTCTCTCTGTCGACCATGGAACTTCTACGAAGTCAGATGCGGAAATCCACCTCAGAAGGCGACCCTCAAATTCTGTGAGATCTTCTACGGACAATACTATCGCTTGGCCTAGGGGATGGTACAAATCAACCTATCCCGATGGATTGTCAGTTATCGACCATCATCTTGACAGCATCTTCTGCCTCGATTCTTCCATCTAGAAGCTCCCCCAGGGCTCCGATGAAAGAGGTCTTTACGCCCAATTTTGGAGCTCTGGTGAGAAACATTCTGGTAGCCCTTACGCCCTCAGCCACCATGTGCATCTCATTCAGTGACTGGTCCAGACTCTTTCCTGAACCAAGCTTCTCCCCAAGGGTTCTATTCCTGCTCCGGGGGCTTGTCGCCGTGACGTACAGATCCCCAAGTCCCGCTGGTCCGAATGCGGTAGTTCTGGACGCTCCCATTGCCTCCAAGAGGGCCATCCCTTCGCTAAATCCCTTCAAAACCAGAGCCGCCTTGAGGTTATCTCCTCCGATAGAGTCTTTCAGTCCGTCTACCAATCCACATGCAAGGGCCACACAGTTCTTGTACGCACCCCAAAGCTCCGCACCATTCGGGTCATCTGCTGGAAGAAGGAAGAGAGTCTCGGTGGAAAGCCTCTGGGAAATCCTTTCAGCGACTCCATGATCATGACATGCAACAATTGCTGTCGTTATGACTCCTCGAGCGACCTCTGGAGCTATGGTCGGGCCCGTCATCACAACCACTGGATTAGACTTCCCAGCTTCCTCCAACCTCCTTTCTATGGAATCAGAGATTAGCCCCGAACCCCCCTCATCCTCCGGCGCCAGTCCCTTTGCCAGATCTAGAATCACCTGAGACGGCCTCAAACTTGGTACAATTCTGTCAACTACCTCGAGAATCACACCACTAGGGAGGGATAGCACGAGTATTTCGCAGGACTCGACAATATCAGAGAGCTCCATGGTGACCTGTAGCTCTGGTATCTCATGACCATCTAGGTATTTCTCATTCACAGAACTCGTCATCAAGGACTCATAAACCTCCTGCTCAATGGTCCAACCAAGGACATTGTGACCGTCCTCGCACCACACCTTGGCCAGGGCCGTACCCCAGTTGCCCAGTCCGATAACCCCGATTCGTGCCATGTACCGCCGCCCCAAAAGGGGGTTAAGACCCTATTCGATGGTTACCCCCTCATACGTTGAGTTCTTGACTGATGAATGACCCCGCGGGGATAAGCAGGGGTACCCGAGTGGTCAAAGGGGCTGGGTTTAGGTCCCAGTGCGTAGTGCTTCGCAGGTTC
>DANW01000022.1:0-128 GCA_002501605.1 Euryarchaeota archaeon UBA28
GACGACCATGACGACCATGACGACGACCATGACGACCATGACGACCATGACGACGACCATGACGATGACTCAATGCAGACAATGACCGGTCATGAAGACCATGACGACGACCATGACGACCACGACGA
>DANW01000022.1:486-1201 GCA_002501605.1 Euryarchaeota archaeon UBA28
GACGACCATGACGACCACGATGACGGTCATCACGATGGGCACCACCATGCAGAAGCTGAGAAGGTCATAGCGAATCCTGAGGCTTGCCCCGCCGACACCAATATCCAGATATTCCACATGGAAGAGGGAGAGCACGTCCTCGAATTCGAATCAGAGAACGATGAGGACTTCAACATGGTCGCCCTTAAGATGATGGGCGGGCATGCCCACCACCATCACCACGGCCATGGCTCAGGCCCATTCGAGTGGGCAGGGATCTTCAGCATCAACGATGCTACCCACACATGGACAATGGAGAAAGTCGACGGCTCCTATGCCGACCCAAGCATGCGAGTCGTCCTTATCCCAACGGATGAACCTACCGAGGAGACCATGCACACCCTGGAGAGTGGAGTAGAAGCCCTCATTGAAGGGGACTCATGTACAGTCATAGAGGATGGAGAGTCCATGACACCTCTTGACGGGGGGTCATGTTTCGAATGGCATGTTGGATCAGGAGATATCTCCACATTCACTATCAACACAGCAGGGATAAGTGGATTGGCAGCCTACACAGCGCACAGTCCTTACGAATTCGAGGCCACTCAGCATTATCTCAAAGACTCTGCTGGTAATGATGTAGAACACATTGCCGAAGAAGGTGGCGGGGGCCATGGTGATCATGGTGACCACGGGGATGGCCACGACGACCACTCGGACGAGGAGGACGATCACG
>DANW01000022.1:1543-1773 GCA_002501605.1 Euryarchaeota archaeon UBA28
GACGATCACGATGACCACAGTGACCACTGGGCTCCCGAGACATGTCATGACGAGGAAACCCATGAAACTCATGAAGAATACACCAATGAGGAAGATTGCGAGGCCGCTGGTCATTTGTGGATGGCAGAGGAGCACGAACTCCCGGAGATCCATGCTGATCGCGTCGCCCACACGCTCTCTTTCCCTGAAGATGATCATGAAGACGGCCACTCGGACGAGGAGGGCGACCA
>DANW01000022.1:2139-23550 GCA_002501605.1 Euryarchaeota archaeon UBA28
CCACGATGACCACTCGGACGAGGAACACCACGAGATGGGTGCGCTCATCATACACATAGAGGAAGAAGGGGACTACGGGTTCGCTCTGCCCAATGACGTAGAAATGTTCGTTATCATGGGCGAGGGAGGTCACGATGATCATGATGACCACGATGACCACGATGACCACGACGACCACTCGGACGAGGAGGACGACCACGACGACCACTCGGATGAGGAAGACGACCATGACGATGGCAGTGGTGAGATTGTCGCTGATGACGATGAGGAGGCATTCGACTATGACCCTCACAGCTGGCTAGATCCAATCTCGTTCAATGAGCAACTGAATCTTGTGCTTGAAAAGATGATTATCACATTCCCCGCTGGAACGGATGTTTTCACGGCCAATGCAGAGACCTACTCAGCAAGCCTGATTCAACTGGATAGTCGTTTTGAAACAGCATTCGGTGATGATGGAAGCTGTGTGACAGGTGGGTACGACAAAACCATCGTAGCCAACCACAATGCCTACTCGTACTTATCAGTGAGATACGATATCGACATATTGACAGTCCATGGATTAGATCCAGAGGGAGAACCATCTCCTGGGGAAATTGCTGAGGTAGTTGAGCAGATCAACGAAAAGGGAATTACCACACTGTTCATTGAAGAATATACTGATTCCAGCGCAGTGCAGAGTATTGTCGAGGAAACAGGCGTTTCCGTGAAAATACTATACACAATGGAGATGCAGCCAAGCGACTCTAACGATGACTATCTATCGATGATGGATAAGAACCTCAACAATATGGTAGCAGGAATTGGATGCTAAACACAGACCTGGAAATTATAGAGGAGGAGGAAGCACAAAATGGTAGAGTCACTACCAATCATCTTTGTTGGTTCAATTTTCCTCCTCCTCTCCCTTTCTTTGGTCTACCAGTACATCAGGGCGAAATTCGCCTGAACGAATGGTATAATGCCCAATGCCCACCCAAAGCGAAACTGAGGGTGGCGAGGGAGAGTGTCAGAAACAATTCTTGACGTCTGCGACTTGTCAGTGGAGAGATCGGGTAAAGTTGTGATAAGAGACGTATGTCTTAACGTTACTGAAGGTGACTTTGTTGGTATAGTGGGACCCAATGGAAGTGGTAAGTCAACACTCTTGCTTACTATCCTAGGGGTATTGAAACCGAAGAGTGGAACAATTCAGATTTATGGAAAATCACCGAACTCCATGATGACTAACAAAAAAATAGGATGGGTATCTCAGGCGGCTGCAAATCTACCAAAGAATGTTAAGATAACAGTGAGAGAATTGGTGAAGCTGGGAACGATAAACCGGGCCAACATGTTCGACCGACTCAAGAGCTCCAGTAATGACAGGGTGGATGAAGCAATCAGAAAAACAGGTTTGGAGAATGTGAAACATACCGAAATAGGACGACTATCTGGAGGACAGAAGCAACGAGCCGTAATCGCACGAGCATTGGCGTCAGAGGCTGACTTCATCATCTTGGACGAGCCCATGGTTGGAATAGATCGAGACTCTAAGAATTCTCTTTTGAGGCTTCTAGATAACCTCTGTCATGAGGAAGGTAAAACCATCTTGATGGTTTCACACGATGTTACTGCGATGCGTCAGACTGCTCACAGATTGGTTTTTCTTGAGGAGACCATTAGATTTGATGGTCCGGTAAAATCATTTCCTGGTATGGATAAACTCGCCGATTTGAGGGGTATTGAGCCGGTTCACTGAATGAATGATAATGATTAGGTTTGAGGGTTAAACATGGGTATCGGAGTAACTTTACTGGAGTTCCTTTCTCCGATAATGCAGGAGGCCTCTCATCTCATGCCAGGGGAGGTTTTCCCGGAGTTCTTTAGATTAGAAATGTTTCAACGCTCGTTGTTAGCGGCTGTAATCGTCTCAATCGTTGCTGGGTATCTCGGGTCATTCCTTCTTGTTAGAAACCTGGCTTTAATCGGAGATGGACTGGCACATGTTTCATTCGGAGGGGTGGCGGTTGGAATCGTACTTGGCGCCACATCCCCTCTACATTATGCGCTGGTCGCAAGCGTGACATCCGCAATTATGATTTACGAGCTTCAGTCAAGGAATATTCTAGCTGGGGATGCGTCAATCGCGATTTTTCTGACAGGGATGCTGGCCTTCGGACTCGTCTATTTGAGATACTCTGGTGTGGGCATAACAGTTGAAGTGGAGAGCTATCTCTGGGGCGACCTTCTTCTCACATCATCCAATGACTTAGATACCATAGCCTTCTTTTGCATTGGGTCATATTTGTTTTTGACCTTCATGCAACCTGTATTATTGGCCACAGCAGTTGACCCACTCTCATCCCATGTACAGGGTATACCCGTGCGTCAGGTCGGTCTTCTGTTTAGCGTCATCACCGCGACTGTGGTGGTGACTATGGTGCAGGTCGTGGGAACTCTTCTTGTTACAGCCCTGCTTGTCACCCCGGCGGCAACAGCACAACTTTTCTCTAGGAGCTTCAGGGCCTGTCTTTTTTGGTCACAGGTCTTCGGGCTGGTATCCGTCTTCCTTGGGCTCTATTTCTCAGCCGAGCTCAATACAGGAAGTGGTGCAATGATAGCTCTAGTGGCGGCAATTTTGTTTGCTATCATTGGGGGAATTGTTGCACTGAAAAGCTCCATTTCACAGATCTCAAGAGTGTGGTCAATACAAGCGGGAGAAATCTGAACTTACTCAGAGGATGTTGTCGACTATGTCAGTCATAGTCTGTACCTTTCCACAATAGTAGCATCTGATTTCCATCGGTTCCCTAGACACTACTCTCAGCTTCTGTGGAAGTGGCTCCCTGTCATTCTGTGTTATGCAGTTCGTAAAGGTACACCTAGCTACATTCACCAGTTCTTCTGCTAGCTCCACAACCCTCTTCTCTGCGACCCCATAGTTTCTGATTATCGCTACACTAGCATTCGGAGAGATCAAAGCAAGCCTGTCCAATTCCTCTTGATTCAGCTCCAAATCCTCGATTTTTAGAAGGTCCTTTCTACCCATCTTGTCACTCGGTACATTCATGACTAGGGAAACAGGATTTGACCTGTTGATGTCTATTCTAAGCATCCTAATGACTTGTAATGCGTGACCTGCTGGAATATGATCGATTACTGTGCCATTGCAAATAGCAGTTACTCTACGCATCTCGCTCATTACTTCACCTCCTTAGGAATTGTAACACCAAGGCCTCTGCACAGAAGGGCCATCCGTGTTGGAACTCCATTGAATGCTTGTTGGAAGTACCTTGCATGGGGGGTTGAGTCCAAGCTTGGATGTAATTCACCAACCCTTGGGAGAGGGTGCATTACAATCATCCCGTCTTTGGCACCATGCATGTCTTCTGACCCAAGCATATAGATTCCTGCTACTTTGGCATATTCATCCTCATCGGGAAAACGCTCCTTCTGGATTCTAGTCATGTATATTACGTCAGCATCAGGAATTGAACTACTAAGGTTAGAGCTCTCAGAAATCTCAGCACCAGAGGATCGCAGGTCGCGAACTATCTCTTCAGGCATAGACAATGTTTCTGGAGACACCAGAGTCAGCTTAGCCCCGAAACGAATCAGAGCGTGAGACAGACTATGAACGGTTCTTCCATACCTCAGGTCCCCGACCAGAACCACGTTCAAACCGTCAATCTTTCCGTGGGCCTCCATTATGGTGAATAGATCCAACATGGTCTGAGTGGGATGATTCCCAGCACCATCCCCTGCATTGAGTATCGGGATATCCACTGCATCGGCACTGTACTGAGCAGCGCCCTGCCTCGGATGTCTGATCACAGCGATATCGGCATACCCATCAACCATCTGCATTGTATCATACAGAGTCTCCCCCTTTGCGACAGATGTTCCCACGGATGTGAAGTTCAGTACAGAACCCCCCAGTCGCTTCATTGCCGTCTCAAATGACATCCTCGTTCTCGTTGAGTTCTCGTAGAACATGTTCGCTAGTACCTTTCCTTCAAGAAGAGGAAGGTGAACTTTTCCACTCGCTACTGGTATTAATCTCTTCGAATCATCGAGAATGGACAATATCTCTTCATTGCTAAGGTCATCCATAGTCACTACGTCGGACATTGCTCTCCCTTCGTTCCGGTGGCAACTAGGTCATATGTGTTGCCATTCAAGAGATTCATGAATATGTCACAAAACCGTCGTCTTGATGTGTAGTGAATGGCTCGGGTTGGTAGATGATAATCAGCCGAACTCCCCTCAGAGCATCCTTCTGTGGGGGTGGAACCGATATAGACGGGTTTTCAAACTCTCATGCAGATGGAGGCAAGGTCGTCTCACTCGCCTTGGATAAATACATCTACGTTATCGTGAACAGGAGGTTTGATAACAAGGTCCGTGTATCCTATTCAGCACTTGAGATTGTAGATGATTTTGAGAATATTAATCATGAACTGGTCAGAGAGGCGATGAGAATAACAGGAGTGACCTCAGGCGTCGAGATAACGACAATCGCTGACATTCCATCACGAGGAACGGGTCTGGGGTCATCCTCCACAGTTACGGTAGGCCTTCTAAACGCCCTTCACAAATTCTCCGGTCATGACGCATCCCCTGAACAGCTAGCTGAAGAGGCTTGCAGGATAGAAATTGATATTCTTGGTCAGCCAATAGGAAGGCAGGACCAGTATGCTGCTGCCTTTGGCGGCATAAATTCTATTTCATTCGGATCAGATGGAGTGTCGGTTAATCCACTGGATATCACCTGCAAATCAGATATCTCAGATCAGTTTACTTTGGTATTTACAGGACTATCCAGAAGCGCCTCTGAAGTACTCGAAGAAGAACCAGATAATCCCGACGACAAACTCTCAAGAATGAGGAAAATTAGGTCACAGGCAGATTTAGCCGAGCAGTATCTAAACGCATCGGATCTGTATAAACTAGGCCTTCTGATAGGTGAGGCTTGGGAGACTAAAAGGGGCATATCATCTGGCATAACAGGAACAGAGATTGATCTACTTCATCAGGAGATAATGTCAATCGGAGCTTCTGGTGCGAAGCTACTAGGGGCAGGAGGGGGAGGATTCTTTCTCGTTCATGGAACTCCATCTTTCAGAACGAAGCTCAGTGGACTCAGGCAGGCAAACAAGCTAATTCCAGTAGGCTTGGACCATAAAGGATCCACAATTATTTACGAAGGTTGAAGAAGATGAAATTTGTAAGATTCGTCACATGCTTCACAATTTTGATGTTAATATCCATTTCCCCCCTATCATTCGCCGATTCAGAAACCCAAGTGAATGACTCCCAACAGCCACTCGAAATTATCGGGCACTCAAAGCTAATATTCCTCGAAACATTTTCCCCCGGTTCCCAGGTAAATGCTACCTGGGAGCTACAAATATCAATTGGTGAGAGTTATGGTACCGATTTGTTACCAAACCAGTCTTTGGGAATTAGGACTCAGATTGATAGGTACCTAGGAGACGATGACGGTAATCTGACCGAGAATGAGACTGCTTCTTTCTCACAGTTGATTACATCAGCTAGGTCATGGGATAACTCTGAATTGGCAGGTTGTTGTATCTTTGACTATGAACCATTAACTCTCACCAGTCCTGTAAATCTGACAATATCTCCACCTCTTCCGGGACCAGTTCTCTCTGAGTCCGAATCGAGCTGGGGTTGGGAGGAATCAGCCGATCTAGTTGCGACAAGCGATCAGAGATCGACACGGCTGTTGGATTTGCCAAGAACAGGAGCCCTTGTCGAGGAAGTCCCACTTGTAGTTACTCTTCAGAGCCCCTGGGAGCTAAAGTTCAGTGCAATGCAGGAGATTATCTCAGGTGCCCCAACAAATTTCTCAGTCCACAGAACAGACTCTCCGGTATACTCTACAATCAGGATTGCAATCGGACAAAACGACCCTCCATCCATCGTGGTAAACAGAACGGGGGATGCCTCAATTTCTGTACCGCTGGACAGTCCACTCAGCTTCTTCTCAGAATGTCAAGATAGCGTTCTCGAATCACCTCAATATGTATGGTTATTCAGCAATAACGGGACAGTAGTGAGTAGTGTTACAGGAACTCAATCGAAGGAACATGGGACGGTCACAACTATCATTCCCTCAGATTTTGGATTCTCATCAGCAGATGTACTCAGTGCGAACTTAAAATGCAGGGACTCCCATGGCACATCTTCTAATTGGTATCAGAGTGTAATTGTCGACGGGGAAAACCCGACCTATGAAATCAGGCTCACAGAGATCACAAAGTCTGGGATAGAAATTGAACACAACGTATCCGATGATATCCTTAAGATAAGGCAGGACAGTGAATTATATGTTGATATAATTGCAACAGACTCTTCAAACCTCCCCGTTTCGATAACTGTAACCTCAAACAAATCCCAAGGATGGAGGCAGTTCTCTATTGATGAACTCCATTTCTCCACCTCCTTTACTCAGGGAGTCCAAGTCAATGGGATGCATATGCCGGTTGAAGAGAGGCACCTTCAGAGAGAGAAAACCCTCTGGAATGTTATGCTGAACGTCTCTGATGAAGCTGGAAACACCGTCGAAAAAATATGGGAGGTACAGGTGGAAGACTCATCAGCTCCCGTTGTAATGCCTTCTCTTTTCGTTAACTCGGATGTCATGGCCCCTTCAAATCCACCTCGTCTTGGCGATAATCTCACTCTATTCCTATCGGATTCTTTTGATGACTTGGATAGTATCGACGATACTATGTGGACTATATCTGTAGATGGCGAGATTTATGTTCAAGATTCAAATTGGAGTATCGCTGAAAAGACATTATTGCCCCCTCTTGAGATAGGTGGACACACAATAAACATACAAGCCGAAGATTCAAACTCTAATTCTGGCAATCTTTCATTCCAATTCTCAATAGAGCCCCCATTGGGTTTCTCAATCGAAGTAACTGACACCTCCATTTCCGAAAAGCCCTCGATAGGAAACAGCGTAACAGTTACCGTGTTCGCCAAGAATTCATACTCCTCAGTAGGATCGGCCAGATTGTGTCATCTGACGGAATGTTCTGACTTTGTTCTTATGCCAGGGGCCCCATATGGTGGTTTCACACTCCAACTAGAAGTCATACCAGACAACACTGGTGATTTGGATATGAGTATTGAATGGATAGGGACTGAGGATGGAGAATCTGGGACCATTGAATTATCAGGGGTAATTAACGTCGCAGATAGTCAAGATAACGATTCTAATCATCAAATCAAGGCTTTTCTTCTAGTTTTCTCAATTCTGGTTGCTGTGACACTGGTGGCAAACCGCATTTGGGGAGTCAACTCAATGAAGCCCTAGTTTCACACATTCTTCAGTGAAGCTCATGAGAGATGATGTCGGCACACAAGTCATGGTTCTACTGCCCGACTATCCAAGCAGGGTAGTCAACGAGCATAGGGTACGAGTCGAGAAAATCGCTCTGCTGGGTCTTTTATCCATTATCTTAGGAGGGGCATGGTGGCTTTGGCCGGCAATTGATGGCCAAGATGAATTGTTCTCAAGATCAGGGCATGTTTTCTTACTATTCACAACCGCACTATTACTTTCAGACTTGATTGACTTCGGACCTGTGGAGAGATCCAGAATTGGAATCGCATCAAACTTATTCTGGCCCAGTATAATTGCTCTCGCAGGAGCGGATTATACATCAACGGATGAACAAATCTCATCTGTATTGTTGACGATTATTGCAATCTCCTTGTGGATAACAACGAAATCAATTTTCAGCCATTCACTTTCGACTCGCAGACTAAGGGGCATTAGTAGCCTCGCTTCATTGGCTATAGCATTCGCCACATTAGTCGCATTAGACTCTAATATCTACGTCTGGGGACTGGTTCTGGCCTCTGTTTCGTACACGATGGTTCCAGATTTACTATCGAAAGATGAAATGCACCACATCAGGAAGGAGTTCTCAGAGAAGCTTGAGGAGGCTGAATTTTCAATGCTGAAATTGAGGTCAGAGAATACAGGACTGGAACAGCCAAATTCTCTATTGAAGAGTGCGAGAGAGATAGGCTGGAAAGATCCTCAAAAAGGCCTCCAGATAATTGAAGAAGCAGAGAGTGAGGCAAGGAGAATTATCGCCATATCTAACGATCTGGAAGAAATACAGAAAGACGCCCTCTCTTCAGTCGTAATGGCAGAGGAAATATCCGATATCGCAAAATCACCAAGGAAGGCATATGATATGGGATTGAGAGAGGCCGATTTGGGATCTTTGAGGGAGGCTGAAACCCTGTTCAGGACGGCCAAACTGAGGGCTCACAATATCATTGATAACTGGCAGGAGGCATGTGATTGTATTCAGAATGCCGAACAGAAGATCTCCGATATATCTGGACACTCAGCCGATAGCGTACTTAGCATGTTAGAAACGGCCAAGGAAGCATTAGAGTCAGAAGACCCCATTAGTGCTATTCAAATCGCCACTAATATCCCTGAACATATCAAGAGCCTTTCAGGATTGGAAGTTGAGGCCACTAAGTCTCTCGAGGACGCTGAAAATGCGATAAAGTCACTGGAGGGTAACGTTGTTTCAAGATACTTGGAGATGATGAAAAATTCCAGAACTGCATATGGGGAAGGAAACTATCCTCTCTCGAAGGGAATATCAGACAGCATCATCAGGGATGTAAGGGAGTCGTTAGAATCATCCAACGAGGTCACTAGGGCTCTTCGGCAAAGGAAGAAGCTGGAGGGCAGATTCCCTGAGTCTGGTAATTGGCAAGATAGATTGGATCTTGTAACACGATTACACGAGTCTTCGAGGTGGTCTGATGCTTCATCAGAGCTAAAATCTCTATTATCCGACCTCACCGTATTTGAATCAGAGGTATCAGATGCTAAAGAACTCCTTGACTTTGTCAACTCCGAGTGGAATGAGCTAAGCAAGAGGCTAGATTCCAGAGGAATAGGAATAGACTATCCGGATAGGGTTTCATGCCTTAGCTCTATAGCCAAGGCCGAGAGAAGCCTCTCCGAGGGGCAGGTTCAGGAATGCTTGAGAAATCTTGGAGTTGCAGACTCCCTGATGGAGAATCTGAGAAGGGAAATCTAGAGCTAGCCTAGATTTTTCCAGAATATGTTAGTCATTAGCTCAATCCCATTATTGATAGTCAAGTGCCCCATGCACTACATCATCATGGACCTAGTTCTAATTGGATCTTTCATCCTATTCATGACTGCATTCGCGGGAATAGGTCTTGCTAGCATGCTGGTCAAGGAAGATACCACTGACGACTATCTGGTTGCAGGTAGGGGCATGCACCCGGCATTGGCCGCCTTGTCGGCTGTGAGTACTTGGAACTCAGGATACATGTTCATTGGTTTCATTGGATTCACTTTCACTATGGGCTACTCCATAGTTTGGATTGCATTTGGATCCATGGCAGGACAGATTGTGGCTTGGATTTGGTTGTATAAATTCATACAGGAGTCAGCAAATGAGCGAGGCCTCAGATCTCTCTCATCTCTTGTTTCAGAAGCAACTGGATCACCCGAGGCAAAGCTAGCAGCGATTCTATCCATCCTCTTTCTATCTGTTTACGCAGCTGCTCAATTAACTAGTGGAGGAAAGGCTCTCTATGTCATGCTTGGATGGTCTGAAGCGATTGGGATCCTCATTGGGTTTGTATTGGTAGTAGCCTACTGCTATGCGGGTGGGATCAGGGCCTCGATATGGACCGACGCTGCTCAGTCAAGTGTCATGATTATTGGGTCCACATTACTTTGCTGGGTAGCTTTGGGAGAAATAGGAGGGTTTTCTGGCCTTCACTCAGGATTGGAGGTGCAGAATGCCAATTTGACCAGTATTGTACCTGCAGATCTAGGATTCGGCGTGACTCTTTGGGCATTTGCCTTCTTCCTTGGAGGACTTAGTGTAGCAGGTCAGCCTCAGGTAGTAACCAGAGTTATGACATTAGGGTCTGACAAGGATAGGAAGACTGCGATGCTGTGGTTCTTTGCCTGGCAGACCCCATTTCTGCTAATTATGACTATAATCGGACTATCAAGCAGGGTAGTTTTCACCGGTTCCGATTTCGATCCGGAACTTGGTCTCCCAATGCTTGCAATGGAAACACTGGGGCCCTTTTGGGTCGGCTTGATTCTAGCCTCTATTTTTGCGGCAACCATGTCAACCGCAGACAGTCAAGTTTTGGCTTGTACTGCCGCATTTACAGACGACGTAATACCAGAAATAAGCCAAGACCACAAGAAAACAAAGTCAGTCACTCTAGGCGTGGCCGCTTTCGCCACCGCAATATCCATTTTTGGTCTCTACGTACCAGGGGGAGACTCTGTGTTCTCCCTAGTGGTTTTGGCAGTTTACGGACTGGGATCAATTTTTGTCCCTATTTTAATCATCAGATGGGCCAAGTACGAGCCCGATACGACCCACACAATAGCAATGATGATAGCAGCCCTTACCGGAGTCATTGTATGGAGATTAATGGGCCTAAATGATGAGGTTTTTGAGTCAATCCCCGGAATGGGTGCGGCGTTCCTAACTCACTTTGTTATGAATAAGGTACGTTTCCCAGAGCTTTCTCCCCTAGGCAGATATGATTTCCCTGATAAGAGAAAAATCCGGGCTTTGGCCGCGGCTGTAATTATCCCATTTGGGGCCTTTGAAACAGCTTATGTTGTTTCAGGACCAGATTCCCCGAATTCCGATGGCGGAATCTCCGGAGATTGGATAGTCAGTGCTAATTTTGATAATGAGACTTTGGCAGATGGATTGGAATACGTAAACGACGGTGAATCAACAGTCATTAATATGCATACAGACGCCGTAGAGGGCTCTGAAGATTTCAATATAGTAGGAGTAAGGGTAACTCTGCAGTATTCGGAAGATGAGTCCAGCTCTGGATTCGGGTGCGCTGTACCAGGTGCCTCCAACCCTGATCCAGATACTATAACTGGAACAATCTCCAATGACAAAATTAACGGCACAGCCAGCGGTCAAAACTCAGGAGGAGGGGACTCCTCTCATACAGTGGAAGTCGAGTGGTTCAACGAATCCCTGATAGGCAATGTCAGTGGGGTATCGAAATCAGATATTATCGAGGGCTTGGAAGGCGGAGAAAACGGTCTTGGTTTGTATACCTTGGAATTAAGCGTCATAGTCGAGACAGGTGGAGGGCCTGGATGTTCACACACAGATGAGGGCGAAGACATAGAGTATATTGTGGAGCTTGTCACATTGGATTACATGATACAACAGGCCTAGTCAAGAAACGGACAGAAGCCTTGCTAGAATCCAGACACCTCTAAATAATGACTCTCTTTCCTACGTTTATGCCATGTGAATGCTGTACCTGCGACCCCTGTGGACCAAGTTGCTCGTGTGATGGATGCTGTTAGGATTAGAACAAAGCTCTCCGGTATCCTATTTTTTACTCCTAACCTTACCGACTGATGATGTGAGATTTCTAGGCTCCCTACCTCTTGCAGCCAGAGAAAGAAACCACCATCCAACCGTAAGAAGAGCGGTAGACACCATCATGATTGTCCCTATCCACATCATTACATTTCCTTGGGTTACCGGCCAAGCCCAGTATGCGACCGACAGAACAACCACGACAAGCAGAATCCTGGATGCCTCACTAGGTGTTTTCCAACCCCTGTGATCTTTTCTGGGGGCCAACAAGTAGTCTAGCACATGTGTCTACTAATGCCAGCACTTTTCAACGGCTGTTTCAATCCGTCATATCTCTGAGTAATAATCCTGAGCCGCCTCTTCAAGGTCAAGGGATACCCTTTCCTCATTGAGAGTAAGAGTCTTCCCCGATCTCCGGATTGCAAAACCATCGACAAAGACATCCAAGCATCTTGTTCCGGAGTAAATGAGATTTGAAATAACCCTTCTACTACGTCTTCCTCTTGGGCGCATTCGAATATCGGCTAAGTCCCATGTGACCCAATCTGAAGACCCCTTTGTGGCAAGTTGCCAAGTCTCCACGGGGTCCAGTATTGTCGCATCCCAATGATCATGCCTCTGTATCAGACTCGCAGTCTTTGCCTCAGCCCTCATATCCAAGCCATTGTTACTGGCGGCCCCATCAGTACCCAGTCTAACATCAACTCCCGCTTCAATCATGGCTGGATAGGACATAGTTCCGCCACAGGCTAGCTTCTGGTTAGATACCGGGCAGTGAACGGCGTGCGAATCGTTAGCTGCGAGAATCCTCATCTCCTTTTTGGTCACCCATCCACAGTGAGCGCAGACAGTCCCCTCGGTGAAATAATCGATCGAGTCCAGGTACTCAATAGGATACATCCCTGTCTTCTCATGGCACTCTGTCACTTCTTCTCTAGTCTCAGAGGTGTGGATATGCAATCTAGCACCCAGTTCTCTGGACATCTCGCTGGCCTTTCTCAATACTTCTTCAGAGCATGTATAAACAGCATGTGTGGCAATCCCAATCTCTACCCTTCCAGAACCAAGAGGACCAGATCTAATCATGCTCTCCAGCTCTCTAATGGCGTTTCCACTGTCTCCTTCTCCCTCTTCTGCCGGAGGCCAGTCGGTTGTCGGACCACAGACTATACCGCGTATCCCCGAATCAGCAACTATCGGTGCAATGGCTGAGGGGAAATGATACATATCGCATGCAAATGTTGTCCCACCTGAGATCATCTCTGCTACGGAGGCTCTAGTTCCTATCGATGCTAGCTCTGGAGTCAAATTCCTCTCACTTGGGAAAATGCTAGTCTGAAGCCAGTCCATCAGGGCCATACCTTCCCCCATACTCCTGTTGAGTGTCATTGGGAGGTGTGTGTGCCAATTTTGTAGGGACCTTGTAATCAGGAGTTCGCTCCCATCTATTACTTCGAGAACATCCTCATCGCCGATGCTTGGTGAGAAAGACCCGTCTTCATGAAGTAGGAAATCACCTTCTCTGACCACTCCGTCATGATCAATTAAGCGACTTCCAGTAACCCTTCGGGTACCAGAATCCATGAGCATGCGAGAGGATGTCACTCCTCAAGGTTATCATCACTAGTTGCTTCTTGCAGTCGGCATGAAAGGTATCAATCTTGTCGCAAGGCTTTCCATATTTCTGGTCTGGATGTATACTTTACCGGAACCATTGAACTCCAAAACAATACCCTCTCCACCCAAGAGTGCGGACCCCATTCCTCCGACTTTGGACCCGTTGTAGGATAATCCGGAAGTAAACGCCACAACGTGGCCGTTGTCGACTACCACTGGATTGCCAGGAGAGACTTCTATTTCTTTGATTGCACCATATGAGGTATAGAATACCTTACCTTCAACTCCTCTGGGAGTGTATGCTCTGAGGAAGAATGCCCCCTCTCTAGAAAACAGAGACTTCGCGCCTTGGAATTTTGTATCCGTGTCAACACTAGGGGTGCATGCCATGAATGCCCCCCCTTGCATGAAGAACTCCTCTCCGGGGGCCAAGTCGAACTCCTTTATGTCGCCCGGGGCGCTGGGGGCCAAAGATACCCATCCACCAGAGCCACCAGCTGTGTACGTATTCACGAAGAACGACTCCCCTCCGAATGCTGATTTGGCCATACTCTTCAGGAATCCACCGATTCCTCCTCCGCCTCCCATTCCGGTCTTCATATCCACACCTCTTGATTGAGCCACCATAGCGCCTGGCTCCACCTTGAGGGACTCTCCGGGTCCTAAGTTGGCGGTCATTAGTGTAAAAGCGGGGCTGAACTCGTAGTCTACATCCATGAATGTCTGAACTACCGCGGAGTTTTCAAATTTGGGGGCTTCAAATCTTACATTCTGCCTTGAGTTTACTGACTGTTTCTCCCTTAGAATTTTTCATCCATGCTTCGATGACATCTCCTTCTTTCATCGGACCTACCCCCTCGGGTGTCCCAGTCCACACCAAATCCCCGGGACTTAGTCCATACCAGTTTCTCAGATGCGACATTATCGAATCCAGCGAATGAACCATTAGATCCGTATTCGCCTGTTGCTTGACTTCACCATTTATCGATAACCCAATCTCCATTATCCCAGGCTCCCATGAGGTCCATGTTCCAAGTACAGCTGACCCTCTGAAACCCTTTCCTTCAAGCCAAGGCCAGCCTTTCTCCTTCGCCAAAGTCTGACGAGTTCTATTCGTAGTATCGCAGCCGACACACATCTCCATCGGCTCTAGGTTATCCCCCAATCTGACCACCATCTCTACTTCGTAGTCAATATGTTCATCAGCCAAAAGACAAATCACATTCTTCCCTTCACTATCTGATTCCACATGCGATGTGGGAGGCATGAGGAAAAAACGAGGATAGTCAGTCACATCACCCTTGATTTCCTTAGCGTGCCCAGCATAGTTTCTGAATACGGCCCAGCCGACAGTCATAACCCTCGCAATACCTACAACCACATTATTACATCGATAAAACTCTCAGCAGGTTGAAGAGACCCGCTACACCGACTGACCCTGATGGCGGAGGACCCGTATCGTACTTTAGGAGTTACAAACGACTCTACAGACGCCGAAATTAAGCGGGCCTACCGGAAGCTAGCGAGACAATACCATCCCGATAGAAATCCGAACGACACAGCTTCTGAGGAGAGGTTCAAGTCGATTCAGAACGCATATGAATTGATAGGCTCATCTGAAGCCAGAAGGGAATGGGATCAACAAAGAAGAATGGAGGACATGTTCAGAGGAGGGGCGGGATTCTCTGGCTCAGGGTCAGGTTTCGATTTCAGTGACATCATTTCTCAGTTCATGGGCGGAAGAGGAAGCTCGGATTTCGGTTTTGACTCTAGATCTAGTAGAGCAAGGCCTAGCCAAAGCTCCCCCAGAGACTCATTCCGGGGGGCAGATATCGAAGCGGGCCTAGACGTGACACTGGAAGAAGCGACTAGCGGGATCGAGACAAAATTCTCTCACAGGAGACTCAAGAGGTGTGACAAGTGTGGTGGAGATAGCTTTGGTACGTCTAGAACCTGCTCTAAGTGCAATGGTACTGGAGTTCAGACAAAAGGTACTACGATTAGCGTCAAAGTACCTGCTGGTGCAATACACGGACAGCAACTGAGGCTACGAAAGATGGGTCATGAGCACCCCCAGGGAGAGTCAGGTGACTTATTGATTACTTTGAGATTAGACGCACAGGAGGGCAGGAGATGGGAGGAAGGAAGAATGATTCAGGAGGTCCCAGTCAAGATCTCCACATTACTCCTTGGGGGGAATGTAAGAATCACCACTCCCAAGGGCAGTAGGATACAGATAGAAGTTCCCGAACGAACAAAGATTGGAGACAGATTGAGAATACAAGGACATGGATATCAAGGATCTGATTTGGACATAGAGTTCGTACTTAAGGAGACGGAAGAGCTCACTCAAAAACAGAAGGAGGCACTGAATCATATGAGGGACTCCGGGCTGTGACCAATCACAACTACTCAAATACAGGCCCAATGACCCAAGAACGTGCGTGATTTCTCAAGAGTCGCAGACTATCTTATTCCGAAGAGGAAGAAAGTCCATCTCTCGGTATTTATCTTCTCAATTCTAATGATTCCGGGAGTTCTGGCCACATTTGAGCCCATTGATATAGAATCTTACGAGATGGAGTCTCCGGAATTAGAGGCCAACATGGTATTCAGAGAAGAGTTTACTGCCGCGGGAAATATCTGGGGCTTTGGAATCTTTGTCAGAGATGAGGGCTACTTCGGGACACCTGGATCTGATGTCACAATGATTGCTGACTACACAGGAGAGAATTCAGGTTTAGAAGTCCCCAAGGGAGGGATATTGAATCTTACAGTTTTAAGAGAAATTGATGTAAATGCTGACACTCTCAGAAATCACAACGTCTCGAAGTTTTTTCTTCCAATCGCCTCTGAGATTTCGGGGGATCCGGCGGTAGGAATGCTGGATCTAGCATCTGATTTCCGATCTTTCATGTCGGGCAATTCATCACTTACCCAGCCTAGAATCAATCCATACAAACTCGCTCTTACTCTTGATCTCGAGGAATCAATGGACCCAGCACCGACCAACTGGTCAGATTGTGGAGTTTTAGAGTGCCTAACATTCGATGATCCAAGAATTACCCAAGATCATATCGACCTGGCTGCACACAGGATGGCAAACAGTAGCAATGGATCATTTTTGAGGTTCTTGTCTAATGACAGAGCCTTCACACCTGATCCAAGTAGCCCTGTTATCGGGCCTATTAATCACACAATTGGTGAAGATGGAAATTTGCAATCAGATATCTGGGACAGGGGAAGATGGTCAGCCTCATCAGCCTGGTTAATCGTAAATCTCGATAGGGAGGAGATGCAAGAAAGTGGGTGGACTTTCTCATGGAAGAATGCCACGACAGACTTCGGTTACGACAGAGATGGATACACTCTGATAAC
This sequence comes from Euryarchaeota archaeon UBA28, assembly GCA_002501605.1. Classification (GTDB taxonomy): domain Archaea; phylum Thermoplasmatota; class Poseidoniia; order Poseidoniales; family Thalassarchaeaceae; genus MGIIb-O5. The sequence goes on from DANW01000022.1 coordinate 18,552, forward strand.
AGACCCGATTAGGTACTCATTCGAGTACTGTGAGGAGAGGGAAGAGAATAACCAGCCACTGTGCTCCGTAGAGTGGCTCTATCTGTCAATTGAAGAAGATCTCAGAGAGACGGACGAGCATATTGTATCACTGATGTTCGCAGAAGGAATCAATGTGGAAATCAACAGAGAGCTCCTTTCCAGTGCTTATTTACTGGTAGCAATGTCAGTAATCGTAGTCTTCCTTCTTTGGATTAATCTCCGTAGGATATCGGATGTTGCCATAGTTTCCACTAGCTTGGTAGTCTCACTTATCTGGATGTATGGGCTAATTGGTTGGGCAATGATTTTTGGACAGAGGACAGGTTTTGAATTTATTTTTCGGTCCCAGTTCTCTAATCTGCTACCTATACTGATATTGGCTCTGGAGATTGATGATAGTTTACACTCCCTCCATAGATACAAGGAGGAAAGACGAGGAGGGAGGACAATAGAGGAGTCGTGCAGGACCTCAATAAGTAAAGTTGGACTTGCTGTTATGCTTACCTCAGTTACTACCATTGTCGCCTTTTCAGCAAATCTCACCTCTAGTATTGCCGCATTGAGATCATTTGGAATAGAAGCTGGAATCGGGGTCATGTGTGCCTTTTTCTTGACGGGACTCTGGGTCCCTTTGACAAGAATGGATATAGACGAGTGGCTAGATTCCAAGGGGAGGCTAATTGAAGAAGACCCAGATAAAATCCATATGGTTCCCAAGGCATGGCTGTCTTCTATTACAACAAAGTCATTCAAAGCGTATCCGTTAGTGATAATCACCGTTCTCCTAGTCACATTTTATGCAGTTCCACTGATGACATCACTAGAGGGGGATTTCCAGGTAGAGGACTTTGTTGAAGAGGAGTCTGATTTGGCAGTAGGAGTGGGTCTGATTAATCAGAGGTTCAGTGATGAGGGAGAGCCTGCCTACATACTTGTCGAGGGGAACATGACAAATCCCAGAGTTCTGGAAAGTATTGAAGAGCTAAGAAATAACATGAATTCTCATAGTCCGGAAGATCCCGATCAATTAACTAGATCTCCGGATGGAGAAGTTGAGCTTCTTGCCGTCGACCAAATGCTTTGGTATCTGAGAGCAGCCATGGCATGGAATCAGACTCCATTCGAGCAGGCTGGTTGGGATTTTGACTCAAGAGATGGGGGGATTGGCTGTGAAACAGTAGTGATACCTAACAGAGATTTTGAGTTCATATTCATACCCTCGACAAACGACAGTAAATCCCTGAAGTTTCTATACGGGTTCATGATGACAAGAGGAGTGCCTGCCAGTGGGGGGTATCCAGCACTTTCTCCTAGTATAGTGGGAGAGTTCCTTCAAGTACAGGGAAAACTGGATTACCAGAAACCATGGCTAACCGAAGAAGGCAAATCCCCTGATTACCCCAGAGCGACTTTAAGATTTGGAATATCTAGTCCCGAACAGTTCGCTCTAGTAGAACCAGCTCTAGTACAACTGGAGCAAGACATGGGGCCTCTACAGAATCTCTCTGCAAATCCTTTGAGGGAAAGGGGATCACTTCAAAATGCTCTTTCCAATGAGCAGTATCCAATCTCATGGGCAATCCCAACAGGAGAGCCGGTCGTAAGATTTGTAGCCGCAGACTCGATGCAAGACGATTTGCAAGATACCATTCTCCTCGGGGTCTTACTTTGTTTTGTTACTCTATGGTGGGGATTCAGGGATAATGGAAATACCATGGAGAGACTGAAGAAAAATATCTCAGAGATTCGTAAAAATAGTCTTCCAATCATCCTGAACGTAATCGTCCTTGCCGTAATATCAATCACACTTGTCGACCAGAGTTATGTAATTCACTTCGCAGTACTCGCTATTGTGTTATCTTTGATATTCGGTACCACTCCTTTCGTGTATGCAGGGATAACAACAGCCCCAATTTTCATTATGATAGTATGGCTCTACGCCTTGGTCGATCTATTCGGCTATGGGCTGAACATGGTCACGGTCTCTATCGCTGCGATCTCTTTAGGAGTAGGCGTGGACTATGTTATCCACCTAATCGAGAGATACAGGGAAGAAATCCAGGAAGGCAAATCCCAATTAGAGTCCGTAGCAGTTGTTGGGGGTGCTTCAGGGCTGGCTCTTTTCGGCTCTGCTCTATCTGATTTCGCTGGATTCATGGTAATTAACCAGTCAAAGATGGGCTTCTTTTCCACCTTCGGACTCTTCTGTGCCATTATGATTATCCTTTCGCTGATAGCAAGTATGATTGTGGCACCCGCTCTAATTGGATTACTTCATAGAATCCCAAGTGATGAAATCCCTGTGAAGTCATCTAGCTGAGAAAATAGGCCAGAACTAGAGTAATCAAAAGCCCTCCAATCATGGATTGGAATATTATCCCCCAGCTCCTAGTTCTGCACGCCCTGGCGATGTCTTCATTTTCATGCCTCTTCCCTCCAGAGGAAGACTCATGGGTGCCTAGAAATCCGTGATACACGCATACCTGTGAGGTAGACTCAAGCAAAACCAAGCACCCAGATGTGAAAATCCCGAATGATAATGTGAAAAAGAGGGGACCACTACTGGGAGGTCCAAGTAAAGAAAAACCGAGACCAAGGGATATTAGCGCAATACCGCCATAAAGCCTGTTCTTCCTGCCAGCCTCTGAAATATTTCTTATCGCCCCTTTGGCGTCTCCCACTGCCCTACCTCCAAATTCCGAGGGAGTCTCTGAGAGCCGACTCAAGGTCTTTATGCAAGAATTCATATCCAGACTCTTGAATTCTTTTTGGAATAACTTTCTGCCCCTCAATCAGAAGAGGTCCAGCTAGCTCACCGAATAATATCTTCATTGCGAATCCTGGAATAGGTGCAAAGGCAGGTCTCCTCAGAACCTTGCCTAGAGTCTTTGAGAATGTCTTTTGCCTTACCGGTTCGGGAGCGGTTAGGTTGAACGCGCCTTCACATTCTGAATTCATCATCAGGTGGTGAATCGCGTATATTTCATCATCTAAAGAGATCCACGACATCCACTGTTTTCCACCAGCCAATGGTCCCCCCCCTCCCATTTTCCACGGAAGAAGCATCCTCTCAAGGGCTCCTCCGGCGGCTGAAAGAACGATTCCGTTTCGCGTATTGACGACTCTTATTCCGGCTTCTCTTGCTGAATCCGCATACGACTCCCACTGAATCACTGTCTCAGTGAGGAAGCCATCCCCAGGCGGGCTATCCTCAGTCAGCTCCTCATCATCACGATTTCCGTAATACCCAATCGCACTTGCCACGATGAATGCCTCAGGCTTTTTCTCTAGTTTGCTCATGGTGTCTGACAGAAGAGTAGTAGAGTCCTTTCTTGAATTGATAATGAGTTTTTTCCGCTTATTATTCCATCTCTTGTCCCCAATCCCAGCTCCTCCCAGATGGATAATCACGTCAAATCCCTCAATATCGCTAGGATTCAGGATACCCTTATCGGGATACCAACTAAGCTCTTTGGAGCCTTCCTCTGCCTCTCTTCTTACTAGCCTCCAGACGTCATGGCCACCAGTATCTAGGAATGCTACAAGTTGAGTCCCAATAAGTCCGGAAGAACCTGCAACTAAGATTCTCTTTCTTCCGAGATGAGAGAATTTTGAGTGCTCCTTAAGATCTCTCTGTAACCTTAGCTCCCTCGCCTTGAACATCCTTGAGATTCTTCCCTTAACTAAAAACCCCCCAAGTATTCTGTCCGCAAGGTTTCCAAGGGGTCCAAATGGAACTTGATAGGTCACTTCATCTCTAACAGTAGTGATTCCGTCCACTTCTGATAGGTTGTGGTCGTGGTTCCATGACCAAAATGGACCTTTGACCATCGTGTCGGCAAAATGGTTTGGTGGGTTATATGCGGTATGCTCAGCTACCCAAGTCATCTTCAGAAATGGAGCACCGGGAGCTGGAAACCTGAAAACCCTCTGTGATCCAACTTCCAATGAATCATCCGCACGAACTTCCTCTGCTACCTCCCATGGAGGCATAAGCCTTCTGAACGAGCCTTCATGTTCAAACCACTGAAAAGTTGTGTCTATATCCGCATCCACAACGGATTCATGAGTGTATTTGTACATGTAATCACCATGGTGGGCTCTTTGGGATTGGAGCGTCTTCCGCCCACCTTGAGATGTAACGCTCTAGTTTGAGCTTCTTCTTGGTATTCGCTGAAGACATGTACCTAATCTTTCCAAAAATTGGTCTCTCCGGCCCCCATGCTCTGTCATGCCTTCCAAGTACCCAAAATATTCCAGTGTAGGAGTTGGGGTCTCTTCCATCCAAAGCCCATCTGTCATTTATTCTGATCATCCAATCAGCGGCAGTTTCAGGATCCGGAGACCACTCTAGTATTCTCTTTCCCCACAACATTCTGAGATAGTTGTGCATATGTCCCGTTCTCAGGAGTTGCCTTTGAGCCGAGTTCCAAACCTCATCATCTGTCTTAGCACCCTCTATTTCTTCAAAAGTGTAACTTACCCGTTGATCGTCTCTGTGTTCATCTAGAGTTTTCATCGCCCAAGAGGGTATAGAGTCTAGGGTATTATGGTCTCTTCTGAAGTTTGCAAAATTGAATCCAAGCTCCCTCCATGTGATGATTTGGTCCATGAAGGATTCTGCTGATTCAGAAAGTCCCCACCAACCAGACCTGTGGCCCTTGCCTGTGTCTTCAATGCAAATTGAATCATATGTCCAATCTTCCTTATCCATAACCGCCTTAACTATCCTGAATGAAGAAATATGTCCGAAGTGCAACCAGGGAGAAAGACCACTGACGGCTGGGTTATCAGGATCATTTCTTCCTTCAGAGTAATTCGCTAGCCTCTTTTCAATGAAGTTACCGAGCCTACTTACAGCTTCGTAGTGCCCTCCTCGGACTGATTCAACAGGAAACACCTCATGATCGATATTCAGTGGAGCCATGGCCTTTTTGGCTACATCACCTCCCTCAGCGACCCTCCAGATCCACTCAAG
>DANW01000022.1:23938-28458 GCA_002501605.1 Euryarchaeota archaeon UBA28
TGTGAGATCAGACTTTATTCCGTCCATCGGATCCTCGCTTGGAAATGTGGAGAGAGCACTGTGAAGGCTCCTCTGGACATGTTTCCTGAATGAATAGGCTGTCTTGTGTGCTCTGTCCGCGTAATTCATGGGGAGTATTCCGTTGGAGTCTACGGCTTCCACAGAAACCTCGCTTGACAGACTGGCTCTATCCATCACCCATCTGGGAAGATAAGTCGGGTAATCATCGATAACTATGGAGCAGGCCTTTGAGGATAGCTTCCTGAGCATCCCGTCCCCAGAGTCGATATGGTTCTCTATCCATGGGATGTACGTAATCCCATGATCGTCAAATGTAGACATGTTGTCCACCATCCCCTGTGCTACAAACGTGAGAACCCTCTCACTCGACCACTCGTGCCTGACTGAAATACACTCGATAACTAACAGTGGCTTGTTTAGACTAATGCTGATGTCTATTGCTCTTTCAAGTGCGGCATTGTAATGGTATCTTCTAGTGGAGGTCATCCAGTAAAGGACAAACTGACCGGAGGGCCGAACTTCTTTATCATTTATCGTGCGAACTCTGGGAGAACCAAAGGCAACCTGCCCCCCCATCACATCCATCATGGACCATTCTCTCAGGATGTGCATATAAGGCGGTGTTTTCACGCCTACTCGATGTCAAACACTCATTCATAACCTCCAACAATTACCGGGGTTCATGACTATACAGGTCAAATCAGATGCTGAACCAATAGAAATTGAAGCTGACGCATACCTGCCTACAGAGTATGGAAACTTCAGAGTGAGCGTCACTCTGGATGAGGCTGGAAAGGAGCACTCGCTCCTGTACACGGGCGACTTGTCCGGGACTGAATCCCCACTGGTTAGGATTCACTCAGAATGCCTCACTGGAGATGCTTTCGGCTCCATGAAGTGTGACTGTGGTCCCCAATTAAAGACGGCGATGAAGAAAATTCAGGAGGCTGGGTGCGGGGCAATTGTATACCTAAGACAAGAAGGGCGGGGAATCGGTCTACATTCAAAGATCCAAGCTTATGCCCTGCAAGATATCGGATACGACACATTGGATGCGAATCTTGCATTAGGGCTCCCGGCTGATGCTCGTGACTATGCCATCGCGGCAAAAATGCTTACTGACGCAGGAGTGAACAAAGTCCGCCTAATGACAAACAATCCAATGAAGATACAAGGACTTCGTGACAACGGAATTGAGGTCGATCGCAGAGTCGAGCACATCTCTGGTGTTTCGATTGAGAATATCAATTATCTCTCCACTAAAGGAAAGAGAATGGGCCACATACTTGACATATAAGAAGCCTCAGCGCACTGAAGGGGATAGGCATGTCATCTATGATTGGAGAGAAAGCACCTGACTTCAACCTGAAGACTAGTGATGGGGACGACTTCAGATTCAATGAACTAGATGGATCCTGGAAAGTACTCTTCTTTTACGCAAAAGCAGGTTCTCCTACTTGCAAGAGGGGGTGTCTAACTTTCAAACAACAATACGACCTTTTCAGATCACTGGAGCCCCCCGTCGAAATTATTGGAATCAGTGAAGACTCAGTAAAACAACATCGGGAATTCAAGAGCGAACTCGATCTCCCTTTCACTCTTCTGTCTGACCCTGACAGAAGTGTCGCTGAAATGTATAACGTACCAGTCCATCTTGGGACTTTCCCCGCCAAGTCCTCATTTGTTATCGGGCCTGATAACACAATTCACCATGTCTACGACTGGCTCTTCAGACCTAGAAGGCATGTAGCAAAGATTCTCGATGCACTCAGTAGAATTACCGACGGGGGAAGATTTTCCTGATGTGGAATCAGATACTAACAGATGCAGGACTCTCCGAGAGGGAGATCAACGCGCTGACCGTTTTATCACGCAAGCCCAACATCAAAGCTAGTGAGCTGGCTAAGGAGCTAGACACCACAAGATTAGATGCCTACAATTCCCTCGAAAGACTGCAAAGAATAGGATTAGTCACAACAACTGCAGATAGGCCTATGAGATTCTCAAGCCCACCTCTTGATCAGGCAGTGACACATCTAATTGAAATTAGAAAGGAACAACTCAATCGAATAGAGCAAGGTCTTGAGGACATGCAGACTGGAGCCAAGTATTCCTCGGTCATTGAGAGCAAACCACTTGATGATGAACCCAAGTTCGCTGTACTAAAAGAAAGAGTACACATAATGAAGAGAATCGAGAAGATATCTGAAGGAGCGAAAAGGGATATTATCCTAACACTTGGAAAATTTGGAATACTTCACCTGTGTAGAAGTAGCGCATTACAGGCTGTGAATGATGCTGCAGCTCGAGGCGTCAGCGTCAGAGTACTTTCACAACTTGAGAGGAGGACAATAAGGTTCTATCAAGATCTCCATGAATCAATTGATGTCCGACACTCTGATGATCTGGATGCACAAGGAGCGCTTGTCGACGACTATGAGGTTATCCAATACCTAAATATGGAGTCTAACCCTGTTGGAAGGGGCAAGAATGACGCAGCTTTAATGGTCGAGTCAGAATCATTCGCGGAGTCTCAAAGAAATCTTCTCGACACCATCTGGGAGGAGGCCGTACCCTACGAAACTGCATCCAAGAGATTCACCGAGGAAAGGATAGTTGATCCGCTGAAGCTCACTATTGATGGTGGCTCCTTCCTTGAGAAAATCAGAGAAGTCCTAGAGATATCAGACGATATTCCGGAAGAAGATACCCCATTCAACCCGGATGCCTTCCTTGCTTCAGGATTAGAAATCAGCGATGCTCGAAGGAACCTTGAATCAGGGGGTATCGAGGCTCTGTCTGCTTTCGGAATAGATATCGAATCACTTCTAAGACAGGTAGGCAATAGAGTAGGAGAAGAATTATCTTTCTCGTTGAGAAACATAGAAGGCAATATCGAGTATCTAAATGAGATGATGGACTGGTGGGAGTTTGCAGGGCTTGGACAGCTAAGCTACGATATTGATCCAGAGTTCCATATCCTAGTCGAGCATCCCAGCGATAAGCCAGGAGTTCTGCCGATTCATTCTCTCGATGATGGGATAATTGAGGGGGCCTTGCTATCAAGATACACAGTAGAGTCAGGAGTGGAAGTAACTAGGAATATCTTAGAAGGCAAGAAAAATATCGTTAGGTATGATATAAATTTCAACAGCCAGCTCTTAGAATAGATACATCACATTATATTGTCAACGCCTAGCCCTAATCCGTGCGTCTGCTAAAGTTTGCCCTATTCATGAGGCAGATAACCAGGAAATCCCCAGCAAATATTGACTGGATACAGAACCAAGGCCTCCTCGCCATCAAGCTAGCTCAGATTTTTGCACTTAGGCCAGACATAATCAGCCTTGAGAAATGCAAGCAACTCCAGACACTCTACAGCGCCGCCGCGACAATTCCAACGGAAAACGTATTCAAAATCCTGAAGGAAAAGGCACCGGACTCATATCATGAAAATATTTCATGGTTTGATGTCGAGCCTCTTGCGGCTGCATCGGTGGGGCAGGTTCACAGAGCTAGGCTGAAGACCGGTGAAAATGTGGTTGTCAAGGTTATCAAAGAGGACCATGAAAGAAAATTCAAGAGAGATGTCAGAAGAATGAGCCAATGGCTCAAGCTAGCCATGATTTTGTCTCCCAAACTGAGGAAGGTAGGTAACCCGATTGCCCTCTTGGAGCATGTCGAAGATTACACCCTGAGGGAGCTTGACTTGAGGAACGAGATCATCGGAGCCACAAAGCTCCGAGCAATTAAGGAAGAATTGAGTGAAGATTTCCCAATGCCAAGACTCAGGTTTCCGAAATACTATCCAGAGCTTTCAAACAGGCATGTTTTGGTTTCTGAGCTCATTGAGGGTCAGACACTGGAGCAGGGCATAATAAACTCCAATCTGGATTGGGATGACTTACTAGAATTATTCAGGATTCATGGAGCGTTCATGTTTGGAGTTGGCACCTTTCATGGCGATTTACATCCCGGTAATTGTATACTCGACCCCAGGGGGAACCTTGTATTCATCGATAATGGAGCTATTTGCGAAGCTCCACGAAAGGTCAGTAGGTCCCTGTTTAACTTCTTCCTTCATCTGTCATCTGGTGACAAAGACATGGCTTTCGAGTCATTGATTTCACTTGCCGAGAGGAGGCCAAGGTCAGATAAGGTGGAGGAATTCAAAAGAGATATGCATGACATATACCAGGACTTCGAAAACCTCAGTGTCGGCGAGCAAAGCCTGACTGAGGTGATGATGAAAACAGTAAGATCGGCAGTCGAGAATGCAGGTGCAGACTATGGCGAGGAGGGATTCCCGATCATCCGATCATTGATGTACATGGACGGTCTGGTGATAAGGACCTATCCAGAAGTTAAATTAATTTCCGAAATGAGGGACTCATTGGATGAGTTCAAATCGGGTTTGAAATTAGGGTGAGTGGAATGACAAAACATAGTGATGTTGTAGTAGTAGGCGCGGGACCTGGAGGATTGGCTTGTTCAATGCT
>DANW01000022.1:28842-31402 GCA_002501605.1 Euryarchaeota archaeon UBA28
GGAGGAAGAACTAGGGTCTTTGAGAAAGACGGCTTCAAGTATGACAATGGTCCCACATTTTTCCATTACCCGGAGATTGCTGAGGAAATCTTTGAAGCCCTTGGCCTCGATGCCAGGGAAGAGCTAGGACTAATTGAGCTAAACCCGAATTACAGACTTGTTTTCGGAGCAGGCGGAAGCATAGACGCTAGCACTGACCTCGAGGATATGGTATCCCAGATTAGAGAGCTCTGTGGAGAGGAAAACGCCAACGGTTTCAGGAAATATATCGAGGACAACAGGACAAAGCTAAATCTGTCGAAAAACTGCCTCAACTCCCCATGGAGAGGACCTACAGATTTGTTAAGCCGCAGAGCTTTGAGAGTAGCAAGGGTCCTCAGGCCCTGGAGGAGCGTATCAACAGATCTCTCAAAGGTGTTCTCCGATGAGAGAATGCAACTTGCCATGTCATTTCAGACAAAATATCTAGGGATGAGCCCATTCCAAGCGCCTAGCTTATTCACCATTCTGGCCTACCTTGAGTATGAACACGGGGTGTTCCATGTTGAGGGAGGGCTTGGTACAATTACCCAAAAAATGGCCGAAATAGCTAGTGGCCTTGGAGTTGATATCAGGTTAAACGAACCGGTGAACGACTTTGTCTTCGAAGGCAAGAAAGTAGTCGGAGTCGTCACCGACAACGATACATACACAGCAGATAAATTCGTCATGAATGTAGACTTTGCGACCGGAATGAAGGGACTTATTCCGGACAAGTTGCGAAAGAAGTGGTCCGACAAAAAACTAGACGAGAAGTCCTATTCGTGCTCAACTTACATGCTCTATCTCGGACTTGACAAACAATATGACGCACCGCATCACCAGATATACGCTGCTAAAGACTACCAGAAAAACCTGAGAGAAGTAACTGAGAACAAAGTCACTTGGGACGATCCCTCGATATATGTGCAAAATGCGTGTGTTACAGACTCTACCATGGCCCCTGAGGGGCATTCCACAATCTATGTCCTCGTTCCTGCCAGTAGCTCACATGAAGGCATCGACTGGGAAGAAATAAAACACGATTACATGGACGTAATCCTAAAACAGATGGAGAACTTGGGCTTCGAGGGTATCAAGGATCACATAGTATCCCAGACCATTGTCACGCCTGACGACTGGGCATCTAGGGACATCTACAAAGGGGCTGTCTTCAATCTTGCACACGGGCTAGATCAAATGTTATGGAGGAGGCCCCAAAACAAGTTTGAGGAGCTTGAATCACTTTACTTAGTGGGAGGGGGCACTCACCCGGGGAGTGGGTTGCCGACCATACTTGAAAGCGGAAGAATCTCTGCAAAGCTAATTTGTGCTGATTTGGGGATAATTCCAGATTGGAATGGCAAAGACACATGGTTCGAGGATATCAAAAGGCCTCGAGTGGCCACCAACCAAAAACCAAAAATCAGTAATGCCTAGTGGACGGATCGCATGGAAACAGTAAATATCGTTCTATTTTTGATCCCAACCATCTGGGTAGGGCCATTCTGGCTGTTAATGCTTCTTGAGCCTGAATCCGATAGAACAAAACAATGGCTGAGCGGTGACTTGCTTTTTATTGGACCTCTTTCAATCTGGCTACTCGCGACAATCCTCAATCCGAGTGGATTAATCGGCCTACTCACCGGCAACCCTGCCGACTTCTTCGACACCATGGTAGAATTACTCGGTACTGAGACTGGAACGGTTCTTGCATGGTCTCATTTTGTCGCCGGTGATATAATGGCCACGAGGTGGATGTGGAGAAAGGCCATTGAACACAATTTAGGCCTAAATAAAACTAGGGCGATCGTCTTCTTTGGGGTCATGCTCATGCCAGTTGGACTTCTTCTGCACGTCATATTGAACCCTCAGAAGACAACCGGTAAGACGGAAGTATGAAGATGGACGGAGAGCCAACCCTCGTCTCTCTCTCGAGGAAGGAGACATACTGCATTCTGTCATTCTCCGATGATGAAACCTTTGAGTTGGACTATCTAGATATCAGGAAGAGTTGCCAATGTGCGAAATGCAAACCTAGACAAATAAACGATCAGATGAAAATCGAATTCGGTGAGGAAATCTCCAGACTAATGCTTGTCAAACCAAAGGTTGAGCAAGTCGGTAACTACGCCCTACGATTCGAATGGCCCACTGGATGCTCAAGTGGGATTTACTCATTTGATCATCTAAGAATGATATCAGAATCTTCAGGAAAGAAACTCTAATTCATGCGAAGAAGTGAAAAAACCACCGCCAATCGCACGGTTAACTAGGATGCGGGTCCCCCCCGCCCCTCGTTGGTGATATTATGCCAGATGAATCCTCGGAACCAGATATCGAGAAAATCGAAGATGATGAATGGCATCTATATGCGAATGCAGGTTATGGAGTAGCGGAGTCATTGGAGATGGAAACTCCTGAAGACGGCGATGAAGCTCCGGAAGAAGAGTGGTTCGATGGCGACGATTTCTATAATCAAGGAGCTTCCATAGATTGGGATTCACCCCCATGTCCCGCCCCACTGGGAATTGCTCACGTC
>DANW01000041.1 GCA_002501605.1 Euryarchaeota archaeon UBA28
TAGCATTATTGACCATTCCTTGAGATGAAGAAATCCACTTTCCTCTCCGAGAATTCCCCCTCTGCTCCAGTCTCCTCCAGAGGACAGCTCCCCAATTCCATAGTCCCAAGCACCCATCACAACTGATGCTGAAACCAAGGCAAGTGAGACGGCCTCGTATTTGCCCCAAAACTTTCGAGATGCGTAGACATGAAATCTGAACTGAAGTATCAGTACATCAATAAATTCAAAATACTTAGAATACGAGTAGAGGTTTGTTGTTCGCTCAAAATCGGATAATCTCATGACTTGGCTATCCACTGCGGTGCCCCCTCCGTCAGTCACGGTAGCATCGTCCATGATGTCTACCAAGAGACAGATGACATAAGGGGCTCGCCGATTAGAGTGAAAAATCATTCAATTTAGTGGCGCCGAGACGGAGATTTGAACTCCGGAGGGATGAACCCACATGATTTCCAGTCATGCGCAATACCAGGCTATGCGATCTCGGCCGCGCTTCTCCGAATCGTGTGGATGTCTTGAGTTCATCGGAGAGCTTACTCATCGTAACACCCAAAGGTGGTGAACCATTCCCACAAGTTGCGCCACTGTGGCTTAGGGGTATAGCATCCCATTGGTAATGGGAAGGTCGGGAGTTCAATTCTCCCCAGTGGCTCCATTTCTCAGACTCAATTTACTCAGTTTTAGCTATCTTGGCACTAACGCACCAATTCATTCATAATGTCTGTAATTATACGAGACTACATGTCGAACAACCGTAGGAGGCTCGCTGGGGCCCTAGTACTACTGATGTTACTAGCACCGATCACGAACGCAGCAACCACTTCTTGGGCAGGACCGTCTACGGTTAATACTGCAGGAGGAGAAACAACACTAACTGGATTTAGAGCTCCTGGGAATGCTACGATTATGGATGGATGGGCGCATATTACCGATTCTCCAATGGCCGCGTCTCAGACTCCAGCCGATGTGATGGACATTTTTGTGCTAGAGAATGGTACAGCATCCGGCACGACTACAGACTACCGGAATGGAAACCTTTCACTGGTCGATGACGGGTCTCTCAACACCATAAACAATTTTGATCGTGGAAACTACTCCATAGAAATGGACTCATCATATCTTCCCGGACCGCCATCAATCATTCTGGTTAAGTGGGAGAATTCACAAGGATACGCCCCTCACCCAAGCTGCGGTGGATTGAGGGGGTACAACCTGACTTCTGGCTTCGATGATAACAACAATGGCCAGCTAGATGCAGCTGAAATAATCCAGACCGATTATCTCTGTACTACAAACCAAACCATACAAGGGGGCAACGGACGTGTACAGAATGGGACGGTAGTGAATGGGTCATTCCAGTACAGTCAGCAACCCGTTCTTGAAGGAAACACCAATTGCATCTTCGGAGGAAAGTCCGTCACTTACGGGAACGACTACGGAAACTATTACGATGATGACACCACATTGAATGCCACTGAGACGGATGGGACAGTCTATCTCTGTAATAGAGACACATATTGGTCAGCTACAATACTAGACTTCAATGGAACTGTAAACGGGGCCAATCAGACCCTACCTTACGGTGTCGCACCTTCCCAAGCATCCGAAGGTTCTGTTGTCGTAGCAACCAAGCCAGGTGAAGGACTAGGTTCGGGCGTGGACACGTGGATAACACTCCCCTCCTTTACAGTCCCAGCCCAGAACCTCAGAAACAATTTCTTCTTAACCTTCGATCACTGGTACCATCTGGATGGTAGCAACGGAGGTGCTTGGATTGAGTACAGAACTGCAGGCTCATCTGTATGGAATTGGGTCTCTCCCGACGGAGGCTACTCGGCATATATCGACAGTACGAACATAGATGTCAACGGGGCTTTCGCTGGTGGGCAACTTCCCGTATTCACAGGTGCCACCCACAGCGGATGGCAATCCGAGACACTAAACCTGACCAGCCTATTCTCGGATCCAAGTATCAACAACTCTGCGGGTGTCGAGTTCAGATTCAGAGTATGGACATCCAACTCCTCGGCCACTACGCCGGGCTGGTTCCTAGACGACATCAGATACTTCAACGCGGGCAATGGCCAGGGTGTCTGGCACCACGGGTGTGATGTGAATGGCTGGTACTATAGCCTCTCGGGGACTTCTTGTTACTATTCCAACAACGCTCTTGGATATCTCACAGTGCCGATAGACCTCTACAATGTCACCGACTTGGAGTTCGATCTTCATTGGGATTTAGAGGGCTCCAGCTGGGATAATGCATGCATAGAGCTCTCCGCCAACAATGGGGCTTCATGGACCGACATCTCTTCCACCGGAACCTCATCGATAACAACACAATGCAGATCAAGGTCAGGGGCCATTCCGGGATCATCTGGTTATGCAGATTCAGATGGCAATATAGCCTCACTGACCTATGGAACTGGTCAGGTATCCACAGACGACAGTGGAGGAATGGTGACGATATCCAACTCTGTCCCAGCCGCGAATCAAGTGAATGGCTCATTACTGAGATTTGTCGTTCAGACAGACGCTTCAGTTCAGTACGGTAACCCTGGTGGAAACAGCGATCCAGACTCCAGAGAGGGATTAACAGTCTATGCCTACAGGACGATGGATTGGTTGGGCGATGCAATAAATTCGTTTACCATACCAGGAAACGCCACCACAACCGGAGGCGACTGGCAGTTCATGACCCTAAATTCAGGGTATATCGATGTCCCTCATAATTTTGAGGACTCGACAGTATCGGCACCAGAAAGCGATCAAGAACCAGGCTTCTCGAATATGTACAGGTATTCCTCCTCAGGAACCCAGGTCTGCAGTTCAGAGAGGTGCAAGTGGGTGGTGTCAGAGCCTTCCACTACATATGGCCCCGAGTCTGCCAACTCATTCCCATACATGTACAAAATAGGCGTCAACGGTGGAACTGACACGTTCTACGAGTCCAGCCTTGTTACACCCTACTACACAGTTTCATCAATTGGTGAGTCCTCATTTTCCTGGGACATGTCCGTTTGCTTGGACTATGGTACTGGGAATTATGTCTACGTGGGAGGGGCACTTTGGATGAGGGTTAACGGAGGGCAATGGCAACATGTGGACATGCCCTCGTATACCGACAGACAATACATGTCAACCAGCTACTCTTACACAATCAATGATGGTCTAGAAATTTGGACACGTGTTCACTGCAACAGTAACGATTGGGACTCATATGAGGTGGATTTGTCCCAGTATAAGGGAGACGATGTCCAATTCAAG
This sequence comes from Euryarchaeota archaeon UBA28, assembly GCA_002501605.1. Taxonomy (GTDB): domain Archaea; phylum Thermoplasmatota; class Poseidoniia; order Poseidoniales; family Thalassarchaeaceae; genus MGIIb-O5. Next base: position 3,271 of record DANW01000041.1, read on the forward strand.
TTCGCCATGGGTGCGAGATTCAACGATGCCAATTCAGGTTGGCACATTGACAACGTTGGTATCAAGCAGGGTAACTTCAGTCAGCCTGGATCATGGACGAGCCCCACTTTCTCAATAACAGGCGATGACTCCTTCAACAGGGGTATGATAGAGATTGATGGTACCTCGGATGATTTCGTCAACAATACGATTACAGGCACAATCATTGATTCTGTATCGGGTAATCCGTTACCGGGGTATACAGACTTGTCATTCCCGATTAGCCTATCAGGCGTAGACTCTCAAACATATCCAACTCTGAAGTTGACTGTTGACATGGATACAACTAACCCGTTGGCGACCCCAATGATAGAATATATCCGAATAGGAGGAAAGAGACTACTTACAGCAGATATGATGGGGGTAAATGGCTGGCAGATGACAAATGTTGAGAGGGTTGACGGCCTTATCAACGCCACAAGCATATCCGGGACAATATCGTCAGACTATCTGCATTCTATCAGGCCAATCAAGGCCTTAACATTCGGTGGAAACTCCTCCACGAATGTTCAGATTGAGGTTCTAGATCAAGAGGGCAACTCAGTCGGTAGCACGTCCAAAGGAGGTTCTCTTCTATTCCCTACCCCAAGAACAGGATACTCTTTGGAAATCACCCTGCCGACTAATGGATACATTGACAGGCTTGAGATTTCCCACCTTTATGGGGAACCAGCATCAGACTTAGAGATAGACTTCGCAAATGATGGGGTTCTTGATTGGTCTTTCCCAAACCAATTGGCTAGAGGGCACTACGCATGGCAGACAAATCTACTACAAGGTCAGGTAGTTGGGTCTTCCGAGGGTTCTAAGTCTGTTACTATGGACATAGGGCCAACATCGACATCCGCATATGCTATTGTTCCTACAAGTGGCTACGTTAACACCGGACTCATATCCCTTCTTTCCGACTCCGATGGATTTGAATCACCAGTCGATATCGATGTTTCAGGGGTTACATTCTCTACTGGATCAGAGACTGAGAGATTCACATCCGAGCTTAATTCAAACCAGATTTCAGCTATAAATTACCTTACATCAGGGTGGTCGGATTCAGTCACAGACAGAGAATGGAGGGTGGTAGAGTTCGCTCTGACTTCATCACAGGCACAAACTGTGACGCTGACAGGCTTGGCACTAGGCTACACCATATTCGAAAACGTTTCAGATATATCTAATCCGATATCACAGTATCACTCTGACAACACACAAGGGGATACTCCACCAGTGGAGATAGCAATACCCGTTACTATTTCTTCTTCTACGGGTTCTGTCTCGATTGACGGGGAGCTGGTGTATGATTTCATCATGACCAACAGGGACTTCCAGGTCCCCAATACCCTATATCCAGATGGTAATATCAATGAAATAGAGACCGCTCATCACCATCTCAATGACAACACATTACTCTCGGCAATAGAGCTCACGGGCTCCGCCTCCGACGGTCAGATAATCTCGTTTAGAGTCGAAAACGGCAATGATGGACTGTGGGGCATGGGAAGTGATCCTGTAACATTCACGCAATTATCCGGAAGCAATGTCGCTCCACTTGACACCTCTCTTTCATATGTGGAGATGGTAACTCACCCAGACGGAAATGAGGATGTGATGGTTAATTGGATGTTCGATGTAAACTGGAATTGGGACGATGTGGAATCTATACGATGGGTTTCTACTGCTCTTGATTCAAATGGAGAGTTTGTTTGGCCGGCTGTATCATTAAGCGGACAGGGTAACTCAAAGGCCGTTGAGAACGATATCCAGATTGAGTCGTTTGAAGTCCGTGACGAATATGGAAGGCTTCTCTCCAATCAGTTCTCTACATTCTATCCGTTCCCTGTCAAGTCCACCAATGATGTCAGCGTATCTGGTACAGTCAGATTCCAAGACGCATCGGATGCAAGACCCCAAGCCTCGGACTTCCTAGTCGGACTGAACATGTCAGGATCACTTTATTCCATGACCATGGGTGAAAATGGATCCTTCGAAACCACAGTCGATTGGCTGAGCTCTTCGATTGCTGGTAGCGAGGTGACCCTCTCTCCAATGATACTCACAGTGGGACCTTCTGGATCCACAGTTGGAGCCATAGACACCACAGGGGCACCACCACAGGTAAGCATTATCGTGGACTCAAACGCCCCAGTGGCAGGGCCACTACAGGTCAATACCCCAACAGGCCTTCAGGATGCACACGGGAAAGTTTGGGACCCGACAGTACCACTGTCCTTGTTTGTAACAATCGATGAGCCTGAGGCCCGAGGAGAATCTATCACTCTACACTATTGGAGAGGGACCACCGATGATACCAACATGGATGGAATCGCTGATGAAGATGAATATCTTAGCCAGACGCAACCCCTCTCTTCTGGGATGACAGGCCAACAGCAGGTTAATTTTGTTGGAATTGATGTAAGTGCCCAAGATTTCAATAGTCCAGTTCACATGTACATCGAAGGCACAGATTGGGCAGGGCTATCGTATCAGGAAGGAGGCACTGGCGGATCTGTCGGGGCTGAGAACTCTTGGGCCTCTGTCATAGTTGCTACAGACGAACCTACCAGCATACCATCATCAGGTTACTCACTCGACTCAGAGATAGGATTCTTGATGGCAGGACAAACTCACACATTCTCAATGCAGATAGAGGAAGCTAACGGCATAGGGACTCTGGACAATATTACTATCATGTTGTGTGGGGATGGTCCAAGTAACGTCGGCAAGATGTCTTACGATCCTTCGAGGGGCACACTATGGTCATCACCTGACAGCATGGTGACTCCCCTCTCAGTTCAGACTCAGAGCGTCACATCTACTGTTACCCAGCTAAGTATGCAATTCACACTTTCTTGGGAATACCCATGGGAGGAGTCTCAGTTATCATGCAAGCCAAGTGTCTCAATATTGGATGACTTAAACACTGTAGCATATCAGAATAACATCGGAGAACTTTCATGGCAATTGGATAATAAATTCATGGCAATGCCCGATTCAATAGTTGATTTGACCGAACCAGTTATGGAGGCTATCGATGGGCAACTATTCCTGAGACAAGGCGATGAGTTCAGTATTTCCGGCTCAATAGTTTATGCTGGTTCAGGTGTTCCAATCACGGACATCCCAGAAGGGCTCATGGTCGAGGCATCTGTAATTTATGGCTCTGCGACTATCTCATCTGACGCTGACGTAACCTCCAATTCTAGGTTTACTATCACTTTACCTCTACCTGATAGAGTGCCATTGAGCCCATACATGGGCGTTTCTGTTGAGGTCATGAATGTCCCAGGTTTGGGAAGCTCATCTTCCAACGAGGACTTTTCTGTGGTAGTGGATAGTAGATCGCCTACTGCGTTGTTCGATCAGATTTCTTATCCCGACTCATCTCTAACAATCATAGAATCTGATAGAGTGGACGATGTTAAGGTAACAGTTACCATAAATGATGAAGTTGGCATGCAAGACGGTCCATTGCAGGTTTCATGGGTTTACCTCCGTGGCAATTCTCCAATCGTTGGAACAGAAGACAGTGGAGAATTGGTGATGATATCAGAGGGAGATAGGTCATCGTCCTCGAATTGGGCTGATGTTTACCAGTCCCGCCTGGACATGACGCCCAAGAACGAGATGAAGATCGAAGCCGGAGATGCAATTGCTTTCTGGGTAACTTCCACGGATAAGGCGGGTAATGTGATTTCTGGACTCGGGAGTGAATCAGCACCCAAGGTTCCAGCGCTCAGGATAATGGAATTCCTAGGGGATTATGTCAGAGCGGTTTCATCCCCTACGGCCCCATTAATGAATGAGATTGTCACAATCGAAACATTCTGGGAAAATACAGGAAAGCGAGATGGAACTTTGGTAGTGGGCCTTTACGAACTTATCTATGAGGTCGACTCCAGTGGTGAGTCATCAGAGAGATGGCAACCGTCTCTGACTACTGCCCAGACCGGAGATATGGAAATATCCCTTGGTGCAGAATCCACTAGTGTCAGAGTCACCTTCAAGTGGGAGGCAACCTCACCGGGACAACCAAACCTGTACATCGTCACAGATGTTGATGGTGACGGTACTATCGGCGAGGAAGATTTCAATGCGGCCAACATCGCAGTCGGAGGAATCAGTGTAACGCCCCCTCCAAGCCAAGATGAAGGGTCTGCTGACAGTGCCATTATGATGATCGGAGGAGTAGCTATAGTCGCGATTGGTGCGATTGCATTCCTAATGAGTCGAAGAGGTACTGAGGATGATATGTACTACGAAGATGACGACTATGAGTACTACGACGATGAGGAAGAGGACTACGAGTGACGTATCTCCTAGTGTAAGGAAAAGGCTGTCAAGCCGGTTTAGATACCTCTGGTGTTTATAGGCCATGTCTCTATTATTTCCTCCGAGGGTTTTCCCTCAGATGGGATGCGTGAGGTAAATGGACGAGAGTTTGTCACTGGAAGAACTTAGAGAGGAAATCGATGATTTGAAGGACTTGGTAAAGACCCTGCTTACAATAATTATGGAAGAGGCGGACGGAGTTCAATCAGGTGCAGCTCCTTCAATTCCTAATCAACCCAAGCGTGGATATTGCATGTAGTCAGTATCCAACAGGGTCAGGGTCAGTCATTCTCCAGAGGTACCATGTTGCCACAGTTCTGAATGGCTTCCAGGATTCCGCGATTCTAATGATATCGCCCTTATCTAGGGATTCCCCGTTATTGTAGAGCCTCTCCATCGTTCTTATCGCGCCTATATCCCCCATTGGAAAAACGTCAGCCCTCAATAGAGAGAATATCAGAATCATCTCAGCCGTCCACAGACCTATGCCTTTGATGGATGTGAGGGATTCTATAACCTCATCATTTGATAATGACTCCCAGTCTATCTCGCCCATCCCAGAATTCCATTTCTCAGCTACGCCCAGAACGTATGACGCCTTCCTGTATGAAAGCCCACACCCTCTCATTGTTTCTTCGTCTACCTTTAGAACATTTTTTGGTTCAATTGTACCAACGGCGTTTTGGAGTCTTGCCCATACTGATTCCGCCGCCGCATTGGATATTTGCTGCCCAACTATTGATCTGATCAGTGTCAGGAATACATTCCCCTTCGAGGTGAGTAATGGAAGATATTTTTCTTTAATTATCTCCGCCATGATTTCATCACTATTACTTAGATGAGTAGTTGCCTCTTCCCAATAATCAGGGGCCTTGCCCTCCAGTCCCATGAATCTTGGAAATCCTCATGGTTCAATACTACTGCCCTCCTCGCATCTCCATGAAAGCGGAGAATGCGGTACTTTCCACGGTGGCTATTTTCACATTGGCATTTATAATCTTGACACTTAATTCATCCAATTCCCCTTTAGAAGAAAAAAATTGGCAGATCGCGAATGTCTGTCTAGCTGACCACAATTCCCTTGCGAGCCATGAGCACGTACAACTTTCCATCATAATCAACGGGTCCGAAGTAGAGATTGAGTCTGACATAGGAATTGGCGACCCGGGCTGTGATGGAATGAAGGGGATTCATACTCATGATAACACTGGTAGATTACATATCGAGACACCAAGTGTAATGCCTGCTCCCTTGGGGGCCTTCTTCGAGATTTGGGGGGAGTCATTCAGTCAGAATGAGATTATGGGTAACAAGAATGACTCCAATCATGAAATAGTACTCACTGTAAATGGAGAGGTCAACCATCTATACGATGAATATATGATGCAAGACGGTGATCAAATTCGAATAGAATACAGGGCCATTTGACTATCCCTTGATGACTGTAACTGGCCGTAATCTAGCAACGGGTCTCGCCAATCCAGCCTGATCTGTCAAAGAAATAACATCATCCACATTCTTGTAGGCTTCGGGCGCTTCTTCTGAGAGTACATTTGGCGTCTTTGCCCTGACATGAACCCCTCTAGATTCCAGCTCAGAAATTAAAGAATCTGAATCGATAGATTTCCTAGCAGCTGTCCTTGAAAGCCTTCGCCCAGCACCATGGCATGATGATGAGAAAGCATCATTCCCCCCCTTTACAGGTCCTGCAAGTACCCAAGAGGCCGTTCCCATATCACCTGGGACAAGAACAGGTTGTCCCAAACTGAATTTCGAAGACAGTTCCGGATTATCCCCCCCTAATGCTCTTGTCGCTCCCTTCCTATGGACCGCACAGGTACAATTCTTCCCATGAATTACATGGTTCTCTATTTTCGCAATGTTATGACTTACATCGTACACCAATTCCATATCCCCATCTGTGGAATACTCATTTCTTAGAACATCCCTCAGCTTTTGGGTTAATGCCGATCTATTCGCAAATGCAAAATTACCAGCGGCACACATCGCATCAAAATACGAGGCCCCCTCTGAGCTATGGATCGGAGCAGAAGCCAACTGACGATCAGGAACTGAAAATCCCCATTTCTCGGAATGCCATGTGTCCCCTAGTTTGGAATACTCCTTTTCAATATTGGCTACATGATCCGAACAAACTTGGTGACCAAGCCCTCTTGATCCCGAATGGATCATTGCAGTAATCTGTCCCACGCGAAGTCCGAAGGCATCTGCCGCCTTCTCGTCAACGACCCTATCCACCACTTGTAATTCTAGGAAGTGGTTTCCGGATCCCAATGTACCAAGAGAAGTCGATCCCCTTTTCATGGCCTTGTGACCCACATCCCAGTTTTCACTTTCCAGAAATCCATTAGACTCCATATTAGCCAAATCCCTCTCCTCTGCTAGACCTAAATCGACCGCTGCAGAAGCGCCACTGGAGAGAATTGAATCCAATTCCACATTTCCAAGATTCACGCCTCCCTTCCTAGTGGCTCCAGCTGGGACATTTTTAGATAATTTCTCAGCTAACGATTTTGCATCTATATCATCGATATGAAGTTCAGTTGAACATAGCCTGACTCCGCAATTAATGTCGAATCCGACACCTCCAGGAGAGATTGATCCGCCCTGTTCCCCCCATTCGATATCTGTTGCTACCACTCCACCAATTGGAAAGCCATAGCCAAAGTGCCAGTCCGCCATTGCCCAAGCATCGCCCACAATTCCAGGTATGCTGGCAGTATTAACGAGTTGGGCTGGGGACCTATCATCGGAGTGTTCCAACATATGCGACTCATCTGAAACTAAAACTGCGTCAGTCAGCATCCTACCGTGCTTGGAAATCCTCATCCTACCCGGTCCATCCGATGACAAATGGTCCCTCCACGACGCCTCCATGTCACCTCGTCGCATCCACAACCTTTCAAGCCCACGTTGCAATTGCAACAATCGAATTCAAGTCAGGCCCTCCAATGCAAGGCCGGAGGAGGCGGCATTGGCATTCGGGGAAATTGACATTCCTTACTGGACGGAATCAAATCATGAGTTAAAAATCTGTAAAGTATCTGGCCTCAGATTCTGGACAAGAGATAGTGGCAGGGATACATGCGGAGACACCCATGAAGACCCTTACACGTTCATTGGAAATCCCATTATCAAGGGATTCACCTCCACAGGTAAGGGACTAAAGGACGAGATGAGGGAAGCTTTCCTTTCCTTCTTCGATTCAAAGGGGCATACAAGGATAGATCCGTACCCAGTCATTGCCAGATGGAGGGATGACATTCACCTCACAATAGCCAGTATTGCAGACTTCCAACCACATGTTACTAGTGGCCTAGTACCTCCCCCAGCAAACCCGCTCGGCATAAGTCAACCTTGCATCAGACTCACTGACGTTGCAGCTGTCGGTCGTTCGGGTAGACACCTATCTACATTTGAAATGATGGCACACCATGCATTCAATAGGCCACTGGAAGGGAACGTAGTATACTGGATAGACCAATGTGTCCGCTACTGTGACGAGCTCCTTATTGAGGCACTCGGTATCGCTCCAAAATCCATAACCTATGTGGAGAATCCGTGGTCAGGGGGAGGAAACGCTGGCCCAGCATTGGAGGTAATTGTAGGTGGTTTGGAACTCGCAACACTGGTCTTTATGAATCTGGAAGAAAATGAGGACGGAGAGATAGACATAAAAGGGCAAAAATATAGCGAAATGGATCTCCAAATTATCGATACTGGGTATGGTCTGGAAAGATTCTGTTGGGCTGCCGCAGGAACCCCAACTATCTATGAAGCGATATATCCCGAATCCATTGACTGGTTGAAATCGATTTCAGGATTCGATGAGTTCATGGAATCTCTGGAATTAGGGGTTGAAGTTGGAGAACTACTGGGCGAGCTTTCCGGCCTAGCCGGGATACTGAATATCGATGTCGGCACAGATGTTGATGGGCTTTATGTCAAGTTAAGCGAAAGGCTCTCAGAAACAGGAATAATTGTCACATTGGAGGATCTAAAGAGGGTAACAGAGCCCTTATCTTCAATATACGCCATTCCTGATCATATGCACGCTATCTGTAACATGTTAGGAGATGGACTAGTGCCCAGTAACAGTAAGGCCGGATATTTAGTGAGGATGCTAATTAGAAGGGTTTGTAGAATGAAGGACTCCCTCTCCATTCCAGTCAGTCTATCAGAATTGGGGGCACATCATATGAAAACTCATCTTGATATGGGCGGATTTTTGCAGTCAAAGGAGGGGATCATGGAAATTCTGGAATTGGAGGAAGCTAGATATCACCAGATGCTAAGGAAGGGAATTGCCGCTGTGAATACCGCCTTGAAAGGAATTCCAAAAGAATCCGAACAAGTTGATGATGAAATTTTATTTCGCCTTTCAGAAGAAAGAGGGCTAAATCCAGAGATGGTAATTTCTATCGCCAGTGAGCTTGGCTGGGATAACCTATCCGTCAGGGTTGGTTTCACCGCAGATATGGCCGCTAGGAATGCCATGATCACAAAGTTCGCTTCCAAGGAAAGAAGCAAGGGAGAAATTTTCGTTACTGATGGTATCGAAAAGACGAAACTAGACTTCTATGAAGATACCGAGGCCACTGAATTTTCCGCGAAGGTTCTTCGTTGCTACCCATTTAGTAAAGAAATCGATTCAATAATACAATTGTCTGCCGAGGTAACATCTACCCCTTCGCATGTCATTGTTACTGACAGGACCCTATTTTATCCCGAAGGAGGGGGACAGCTCGGAGATCAAGGAGTATTTATGCAGGGAAATATCCTTTGCAATGTTCTTGACACCAGGTCACAAAAGGGAGTCGTCCTCCACTTGACAGATGCTCCACTGGATCTAGGTCCGGTCAAGGGTCTACTAAATCAAGTTAGAAGAAAGCAACTGATGGATCACCATACTGCTGTCCATATTGTAGGAGGGGCCGCTAGGAAGGTATTGGGGCCTCATATCTGGCAGGCCGGATCAAACAAAGGCGAGAGGTACGCAAGGCTGGATATTACTCACCACTCAAGACTTACTAGGGAAGAAATCGAAACCATCGAAGATACGGCCAATCAAATCATTGATTCAGACAAAAAAATCACGAAAGAAGTATTGAATAGGGCAGAAGCGGATATGAAATATGGATTCGACATTTACCAGGGAGGTCCGCCTAAACACGAAGAGATCAGGGTAATCAGTATTGGGGACTTTGACATACAAGCTTGCGGGGGGACGCACCACGACCAGACCTCTAAAATTGGCGAGTTAAGGATAATCAGGTCCAGTCAGGTACAAGACGGGGTGGAGCGTCTGCAAATCGTGGCAGGGGAGACGTCCAGGGAGAATTCGAGAAGACAAGAGCGTATTCTGAGCGAAGCCTCAGACATTTTAGGAGTGCAATCAGATGACCTACCCAAGGCCGTGATGAGGTTCTTCGAAGAGTGGAAATCCCAACAGAAGAAAATCGAATCACTGGAGTCTGAAATAGTTAGATTAAGGACTGCTGGCGGAGGCACGGATTCGACAGAACTAGACGGAGTAAGGTATGTAGTGATGGAGGTTGAGGGAGACATGAAACAGATGATGACCATGCTATCTCAACTCACTAGGGACCCCGAGAAGCCCACGTTAGCTATCTTGGGTACTAGAATAGGAGGAGGCAAAATCATCGTGGCATCCACCGAGGGAACAATTGCCTCGGAAAGGCATAATGCCGTTGAGATATTGAATGCAATTTCAGGGCATATCAACGGTGGCGGTGGAGGCAGGCCAACAATGGCCCAAGGAGGGGGGACCAATGGGGACGGAATTCCAAATGCTCTAGAAGGGGCAAAAACCCTTCTTGGTTTGTGATACAATGTATGAAAGAATCGATGTCTCCGCTCGCGCTGCAGCAATAGAGTATGCCATCAGAGACGTTGTAGTCCCAGCCATAGAGTTGGAAAAGAAAGGGCATGAAATCATCAGACTAAATGTCGGCGATCCGCTGGCCTTTGATGGACTCCCTACTCCAAGCCATATGATTTCGGCATACAAGCTTGCATTGGATAGGCAGGACAATGGATACGGCCCTTCATACGGCATTCAGGAACTTAGGGATGCCATTGCGGATTCAGAGTCCTCTAAGGGATGGGTTTGCAAAAGTGAAGATGTCTACGTTACACATGGAGTCACTGAGGCGTTGCAAATTTTATTTGCTGCTTTCTTGGAATCAGGGGACAAGGTTCTGGCCCCCGGTCCACATTACCCCCCATACATGGCATATCCTCAGATGTATGGTGCAAAGACAGTAGAATACAGGCTGGACCCTAACGATAGTTGGCGCATTGATTTCGAGGACATAGAATCCAAGATGGATGACAATGTACGGTTATTGGTGGTTATTAACCCAAATAATCCAACAGGCAATGTCGCCACTGAAGAGGAGATAGACAAACTGGTCAAGCTTGCTCAAAAATGGCCTAAATGTACTATAATCGCAGATGAGATTTATGACGGACTAGATTTTACTGGGAGGCTGGTTTCCGTTGCATCGAAGTCTGACAACGTCCCAGTGATAGTCCTAAACGGGGTATCGAAGGTCTATTTCGCTCCGGGATGGAGAATCGGATACATGGCCTGGCACGACCCGCACGGGAAGTTGGATTTGGTCCGAGATGGGGTCGAGAGGCTACTCAGAAGTAGGCTGTGCGCATCAACTCCTGCCCAATTTGGTTATCTCGCAGGTCTACGAGACGACTCGAACTGGCTTCAAGGGCATCGAGACAGGATAAAACAAAGACTTGATCACTGTATGATGAGGATATCAGAAATCGAAGGAATAGAGTGCGAAGAACCAGGAGGGGCATTCTATCTATTCGTGAGAATTACAAGGGATGACATGTCTTCTGACGACAAGAGGTTTGTACTAGACTTACTCAATCAAAAACATGTCCTAGTCGTTCATGGCTCTGGATTCTCCCCAGAGTATGGTAGAGGACATTTCAGGATGGTTTGTCTCCCCCCGATAGAAGTTCTAGACGAAGCCTTCGATAGAATTTCTGATTTTCTCGGGAGATGATTGTCTGGGCTTCCTAAGTAGATTTCGTAAACAAAAGACTCTACAAGACACACTCAAAGAGAGATGGAATTCTGGGTCAGATGGCTCTATCTCCGACTCTTGGAGATCAGGACAAGTCGTATGGATGGCTGGAAACTCTTGGTTCAACTCATTTCTAGACAATATCGAGATGAGGCTAAGCCTTAGCTTAGGCAGGAAATTAGCACATGCTGCTTCCGAATCAGAGGAATATTTTCTAAGCCAAGAGAATCGAAGAAATCTCGGATCAAATATGGAGAAGTGGGCAGGTCTTGAGATAAACAGGACTTCCAGGGGGCTCGGAGATTTTGAAATAATCAAACAGTCATCGGATACGGCTAGTGTAATTGTAAACCATTTTTCATCAGGGCCAATGGAAGCCGGCATAGTTGCTAGCTCATGGGAGTTCGCGAAAAAGAGACGGCATAAATTCAGATGGTCCGAGTCGGGAAGAGTATTACTTGTAAGCCTCGAGGCAGATGAAATTAACGTGCCCCTCCCAAAGGAAAGTATACCTCATTGGTCAGAAAATATCCCTGCCATTACTCCCGCTGACTATGTGAATTGGAATGATGTAAGGGAATTAGAAATGGGAGGATGGGAATTGGATGGGGAGAGAAAAATAATGATCTCTAGAGACCTAATTCTCAGGTTCGAGGAATTTTCATTGCATAATATTCAATCATTGAATGACTCTAGATCTGATGATTACGTCTGGGAAGGAGTGGATGGTAAGAGGGCATTGTGGTGGACTGCACTAGCAGACACTTCAAGGCACCTCTTCATGGAGACAAAAAGACACGTGATGATATCAGACGCCAGTGATTGGATTACGAATTCCATTCGAAACCTCTCTTCAAGCGGATTAGGGATGATCTCAGAACCGCAGGTAGATTGGGATACTGGAGGCCTAGAAGCCATACTAATCGGAACATTCCATCCAGCAATATCGGGCGGGATTATTTTGGGTTGCTGGGAGAGATCTACGGGTTCCAAAGGAAGAATTTTCCTTAGCATTGTAGATGGCAAAGTAAGAGTAAAAGTATGCCCTGTCAGGCCTTGAGTATTTGCAAAGTAATAATCTAGTTCTGTCAAACGTTATATCCGCCCCCGATGTCATAGGCACTGCTTCCTAGGGGGCCGGGGTGTAACAATGGCAATGAATCACAACCAATATGCTGTAACAGCCATCGTGGCAACCCTCTGTTTAGCAGGAATTTACACTATAATAGGGGCCGGGCTATCCACCACAGAATCTGGTGGTTTTGAACCGGCAGGTTCTGACGTCGCAGATTTTGAACCCATTGGAGAAGGGGGAGTAGATACCGATGAAGATGGAATTCCTGACAGGATGGAGATGACTCTCTACGGAACAGATTGGAGAGAATTCGACACAGATAACGATGGTTTGAATGATGGATGGGAAATAAGAAATGGTCTTGACCCCCTAGATAACGGTGAGCCTGCTGACTCTGAGATTCCTTTCTCAGATACAGATAATGAAGATGAAACAGGTGAGCAAAATGAGACCTTCCCAAATCCCGATAATGGCCCATATGGCGATCCAGACCGAGACGGTTTGACGAATACCGAAGAGGCGGCTCTGGGAACAAAGCCCATGGATGCGGATTCTGACGATGACGGATTGAATGACAAGTGGGAATCAACCCATGTCCATGAAATTGTCACCCCCAATGGTGTGCTAAGGCTACTTGACCCTCTGAATGCTAACAGAGATTGCTACTTCCTCACTCCAGATGGCTCAGTGAACAGCCAAGGGCCAGACGCAAGACAACAGATCATGAACGAGCTAAGCAGTGCTGATTGGAATCTCGTTGCCAATGCAGATGGCGAGATTTCATGTGATGCGGCGCTTGACCTCGAGCAACCAACTCCCGATGGCCTAAGGAATTTCGTAGAGGAGAGATACGACACAAATCCTCTGCAGGAGGATAGTGACGGAGATCTAATCGCCGATAGACACGAGATTGCATTTGGATCAATTGAACTGGGGGTTCACTGCGGAGTCCCCGTTTTCGGCACTATCAGTCTGCAAGCACCTTTCCATGAATTCATGGAGGAAGCGGGCGATCTGACGTGGTTCGAGCAGGATATGGATGGCGATGGACGCCTGAATGGTCCAAGTGACTGGGACACAGATGGGGACGGAATGCCTGATGGTTTCGAATACTGCTATGGGGACTTACTGAATCCCTCAAATGCTACAGATGCGTATGGAGATCCTGACGATGACGGGCTAAATAATGTTGAAGAGTACGAAGTCGCATATACTTGGGGACCATCAAATTTCACAGATCCTGAGGATTTTGATACAGACAATGATGGGATGCCAGATGGATGGGAGTACCTGAGTGGGATTCACCCCAATGATGGTAGTAACGCAGATGACGACCCAGACTTCGATGGATACGACTCTGATGGGGATGGCGGGGTCAGGTATTCAGATATGATAGGAGTTTCAACAATACAATCAATCGTCGTGGAGAAAGGAGACTACGTGCAAGTCAACAAGACAGTCCTATGGGTTAGGACCGTACAAGACAGCGAATATGTCAACATTCCAGTAAAGACCCTTACCGCCGGATGGGTATATCACATCAATGTCAATGTAGGCGATGAGGTCTCCAGCAGGCTACAAGATCTAATTATAGTAGTCGAGGAAGATGAAAGATTCACAAATCTTGATGAATTCAACGCTAGGGACCGGGACGGCGATGGAGCTGTCGATGGCAGATCAACAGACCCTCTATCCCCGGACACAGACGGGGATGGTCTTCTCGATGGGATTGAGGTGAATGGCTGGACAATTAGGATTGTGGACCACGGAGTAAGGGATGTGATTGTCAGAAGCGACCCGGGGGCATATGATACTGACAGAGACGGACTCTCCGATGCTGTGGAATATTACGAGACATTCACAAATGCCACTGATAGGGATACCGATTCCGATGGCCTGGAGGATTTTACTGAGGCAATCGATGGCTTTGTTTGGAATGGCTCAGTTTACTTCACAAATGCCTCCGCCTTTGACACCGATAACGATGGCCTAGAGGACGGAGAAGAGGTAGTTGATGGCGAGGATCAATACATCACGCACGCCAACAATGCTGACAGCGATGCAGACGGGTTGAACGATGGGGGGGAGGTGCTGTTCGTTCCAAGGCCATGGCAATCCCCAACTAACCCACTCAATAATGATACAGATGGCGACTCACAGCCCGATGGTTGGGAGATGCAGGTATTCTCTGTCCAACAGAACACCAATAGTCATAGCCTTTGGGTTGTAACTGATTGGTGGCTACCTCCTGGTTGCGACTCGATGATGGAGTGCGGACTTGGACCCGGTGGTTGGATATGGAAGAATTATTTGGATGGTTTCTCGTCTTCAGGAGACCGAGATGGCGACGGAAAAATAGATCCAGAATATTTCCTATGGGAACTAAATATCTCCGGTTTCTTCATTCCAGATGGTGGCAGATGGGCATTGGATCCTTCATATGGTTCGATACCAGATTCCGCCTTCGACATCGATAATGATACTCTCATGAATTCCCAAGAGGCACCCGATAGGTGGGATACTAATCCCGTATCCCATGACACAGATGGGGACAAGCTACCAGACGGTTGGGAGGTTACATACTCGGAGGAGTCCCTAATGCTAGGTCTGGTCGATAACAACACATTGGACGCTCTTGGGGCAAGAGGGCCAATGGATCCAAGAATGCCAGACTCTGACCTAGATGGAATAGATGATGGACAGGAGGATTTCGACGGTGACGGACTCAATCGCACGAATCTGATGAATAGGTATTGCCCAGGGTGGAATAACCCCCAAAATTCCGAGTGCCACATAGATCACATGACTGATGCAGGAAACAGGTTCTACGATGACTTGGAGAATTATACGAACTTCGAGGAGTATCAAAATGGGACAAATCCAGTAAACGCAGATACTGATGGAGATATATGGGAAGATGGTTCAGAGGTTTATCACCAAGATCAGGATGATGATTCAATGTGGGCAGGATGGGAGTATTACTTTGGGTTCGACCCCTTCGATCCGGCCGACGCCAATGTCGACTCTGATGGTGACGGCTTCGTCAACAAATGCGAGAATAAATGGAATACCCATCCCAAAGATCCGACTAGCTTCCCATCACAAGGAGAGCTCTGCGACATGTTCAACTAAAGCGCGC
>DANW01000029.1:0-19996 GCA_002501605.1 Euryarchaeota archaeon UBA28
AACATCTCCGCAACCGAATCGGTTTAGAGATACCATATGCTCGCCTAGCCCGAGCGCCTGTAGTGAAGGGGTTATCACAAGAGGTTTCCAACCTCTTGTCCCGGGTTCAAATCCCGGCGGGCGCACCACTCGAGACACTCCAAGTGAAGCATTGAAACGCTCCTCTCTCTGCGAGGCATCATGTCGGATGAGAGCGACTCCAAAATTAAGGAGTCAATGCCTGTCACATCGATAAGCAAGGACAACTCAGACCTCCTCGAAGAAAGACAAGTTGTAGGAAGAAAAATTTGGAGAATTTTCCCGTATGTCATAAAATACTGGCAGAGGGCCCTCGGCGGGTTACTCGCAAACATGGGTGCTAGAGTTTTCGATCTGATTCCATTCATTGCCATAGGAATGGCCGCTGATTATTACAATCCCGATAATCCCCAATTCACAAATTCTAGGGTAGAAAGTTTCGTCACTATAGATTCAATACCTGACCTTGGCCCAATAAGCTCAATAGAGCTTGGCTTTGGTTTGCTAATTTTTGCATCATTTGTGATTCTGGCAATATTCCAGGGATTTAGCAACCAACTCTGGCAATCTATAGCATACAAAGCCCAACATGACATCAGGATGGATGCCACAAGATCCCTATTGAATATGGAAGCATCCTATTTCGAAACCCGTCAAACTGGAAATCTAATGTCTGTCTTATCCGCCGACGTAGCTCAACTCGAGGATATAATATCAGATTCCAGCACTAGTATAATCAGGATTTTCACAACCTTGTGCACGGCATTTGTAATCCTCTATTGGATGTCTCCATTGCTCTGCATGATTCTTTTTGGCCCACTGATTATGATAGTGCCAATGGTCATCTGGTTCTCAACCAGAGTACAAAGAAAATATCGTAAACAAAGGGAAAGTACTGGTGGAATAATCGCCATCCTCGAGAATGTCCTATCTGGAATAACCATCGTTCAAGCATACAACGCGACCGGATTCGAGAGAGACAGGGTCGATAACCAGAGCGGTAATTACAGGGATCAGGCAGTACAAGCGGCGTTCATTAGGAATAGATTCATTCCAGGTTTCCACATTGTGGCAGGAATATCATTCGGCCTTCTAGTCTCCGCAGGAGGATGGTTAATGAATTCGGGCGAGATTAGTGTTGGACAATTTGTGACCTTCCTCCTAATATCAACAAGAATGACCATGCCATTGTGGATTTTGGGGATGCTTTTGAACCAGCTCCAGAAGGGAGAAGCGGCATCAAGAAGGGTTTTCGCAGTCATCGATTTAGAGCCATCCATATTCGATAGAGAAGGTTCAATCCCCCTCCAGGAACCAATCAGTAGCGTCTCATTTCAAGACGTCTCGTTTGCATACCCCTCCTCGAGTTCAAATGTTCTCAATGGAATTAATCTGAGCGCCTCATCAGGACAATTTCTAGGAGTGATGGGACACACGGGAGCCGGAAAAAGTACGATTCTCAAACTAATAGAGAGATTTTATGAGCCACAAACAGGAGAAGTATTGATCAATGGCAGGGACATAAACGAATTCTCCATCGAATCAGTTAGATCAAGAATCGGCTTTGTATCACAGGAGCCATTCCTGTTTTACGGAACTATTAGAGATAATGTCGCCTATGCTAGGGATTCTGAAGAGAGCGAGATTCTAAATGCCTTGGAACTGGCAGGCGCATCGGAATTCATATCACAACTATCAAACGGCCTGGATACTATGGTTGGCGATAGAGGGGTAATGCTGTCTGGAGGTCAAAGGGCAAGGATCAGCCTTGCGAGAGCACTGTTGAAGGACCCAGATTTATTGATCCTAGATGAGGCCAGTGCGGCTCTCGATGCCGAAACAGAAAAGCGAATCCAGCAATCGCTATTCGATGGCTCTAGCGGCACAAAGAAGAGGATTACGATCGCAGTTGCTCACAGGCTTGCTACAATAAGAAATGCTGACGAGATAATCGCTATGGTTGATGGATCTATAGTAGAAAGAGGCAAGCACGAGGAATTGCTGTCTAACGAAAATGTATATGCATCTCAGTGGTCTATACAAACCGGGGAACTGGACTCATAGGTGAGCGATTGGAAAGCGTAGATTGGGTGGTTGTAGAGCCCGGCTCAACATACATAGGATCTAGTAATCGTACAGTCATGTTTGGAGGGCCAGGCCCCAGGCATGAAGTATCTATACAGTACAGGTATGAGATATCCAATAGTGCGATTAAACTCTCTGAAGTGATGACTTCCGTGGAGTCTGGAGAGGTGGACATATCTTCAGAGTCAGAGTGGCAGCTAGCATTTGATAGAGGTCTGATCAGTGAGGGAATGGGGATCGAAGTCCTCCAAGATCGTCTGGCGGCATCATACTGGGGGAAGATCTGCGATGGAAGGCCATTTCATCAGAGGAACTCAAGCCTGATAGTCTGCAGGGAGTGGAAAGGCAGGGAGGCCATTCCAAGATACCTTCCTGCGAACTCTGAGACTGAACACATGGTGAGAGTTGTGAGAAGAGAAACTAGGGAGCCAAATCCTATGGCTCCGAGATTACCTGTCCGGCCTCCAAGAACCGCTACATTGAGGGAAGAGGCATTAATTATCCTCATTCTGGGAATAATCCCATCATTTTTGTGGGCCCTATTCAATGCTAGTCCAGGCTACATTGAAACGGGCTGGCCTGGCTTGGTCCTCGGAGGGTTAATTCTAGGACTATTGACTGGTATAATATGGAGGCCGACCCAGCCAACATGGTGGTCTGAAGGATCACAAATGTACCCAAGGAGATAGAGGTCATGAATGAAGCAAACTCCAGACTTATCTGGTCATATATGCAAGAAGCCGGAGGTATGTTGGTGGGAAAACTACCTCCTTCCAAACACCATCCAAGTGGTAGAAACCCATACGCACACGTTGCTACTTGTGTGAAGAAAAAGTTTGGAAAGTCATACAAGGAAATCCCAGATGAAATGTTTGATGATGTTATTGAATACATCAATCTTCTAGTGGAAAAACCGTATTAGAATCTATCTGGACCTGTCGTCTATTTGTAATCCAGATTTTCCGAAAAGCCTTCTCCACCTGCCACGTAGAACCCCTATTCCGTAATTCCAGTGAAGAGTGAAAGTTACAATCGGAGATAGGAAAATTGTAACTGTGTCTTTACTCGGAGAGCTCCCCTTAGCTGAACCATACCATGCGATGATATTGTACATGATTATGAGAGTTGGGAGAGTGTGTGCACCAGCTCTCGGAAGTCCGAGAGGAACTACAGACAGCCCAATATTCCAAAATTCTGGCCATGCTATTCCCCCATTAGCTACTCCCCATATGAAGAACACAAAAGTAGAAACTACGATCAGAGGGAACAGAGCGACCATTGTATGGGTGAAATGATGGAGTTCACCGTACCTCTCACTGGCCATTGTCCTGACCAGTCCGTAATTTGCGATCTGCTTCTTTACCCTCGACAGATTTCTACGCCTATGCCAAATCACAGACTTTCTGTCTGTCCATAATTTGTGGCCAGAGATCCTTATTCTGTGATCTAGAAGTACATCCTCAGCTCCAATGGCTCCGTCATCGAATCCTCCTACCTCGTCCAGTACCGACCTTCTGTATGCAGAGTTAACCCCTGGAAGCTGGGTTACTTCTTCCAACTCCTCGGACCCTACTTTTCCATAGTTTGTCCCGGCAGTGAAAATCGCGCTGCAGAAAGTAACGTCAATCACTCTTTGCCACAGTGTGGACTCATCAGGAGGAGCAAAATTGGGTCCGCCAACTCCGGCCACCTCCTCTCTATCGAACCACTTCACTAGATTCTCTACCCAATCCTTGGGAACTATGACATCATCATCTGTAAAGAATACTAGTTCTGACTTTGTCTCCCTCAACGCTACGTTACAGGCATCAGCTCTTGTCATAGATCCCTGATCATCGATGTACCTAACCCCTCTTGACTCTGAAACTATCCTGCCCTCATCCCTTTCCGGGCCAACTACCACGACCTCAACCTCGGGGTATGTTTGAGATAGTAGCCCATCCAATGCGATACCCAACTCATCATGGTTTCCAACGGAGGGTACAATGACGCATACAGAGCGAGCCATACTTCGCGGTAGGACCATGTTTATTCAAAACAACGCTGTAAATCATGGGTCATTTGTCACTCTTGGAGCCAAGAAGTATGTCCAACTGGCCCCCCCATCGTTACTGTTCCATGACATTCTAAGCGGAAACTTCTCCTGAAATTCTACCACTACCTGCTCAGTAAGGCCCCCGGCAAGCTTTCTCGTCAATGGATCTAGGAACTGAAGAGAATATGTGGAGCTGGTTGGAGATGGCGAGCTCAGCTCACTAAGCTCACCAGATTCGAAAGATACCGTCACGCTCTCTCCAGCCTCCTGATCAGCAGAGATAGTCATTTTCGTACTGTCAAGACTCAGGTTTACAAGCTCATTGACCATTTTTGCAGCCCTCAATGCCCTAGAAAGCTTGTCCGAGCCGATAGTGGCGCTGTTATTGAATGTCAACTCAGGGGTTTTGGGTTGGGTCATAGTTCCAACGTCAAGCCCCCTAAGGATTCTGTGAACCTCTCCTACCCGGAGGTTAATTGCGCCTACTGCATCATCGTAGTCTATTTCTACCAAATCCTCTGGTCCAGCTAGACTCAAGAGGTCCCTCATCTTACTGAGTTCAATACCTATCTCAACAGGCTCTACCTCATAGGTCTCGAAGCACTCATCACCAATGGTAGCGGAGAGCAATGCCACGTGAGATCCGTCGACCACGATGGTATGCAACCCCTTCTCCCCCCAGACTAGTTTAGCCTCCTCTGCCAAGACGGAAAGGAGATCAATAATTTCCCTCATTAGTTGGGTATTTGCAGTCACTCTCAGCATCTTATCGCCCATCCCAGACAGGAGGGGGTCTTTCATCCTTCGGAGACGGCCCATAGGGCCGATTACTGGTATTCCCTGAACTTCTTGCCACAATTTTTGCATGTGCAGACTTTTGTTTCGGGCTCATCAGAGCTTCTAGTTTGCATCAAAATAACGTAAATCTCATTTTTGTCACACTTAGGGCATCTTATGTCCCCGACCCTTAGAACCCCTTTGCCCCCTTCATCCTCAACAACTTCAGTGAGGTGCTTGAGATCCTTCGTCTTTCCAGAGGACCTAGCCTTGCTCAAATCAATAGTCTCGCCTGTCATAGGGTCGGTGAACTCTGCTCCCTTGCCATCTTTGCCTGTCAGCGGACCTTCATACCCACATGTGTAGTTCGTACATCTAATGTTCCCATTCGGCTCCATAAAACCCAGAGTTCCACATTCCGGACAAAACATCGCTCCATCTCCTGCCTTAACACACAGACATACCAGTGCTGAACCAACTGACTATTCAACTATTCTACGATAGGGACGCGAAAAACGCCTAGGACAGCATTTCCACTGTCGCACGATATCCAAGCATTGCCAATCCAATGCTGCCAACTATCGTCACTAGTAAGTACACAATCGCAGAAGTTATCGAGCTATCTGAGAACTCTACATAATCCATGGCGAACGCAGACATCGTAGTGAACGATCCAAGGACCCCCGTCGCCAAAATTGCGATTACACCCTCGCTCACGGTCATTCCAGCAGATATAGCCCCGAACATCACTCCCAGAAGAAGAGAGCCTAACAGATTGACAGTTATTGTCGCGTAAGGTCCAGAATGAGTATCATAAGAGCTTTGCACAACATACCTTAGCGATGCTCCGATAGCTCCCCCGAGGGCGACAAGAGCCAAGAGACGCACATCCACGAGGCGACATTGCAATACGGCCCTTGACTCCTTCTGTGACCAATGCTTCTTCCGGACCGTTGAAGGGTGAGGACCCGATGCGACATACATGGAGATTAGGTATGACTGGAAACTTTCCAGGGTAGTAGATGGGGATGAAAATGTCCTCGACCAACTAGAATGGCAATCTTCCCACTCCGTAAATTCGTTAGTTGACAGGCTTTCAGACCTTCAATCAGGGAGACTTACCCCTGAAGCTAGAACCCTCAGAGACAGATTCCCTAATGCGGTCCCAAACCCCCTCGGGGCCATTTCCGATGCAAATTGGCCAGAGTTATCCAAGGAGGAGTCTGAAAGACTTTCCCATGCCTCATTAATCTTGGCCAAGAGGGGAGTAGCGAATGCAGTAACCGAGCCAGATAGGAGACTGGATATGCTTTCATCCGCATCAACTGAACTGAGGTCGTCTTGGACAACTCAGGAGTCAAGAGCAGTGGAATGGGCTGGGCTGTTCTTACCTGACCTTGACCTAGATGAAAAGAGAGCGGTAATTCCGTCATGCATTGCCGAGTCAGATAACATATCACAGGCTGCAGTCGAACTCGGGTCTTCTATTCCCGAGCACATGCCCACTGATTCTGAGTGGGCTGCAATGAACTCGCAAGCCAGGGGGGTAATTTCTCTTTCTGAAAGGTTGGCGTTGAACGAACAGGCTACTAGAGAGCTGGCGACTTCACACGTGCCTACCCTATCGTCCCTGATAGGGCCTCTGGGAGCAGCTAGGATGGTAGTTCTTGCAGGAGGCAGAGAGAGACTGGCTAGGATGCCAAGCGGAAGCCTTCAGGTTCTTGGGGCATCGGGGGCGATGGCGGCACACAGGAGGGGAGCGCCACCCCCCAAGCACTCTCCCGTCTTATTTTCCATGCCCCTGGTCAGTAGATCTCCACGTTGGGTACGGGGAAAAATTGCTCGTTTCTTGGCAGGAAAGTGCTCTATTGCAGTCAGAATTGATCACTTCGGCGGTCAAACTTGGGATGAGGAACAAATCAAATCAATTCATGCCCAAGCAGAGGAAATAAGGGACAAATTCCCTAAGCCCAAGAAGAGGGGTTAGCTGATGCCTAGGAAACCCGTGTCTTTGGGTTGGGGGGTAAGAAGAGAGGGAAGGACATTGTGGTCAAGAAATTCGACCAGAGGCAAGTCTGTCGGGAGCGAGAGAAGGAAAAGGGATGGAAAGATTGAGTGGAGACGATGGGATCCCTTTAGGTCAAAGGTGGCGGCTGCACTCCTTATGACATCCCAAAAAGCATCAGAATTAATCCCAAGTCCAGGTGATACCTGTTTGTATCTAGGCGCATCATCTGGAACTACTGTTAGCCATATCCACGATATGGTTTGTGGGTCAAATAATCACCACAACGGACAGATTATCGCGGTGGAAATATCTCCTAGAATGATGAGGGACCTGAGCTCTCTAGCGGAAGATAGACCGGGCCTGATTCCAATCCTGAACGATGCTAGGGAAACTCGAAGCTATGCGCCCGTCATGAGGGAGAAAGCACATTGGATTCATCAGGATCTATCTATAGCGGATCAAGCAGAGAACTTCATTTCTATCGCTACGAGTACACTGAAAAATGGAGGAATCGGATTATTAAGCCTGAAAGCCGCAAGCGAGAGACAATTCGAGGGTGACGACCAAACCAGGTTCTTGAGGGCTGAAAAACTGATTGAAGAATCCGAATTGGAGCTGATTGAGATGATAGATATCAGCCAATACCAGGAACAGCACGTGATTTTTTTCGTCAGGCTACTATAAGCCGACGGATCCAAGCAAACCGAATCCTGCTACTAAGAGGCCATACAGCCCGATCGAAAGATAGTTCATGACAAGGCCCGCAATTGCCATGCCTTTATTCAAGCCATTCATTTCAGAGGCTTTCCTCAGTCCGACGTGGCCGAGTATCACCCCTCCTATGGTACTGAATGGCGCTATACAGCCCGTGAAACACAAAAATGGGGATGAAATGTGTGAGAACCAAGTCAAGAGCCCCATGACCATACTCCATGTGGCCTCGTCATTGCTAGGCTGCATCATCATCATCGGTTGTACATAGGGCCCACTCTGACCCTGCTCCCCACTACCTCCGTGGCTCGGGGTCCCTGTCAAGACACCCTGCGCGCCGGAATTCTCAGAGTCTCCCCACCATTCTCCTTCCTTGCCTTCTTCCATACATGCTCCACCGGGATAACCGATATGAGCTTTCTTGACCCCTGAATTCATGACAGATACTATCTTTGAGTTCCTTGCATACCACGGGTCATGCCCGAGTTGCCAGAGGTGGAGACCGTTAGAAGGGGCCTGACTCAGCATTTAGTTGGAAGGAAAGTGGTCAATCTCCAGTTGAGAAGAGGCGATTTAAGGTTCCCCTTCCCTGATGATTTCAAGGAACTAATTGAGGGTTCAGAGATTACATCAATAGATAGGAGGGCAAAGTATCTATTGATTAGATTGAATAACGGTATAACTTGGCTTAGTCACTTGGGAATGAGTGGTAGATGGACCTTAATAGGAGAGGGAAGGAAAGGTAGTCCCGGAAGGTTTTCTCATGGGGCTGTGATTGGGTCCGGAGATGGGCCTCATGACTGGGTTGTGGCACATCTTGATGATGGTGGGAAGGCGGTGTACTCCGATCATAGGAGATTCGGAATAATGGATTGCTTCCCAACTGAGTATCAGTCGGAAAACAGGTTCATCTCGAGCCTCGGTCCCGAGCCGACACCAGATAGCCTCACGCCGATGGATTTGGCAGAATCGCTCAGAGGGAGAAGAACTCCAATCAAGTCCGCCCTACTAGATCAGAGGGTAGTAGCAGGTCTCGGAAATATCTACGTATGTGAGATTCTGCACAGGTCGGGAGTTTCCCCTCGTCGTACAGCATCCAATGTTGCCGGTGAATATGGGATTTCCAAAAGGATCGAGAGGATAACTTACAACACACACGCTGTTATCACCGAGGCGATAGATGCAGGGGGATCTACCCTCCAAGACTTCAGAGGTGTTGATGGAGACGATTCTTTGGGCTACTTCCCACACCACTTTGGCGTGTATGGAAGGGAGGGCGAGGAATGCACCAAATCTGGTTGTGAAGGAAAGGTAAGGAGAATCGTCCAATCTAACCGCTCCACATTCTACTGCCCAAAATGTCAAAACTGAGGCTATATTTATCTCCCTCTCGCATGGGTCGCGATTCATGAGCAACACTAGCTTGAACTCAAAACTGGCAGCCGAATTCATTGGAACTTTCTTTTTAGCTTTGACAATATGTACGGCGGCAGTACACGGTTCTGCCGGGGAATACGCCCCTTTTGCGATTGCGGCCACACTAATGGTGATGATTTATGCTGTAGGCCATATTTCCGGAGCTCATTTCAATCCAGCAGTAACCGTTGCAGTTTGGATTAGGGGTGCCTGTGACAAGAATGATGTCGTTCCATACATCGGAATTCAGTTATTTGCGGGGGCACTCGCCGCCTTTGTGTCCCAGGAACTCCTCTTTTCAGAGACATCCGTCGCTTCAATCCAAATGAACACAACGAATGCCGTTTCAGCAGAATTCCTCTATACATTTGCTCTTGTCTACGTAATTCTGAATGTCGCCACTGCAGAGGCAACAGAGGGCAATTCATACTACGGCGCCGCGATTGCATTCGTGGTTCTTGCAGGCGCGTTGACGGTTGGAGAAATTTCTGGGGGATCATTCAACCCAGCAGTAACAGGCGCATTGTATGTATCTGGTGTGCTAGAGCTTTCCGACCTGTGGATACATTTAGTCCCACAATTACTGGCAGGTTTAGTCGCAGTTCAAGCTTTCAAAGCATCCCAGTAGTACAATCACATGTTTCTTCTGAACTTCCCACCACTCTCGAATAAGGCTTGAGTGACTTGTCCAACTGTGCAAAAATCAACTATTTCCATCATTACTTCGAATAGATTTTCTCCATTTCTGGCTGCTTCCTTCAGCCTCTCAATGCCAATCTCAGCCATTGCGGAATTACTCTTCTTAAAGGCCATATTTCTCTCTATGACCATTCTCTTTTCGTCCTCATCTGATCTGGTTACCTCGATATCAAAGTTCTGAGCAGATACTGACTCTGCCTCCGTGTCAGTAAATGTGTTTACCCCTACGATCGGGGTCTCACCAGTATGTTTTCGATGCTCATACAACATCCCCTCATCTTGAATCCGATTCCTCTGGTAATTAACTTCCAAGGCCCCTAGGACTCCTCCTCTACTGTGCATCTCTTCGAAAATCCTAAGCACTTGCTCCTCCACCTCATCAGTCAGAAATTCAGCGATGAATGATCCCTGTAATGGGTTCTCATTACGTAGCCAACCGTATTCTTTAGCTAGGATTAGCTGAATGGCCACAGCGTCTCTCACGGTATCCTCTGTCGGTGTCCCGAAGGCCTCATCTCTACTATTTGTGTGAAGGCTGTTCGCATTATCCGAGAGCGCATAGAGCGCTTGAAGAGTCGTCCTGTAGTCGTTCCATGTGAATTCTTGTGAATGGAGGGATCTTCCACTGCTTTGAATGTGGTACTTCAGCTTCTGCCCCCTATCTCCAACACCGTATAAATCCCTCATCGCGATAGCCCAGATTCTCCTTGAAACCCTCCCAATTACCGCATATTCGGGATCCATTCCATTCGAGAAGAACCATGAGAAATTACGTAAGAACTTGTCAGCATCTAACCCCCTCGATTTGAATAACTCGACATAGGTCAGCCCATTTGAGAGTGTCAAGGCCGATTGGGTGATAGGATTCGCCCCCGCCTCATCTATGTGATATCCGCTGATGCTCACGAAGTAGTGGTTCCGGACATTGTTGTCAACGTAAAACTCAGCAACATCTCCCATCATCTTCAGGGCAGTGTCAAGGTTGAACACAAGTGTGTTCTGACCCATGGCCTCTTTCAGTTGGTCGGCTTGCACTGTCCCTCGAACAGTTGAAAGCGTATCAGCCCTAATTTTGGAGGCCTCCTCTTCTGTAGGCTCCCTTCCCTCCGAATCTAGGAACTTCCTCATCTGCTGCCTTATTGCTACTTTGAAGAACGCCGCTAGATGCCACCAGTAGTTACCATTGATGGTCATACTAACAGAAGTGTTTGGGGCGCAAAGGTCGAATCCCTCAAACAACTTATCCATCTCATCAATAGTGCTTATGCTAACCCCAGACTCGCAAACCTTTCCAAAAATATCCAAGCGTTCTTGTGGATCATTTCCATACAAGCTAGGGGAGTCGAAAGCCACTGAGAGGCGATTGAAGTCTTGATCCTTGGAAAGAAAATGATATCTCTTATTCGTTCTCTCCGCACTTCCCTCTCCAGCGAACATCCTGACGGGTAGCTCATCCTCCCTCCTGAATGGGAAAACCCCTCCCGTATATGGAAAGGATCCCGGAACATTCTCTTTGCGAATCCATTCCAGCCTCTCCCCCCAATCCTCGGAAGTGGGAAGTGCCACACGTGGGACCTTGGTCCCAGACATCGTCTCATGAGTAGTCTTGACTGGGATTTCCTTTCCTCTGACTGTGTAGCTAGCCTCGCCCGATCTGTAGGCCTCAGCCATAGCCTCGAACCTCTCCAAGGATTCCCAGGCCTCAGTAGGAACAGTTTCTCTGATTTCCGATGCCTCTTCTTCCAAGTCCCCAACAGATGATATCTTTCCAGACTTCCTCAATCGCTCTGCAGAAGCCTCTAGCCGTTGGACTAGCCTAACAGAATCACTGACCTTCTCCGTCCTGCTATGATACCCTCTAACTGCTGACGCAACCTCTGCTAGGTAACCCTGTCTTTCAGGGGGTATAGGGGGCTCCCGAGTAGGCAGCCCGTCCAAACCCAGCCTGGGCTCGCCTGCCGTGAAGTTGCATCCGTACTCATGGTTTAGTATCTCAGAGATAGCCTCCCATAGCCTATCGACCCCTGCATCCGCAAACTGACTTGCAATAGTGGGTATGACTGGCATGGACTCCGGACTTTCGTCAAACGCCTCTCTGTTCCTTTGGAATTGCTTTCTAATCTCGATTAGCGCGTCTTTAGCTCCAGCCCTGTCAAATTTGTTCAAGACCACGATATCAGCGAAGTCCAGAGCGGCCAGTTTCTCTAGTTGACTCGGGGCCCCATACTCCCGAGTGGTAACATACATCGAGACATCTGATACTTCAGTAATAGCATCATTTCCTTGCCCTATCCCACTGGTTTCCACGATTACCAAGTCGAATCCTACTGCTTTACACACTCTAACCGCCTTGCCAACACAGTCCGCGATTTCCCGACCACTGTCCCTGCTGGCAAAGGATCTCATAAATAGGTTCGAATCGGATAGAGAATTCATTCTGATTCTATCTCCAAGAAGTGCCCCACCGGTCTTCTTTCTCGTGGGGTCGGTAGCTAGCAGTGCCACTTTAGCACCTGGATTATCCCTCCTAATTCGAAGCATAAGCTCATCCATCAGACTCGACTTCCCAGCTCCTCCTGTTCCAGTCACTCCCAAAACTGGGCACTCCTCAGAGCCTTTCACCGAGCGTACTTTGGTTAGCGCCTTCTCAAACTCCTCTTCCGTCGAGTTCTCGGCCATGGTGAGTAATTTTGAGACTGATCCGTGATCATCTGCAGACACAGGATCTCGCAGAGACTCAAACCTAGAAGCATCCATGAGATCGATTTTCCCCGCTTCTTCCATGGCATCCTTTACCATTCCGACCAATCCCATAGTCCTCCCATCCTCAGGTGAATATATTCTTCCGATGCCGGAATTCTTCAGATGATCAATTTCATGAGGGAGAATCGTGCCACCTCCACCTCCAAAGAGGAAAACATGGCCGAATCCAGAATCCTCCAGTATGTCACTAGTATGTGTGAACATCTCAACGGCCCCTCCCTGATATGACGTGATTGCAACTGCGTGAGCATCCTCTTGGATTGCGGCTCTAGCCACTTCATCAGCTCCTCTGTCATGGCCCAAGTGAATCACTTCACACCCCTGACTCTGCAGAATTCTCCTGAATATCCCTATTGCCGCATCGTGGCCATCAAAGATAGCCGCGGCAGTGATGACTCGAAGGGGCAACTGGTCACCCACCATGCTTCCCGGACAGCACCACCAGACATGAAGCCGACGGAAGACGTAGAAATATGGAATATAGACATCAATATGTTCGAGGACAATAATTCGGGTCATAATTCAAGAACCCAAACACGAGGTGGAGCTCGAGGTGAAGGTATGCTGTGTCCGAGGGATGGTTCAGAATTAGTTCCACATACCGACCAAACTCGTTCAGCATTCATTGACCACGGCATCTCACACTGCCCGAGTTGTTCAGGTATGCTTCTGAATGCTGAGGCTGCCGCGAACTCCATGACTGAGAGCAAATTGAGGAAGATGCACGAAGCCTTTAGCAGCGACTGCGAGGAAGTCGACCTCGACTGTCCCTGTTGCAACTCAAAGATGAGGGTAAGGAATATTGTTTTCAAGAGAATAAATGGGACAGACATGGAACCTATCGAGATAGATGGATGTCCGGAGTGCAACACCTTCTGGTTCGATGCGGGGGAGCTACAGAGAATTGTCAATCCAGACAGTAAGCCCTATGATGATACTACAGTGGAGTCGACAGCGCTGGCATTGGCATTAGAAATACTACTCCAACTTCCATTCGTGATTCTTTGATCAAAACCATCCGCTAGCAACTATGCCCGCGAAAACGAACATCAGGATTCCCATACAGCCGTCTATCAGGTGGGCATTTGATCTGAGCCTCTCAACACCATTTCCCGAACTTAGGATAGTGGCCACAGTAACGTACCATGTCCCGTCTATGGCCATTCCTAGCACCCCCATTCCCAGAAGGGTTTCGATACTAACGTCTGCCTCAATGAAGGGGGCATAGAGCGCGAGCATCCAAGCCAGAATCTTAGGATTGAATAATGCAATCATGAAACCTTGGAAGAAGCCACTGGCCTTGGATGCCTCATCTTCCCTGTTGCCTTCAAGGTCCCGAGGGCCACTCAATGAGCTCTTGACGAATCTGAAACCCAACCAAATTAGGATGACCACTCCTCCCCAGTGAAGGGCAAACTGGGCTCCCTCATGCATTGACACCGCGGTTGCCAGACCAAGTGCTGCAAGGAACGCGTATATCCCGAAACCGATTCCGTGCCCGAGTCCAGTGGCAATCCCCTGTCTCCTCCCTCCTGAAATTGTATTGCTGAGTATCACAGCGAGCGAAGGTCCCGGGCTCATTGCCCCAAGGATGAACACGACCGCTAATGCGGCCCATGCTTCAGGACCCATTCAACGGCCTCAGGAGTACATTGCTTCTATCTCAGATGACCAGTTCTCTCGAATCTGCTTCCTTCTAATCTTCAGGGTTGGAGTAAGCTCACCCTCATCTACACTCAAATCTCGAGGGAGGACTGTGAACTTCTTCACTTGCTCTGGGTTGCTGAACTTTCCATTCAGCTCGGCAACTGCCGCATCGATCTGTTTGTATGTCTCACTTCCGACGGAGGTGTATTCTGACAGATCATGGCCCAGCTCAGCGAGCTTAGCGAGTTGTTTTGCAGGGTCCTTAGGGACCTCTGTGGCACCATCAAGGCCATGGACGTCTCGGAGAATAGCGCCGACGTCAAGTGTGAAGAGGGCACTGCAGTACTTTCTGTTGTCTCCAATCAGCATGCATTGCGACACAACTGGGATGGATTTCATAGTCTCCTCAATCACTAACGGGGCTATGTTCTTCCCCTGCGAGCTCACGTAGATTTCCTTCAGTCGACCTGTGACGTAAACGAATCCATCAATGTCCATCTTACCCAAATCTCCCGATTTAAGCCACCCATCTTCCGTCATTGTGGCAGCCGTAGCGTCTGGATCCTTGTAGTAACCCGGCATAATGTGCCTACCACTGAACTGGATTTCCCCATTGCCATTCTCATCAGGATCAGCAATCCTTAGTCCAGTTCCTTCGAATGGCTTCCCTACTGAACCTATCCTATTGTGTGCAGGAGACCCTAGGGTAGCTCCAGCGGTAGTCTCAGTCATGCCATATCCCTCGAAAAGAGGCACACCAAGCTTAGAGAATAGCTTGAGGATATCTGGATTAATCGGAGCAGCTCCAGTTACTGCGAACTTGACATTCGAAAAGCCGATCTTTCCCTTTGCCTTCTTTTTGATAACCCCGCCCAGTCCTGGTACGCTGAGTAGCCATGTTGGAGGAAGTCCAGCGACTAGGTTGCTGTACACCTTCTCATAGATTCTTGGGACCCCAATAAAAAGAGCGGGCATCGCCTCCTTACAGTAGTCAATTGAGTGTAGCGGACTGTCGACTACGGTCATGTGCATCGCGTCCCTAATCCAGAGATGATTATCTGCAACCTGTCCGAACACATGTGCGCAAGGAAGCCAAGAAACATATCCATCTCCGGGATTGAATTTAGCAAGCTTTCCAATGCACTCTAACTCATAGTCGAAGTTATCGTGGGTTAAAACAACCCCCTTCGGATTTCCGGTTGTCCCAGAAGTGTAGATTAGGGCAGCTGTATCAGAAGGCTTGATTCCTGAAATCCTTTCCATAACTGCATCATCAGGGATTTCCGATCCCATTGACATAAAACTCTCCCAGTCATGAGCATTCGGGTGATCAATAGCTTGCATGGAAGACATGGAAACAATCACCTCTACCTTTTCCAAGGACGACATTGCCTTCTCGAGGCGCTTCGTACACATTTTTTCTGGGTCTCCGTTATCCATAGGATTTGTCCCCACAAAAACTACCTTTGAGTCCGAGTTACCAACTACCCATTCGACCTCCTCAGGGGAGCAGGTATGGTAGACCCCTACTGCGGCCCCGTTGCAAAAATTGGCGGCCGCGTAAGCCGCATACCATTCCATTCTATTGTATGAGTAAATGCTCAGGTTATCTCCAGGCTCAAAACCAACTGCAATCAGTGACTTGGCCATTTTCATAGTTACATCATAAAAATCCGACCATGTCATTCTTACCCAGTTTCCGGAGTCATCTTTGTATGACAGAGCTATAGCATCCGGCATGTTTAGGGCATTTGATTTCAGGTACTCGGGCGTCGTCTTGGCGTCCATGAGGCTTTACGGGACATCAGTCGACTTAACTCTTTACTAGAAATCAATGCAGTATTTTTCTTTGTTCTAGGGCAATACTGCCCGAACATTTTCGCGCCAGTCAGCCCCCCCATTCCTATTTGCGAGAGGGGATGCTGGAGACGGATGCCAGCATCCTTTGACTTGGATACCACTACCTTCCAACGCATTCAATGCCCTTCTTTCAGCAAATTTCCCTATTCCGATGACGCAGTCTGCATTCAAGGAATTCAATACCTCTTTCAGGTGCTGGTCACACCTCTGCAGTAGCTTTCTTGCAGCGCTCCCAGAAATTTTGTCCGGAGTTATATTCACTCCCTTCTCGCCCTTAAGTAACATAAGCGGACAGTGGTTGACCAAGAACACCTTCTCGAAGATTCTGTCCGAGCTACCATACGTCTCTGAGAGAAGGCTCCAAATCCTTGTTCCAGACACCTCCTCTCTAGGGTATTCAAGGCCGATTACTGGCCTTTTTGGATGTGGTGTTGAAGGTTGCTTAACCGGAATGTTACTTATTCCGAGGATGTCTCTTACCATGCTAGTTGCAGCGAAGGGTATGCCCATCTGCCCCATCCCATGAGGTCCAGGATTCATTCCGAGCATCACAGTCTTAGCACCTCTTCCCCCAGAAATCTGAATGTACCGCTCATGGATATCCCATGCGTAATCCAGAGGGTTATAGACGCAGTCCACTGAACCCTCCTCGACGAGCATGGTGCCCAGCTCATTAGCGTCATCCCTGAGTCGGGAAGCAGAACCAAGTAACCTCTCAATCGACATAATCACACTATTGTTTGATATCCTCTAAAGATGCTCCAGAAATCTGCAATAGTGCTTCAGGTGAAATGGGGAAAACCGTCTGATTCGTCCCCCCTGCTCCCCAAATGGTACCATATTGCATCAAATCCTCATCCATCAAGACATGGGTTTTCTTGGTGTGTCCGAATGGGGGAACCCCTCCGACCCTATACCCAGTGTTGTCCTCCACATATTCCGGATCTGCCATACCCGGTTTGTAACCGAGGATCCTCTTCAGCTTTCGCTTTCTATCGACTCTGTTAGAACCAGATGTAATTACAACAACCGCGCACTCCTTACCGACGAACACCACCGATTTCGCAATGTGAGAGACTTCGCACCCAAGCTGATTAGCAGCATCTTGAGATGTCCTCGTTCCTTCTTCGTAAATCCTGGCATCGGCAGAGAAACCCATCTCGAGACACTTGGATAGCCATAGCTCGTGACCATCCATGACGCCCAAAGGGGGCCATGTGTATTGATGGTTAGGGATTCATCGAATACTAGAGGTCCTTACGGAATATGTGTAATATTCATGACTGGCTCATGACGGGCCAAGCTCATGTTGTGGCCCCTTGGACCCTATGGGACGATAATGGCCTTTATCCTAATTTCAACGATACCTCTCAGAAACCTCCTTTCCAGAGATGAGAAGGAAGAGCGTCTCAAGCTCTCCGAATTGCCCGCTGAGATTAGGGAAAAGGGATACAAGTGGCACATATCTCTATTTGTCGTCATGTACGTGTACAAGGCGGTGATTGATCACCACAATGAGCCAATTAAAGGCAGAGTTGGAGGCTACACACATTGGATTCACTCAATAGAGGGGGATTTCACAATCTGGGCCCAGAACGCATTTAAGAGCGACATCCTCACTGATGCATTGTCCTTCCACTACCTCTGTGTGTACCTATTCACGATATGGTTCCTCCCGATTTACTTCATCATGGTAAGAGATCACGTGATGGCGGACAAGGCGACTTTGAATTACTTCGTAATTTATGTCCTAGCAGTCCCGATGTACCTGTTCTTCAACGTGGAAGTCACAAGCTCGTTCATCCCTGGCATGCAGGCGTTGCTCTACCACGATTCATGGTACCTCGAGTTCTTCACGAATAATGACCCCATGGACAACGGCTTTCCAAGCTTGCATTTCGGCTTACCTGTTGGACTGTTGATCATCAATAGATTGCACTGCAGAGATCTCGGGATTTCCATCAGGGACTGGAGACATAGGGAACTCGATATGTTTGTCATGGTCAATGTGGGAATCTACTTCTTCAGCATACAGTATCTTGGAATCCACTGGATAACTGATGTTGTTCCGGGTTTGATACTTGGTGCAATATGTGCTATTTTCTGTCACAGCTGGCAACCAATTCTTCGAAACAGGCCCATGCATGGATGGAAGTCGCTAGTTCCGAACAAAAGGGCACTCTCGACTGCGACAATTTTCACCATCTTATGCGCGAGTCTAATGTTACACACAATAGTTGACGGCCCCGGGACCGATGATGAGGTGCCGAATTTCAGGTTGGGCGAGGGCGATTTCATTATCGATACAGTAGAGGTCCACAGTTTATCCCACCCTGTGACAGTGGAGGTGACAAACCTTGCAAGCTCTCCCTCAGCCACCCCCCAACAGGAGATACTAACCTGTGTCATTACCCTTAGGAGCGAGGTCGTAGACTTCTTTGAAAGAGGAGGGTTCTCCGAGGGGCATGATTTCTCTGGTCTTCTGGAAGTGCCCCACCATTCGAACCACACGATTGGCCCCGGGGAATCAGTGGTCACTGCAGTCGATACAAAGACAATCTTCGATACGCATCTGGTAATCTGCTCTTCAGACCAATCATCCTTGGAAGTGAGGATCACCATGCACTATTTCGATGATGAGCTGATGTGGTCTGCTGTTGTGGCGTCATTGCCCGCCTTCTTTATTACTGGCCTGGTGATTGATTCTAGGAGGGAGCAATCAAGTCACATTGAAGGCGAAGATTCCACCCATGTAGACTCCTGAGGCAGCCCCAAGGCCCAACCAGACCCCTATCCTGAACGCCGGATAGGCTTTCCTCCACACGAAAATGGACTCACGGACCCATATCAGTATCACTGGTACGAACCAGACGAAGAAAATGAGCTGCGGTAGCAAGGAGAACAGTATTGAAGAAAGAGAACCGAGAAACATCTCAGCTTTAGCATCGAACCTGCCTTGCAAGAAACAAATCGCCAAACAAGCGACTGTGGCCATAGCGAACGGAGCGAATAAAGAAAATTTCGACTCAGTACTCAAGTATTTCGACTCAACTAGGTATGGGAGGCAACCGGATACAAAGCCCAAGATGCTGGGAATCGCCACAGGCCACAGCGGAGGCTTGTCCCACTTCACGACACCCCGTCTCATTTCTCACCAATGAAGTCTGGTATTTCTCCGAAAGGTTTTCTTTAGATTTCTTCATCTCGGACTACATGCCAAAGGGGGAAATCGTACTCGGATGCCTCGCTCCTCACCCACCTCACGTTGTTTACGCTGAGAACCCAGAACAGAACGAGCCAGTCTCAGAGGGTGGCTGGGAGACCCTGAGGTGGGGCTACAACAGGCTCGCGAGGAAACTGAAGTCAATAGACTATGACGCCCTTGTGATTTTTACGCCTCACTGGCAGACATACATAGGAACGCACTTCCTAGGCCTGCCTGAATTCAAGTCCAAGTCAGTAGACCCCGTATTCCCAAACATATTCAGGTACAACTACGATATCAAAGTGGACGTAGACCTAGCAGAAAAAATGCGTGAGAAAGCGTCGGAGCACGGGATAATCACCAAGATGATGAGAAATCAGGACTTCAGAGTGGACTACGGGACCATCACTTCGTGCCACATGCTCAACCCAGACTGGGACAAGCCTATCGTGACCATCAGCAGTAACAGGAATGCCCACTACTACTCTGCAGAAGTCATGAACGAGCAGGCCGCCGCTCTCGGCAGGGCTTGTGCCGAGGCAATAGAGGAGAGTGGAAAAAAGGTGGTTATGATCAGTAGCCACAGCCTCTCCCACAGGCACTTCGTGACGGAGTCACCCCTTCCGGAGGATATGAGCAAGGAGCACATATACAACCACAGTCAGTACGTTTGGGACATGAAGCTGGTCGATCTGATGAGGGAGGGCAAGATGAGGGAGCTAATCGACATCCTTCCGGAATTTACTGAGCAGACTATAGCCGAGACTGAAGC